>NZ_JBHFJH010000024.1:0-537773 GCF_057334655.1 Paenibacillus sp. AGC31
GGATAAACGCTGAAAGCATCTAAGCGTGAAGCCCCCCTCAAGATGAGATTTCCCAGTATGTAAGACCCCTTGAAGACGACGAGGTAGATAGGCTGGGGGTGGAAGTGCAGCAATGCATGGAGCTGACCAGTACTAATCGGTCGAGGGCTTATCCAATAGCAAGTTGTCATTCGCATGTTTCGTTTCGAATCTAGTTTTCAGAGAACGATCTCTGAAATGTAAGCTACGCGTTTGGTGGCGATGGCGGAGGGGTTCCACACGTACCCATCCCGAACACGACCGTTAAGCCCTCTAGCGCCGATGGTACTTGGACCGCAGGGTCCCGGGAGAGTAGGACGCCGCCAAGCAATAGGAAGACACACTTGATGATATCGAGTGTGTCTTTTTTATTTGAATGTAATTTTTAGTTCCGATTAGACTTGTTATATACATAAAATACTGGCGTTCCAATCCTTAAAGCTGTGATACAATAGGTGAGGTCTATATAGAAAACGGAAACACGCATAAGTACGAGGAGGAACAGTGAACACGATGAAATCAGCCCCGTTTATTGCCGTGGAAGGTCCGATCGGAGCGGGGAAAACAACGCTGGCAACGATGCTTTCCCATGAATTGAATCTTCCGTTAGTTAAAGAAATCGTAGAAGAGAATCCATTTCTGGCTTCCTTTTATCAGGATATCGACGAGTGGAGTTTCCAATTGGAAATGTTTTTTCTGTGTAATCGGTTTAAACAACTGGAAGACACGGGCGCTCATTATGTAGAGCAGAATACCCCAGTCATTTCAGACTATCATATCTATAAAAATATGATTTTTGCCGATCGTACCTTAAAGGGAACGAAACGGGATAAATATCGTCAAATCTATCATCTGTTAACAGATGATCTGCCAAAGCCCAATCTGGTGCTCTATATTGAAGCTGAACTCGATACGTTGATGTACCGCATTAACAAGCGTGGACGCTCATTTGAGCAGGATATGGACCCGGCATATATGGAACAACTCATTGCTGATTACAAAACAGGCATGGATTATCTGGCGAATAGCTCAAATCCACCAGTAATCATTAAAGTCAATGCGGAGCAACTCGATTTTGTAGAACATCCTGAGCACTTCAGGCAGATTGTTAATCAGGTAAAGGAGTATATCATATGAATAACTATGGCATTCCAACGAATGCATTAATTACGGTAGCAGGTACGGTTGGAGTGGGTAAATCCACGTTAACAGCTGCACTTGCACAGCGTTTGAATTTCAAGACTTCTCTGGAGCAAGTTGATCACAATCCTTATTTGGAGAAGTTCTATCATGACTTTGAGCGTTGGAGCTTCCATCTGCAGATTTATTTCCTGGCAGAGCGCTTCAAGGAACAGAAGAAGATTTTTGAACTGGGTGGAGGATTCGTACAGGATCGTTCCATCTATGAAGATACGGGCATTTTTGCACAAATGCATGCGGATCAAGGAACCATGTCTGCTACCGATTTTGAGACATACAGCAGTTTGTTTGAAGCGATGGTAATGACACCGTATTTCCCACATCCAGACGTGCTGATCTATCTGGAAGGCAGCCTGCCTTCGATTTTAAACCGCATTACGGAACGTGGACGCGAGATGGAGATTCAGACAGATCGTTCTTATTGGGAGCACATGCACGAGCGCTATTCCGTGTGGATTGATCAGTTTACGGCTTGCCCTGTGTTGCGTCTGAACATTGATGAGTATGATGTGCATGATCCAGCATCGGTGGATGCCATTTTGGCACAGATTGCAGCTGTCATTCAGCCTTCCAAGGAAGTGCAAAGGTAAGATAGAGCGAGTTTTACAATGTATTTTTCTGGGTTACATTGGTTATATCTATGATACAGATATGGATAACATCCCTTCTACGGCTATTATGCTGTTGGAGGGATGTTTTTTTATGTGCCAAGGGAATGATGATGAGATGAATGTAGACAAAACTAAGAGGATATATTCGAGTGAATAAGGAAATGGATGCTTAATATATCTTTTCTATTATATAAATCATGGTCACCAAAAGTAGAAAAATGTTGAATAATAGGACATTTTGTGGTTTCATAGGAAAGGTGAATTCTGGAAAAGAAGCATATGCATGACTCAGGAGGGAAAGACAACGTGGAAGAGAAACAAGGAGTTAAAATCGGTATGCCGATCATTGGTGGCTTAATTGCAGCCATTCTGGGAGGCATCGTATGGGCAGCTATTGCTGCAATGACCGAGTATGAGGTGGGATTAATTGCGATTTTGATTGGAGCGCTCACGGGCTACGCAGTTGTGTTGTTCTCCAATAAACGAATTGCGACAGTACATAAGATTATTGCCGTACTGTTTGCTCTCGTAGGCATTTTTCTGGGGAAATACCTGACGGTGGCTTATTTTACTTCCGAACTGTTTGGTGATGTAAGCGTGATGGAACTTGTGTTTGATAGCGAGATGATCAGTGCGTTTGTGGAAACCTTCCAGGACTATTTCAGTCAACCGATTGATTTGTTATTCATCGTGCTTGCGATTGTATCTGCATGGCAGATTCCTGGCCGGATGGCGAGAACCAGTCTAGCTACGGATGCATCTTCATCGGATCACGCGCCAAGAGCTTAATCGGATAGAGGGTGGACGCTTGGTAGCAAAATGAAGAACGTTTGACAGAAGAAATTTAATGCTCATCATCCTAAGCATCTGGTGAAACGGTTATATCGAAGGACTGGGAGCAGAAGAAACGTAGTAAAGCATCTACACTAAAAGATATTTATAAAGTACTCAGAGTGAGCAGCAGTTAGGCTTGTTCACATTGCGGCTGAGTTACTTGCATACATAAAAGGGACGATACGCCTGAGGGTGTACGTCCCTTTTGTGTATTTACCAGCTAGTAGGTGGGATACGGCTCATAACTTTTGCAACAACACGAATCGATTAAAATTACTTACCACATAACCCTAGTATAATATCCAACATGTTCATAAGGTTAATCACAAGAAAGATAGGGTCACCCCAGGAGGTAGGTTCAAATATCCGAAGGGTCATGTCATTTACAGCGAATAAAGCTGATGACGAGAATATTTTTACTTTTACAGGACAGGGTGTTAACTTCCAGACTATCATTTACAGTCCACATCTGGACGGCAATGAGAGTTAAATAATACTGTATGTGGTTGAAGACAGGGCTATATTATTTGTTTTGGTCAGCAAATACAGCCATGGCATCTCTCATAAATACTGCCAAACCATCGCCAAACTGATCAATATTACGCGTGAAGCGTTCATCTTCCACGTACATCTGACCAAGTCCTCTGAAGGCTTCAGGCGAGTAGCTTCCCATTTGGTTTAGGCAGGTGTACCACTCTTTGATGCCAGCCTGTGCCTCCGCAGATGCTGGTTTTGTGTGACGAAGTGAAGCCAGATGTTTGTAGATTTCGTTCATTTGATCGGATAGAGCCTTCTGATCTGTGGTTGATTTACTGTGCAGCTTCTGATTTGCGTGATCGACGGCATGGTCACCCCAACGTTCCCGCGCTTCTTGTTCATACGGATTCTGGCTAAAATCAAATCCTTCGAATTGTTCTTTGGCTGTCATTTTAATCTCTCCTCTCATGTGTAAAACCGTTCTATCAATGGTAGCAATCATTTGGTCCAAGCGTTGTCGCTTCTCAAGCAGTATAAGTCGATGCATATTAAGTGCTTCTTCCGGATTGAAGGAGGGGTTGGTTATAATGTTTTTGATCTCCTTCAGAGAGAAGTCGAGTTCCTTGAAAAACAATATCTGCTGTAACCGTTCCAGATTGGCATCTGAATATAATCGATATCCGGCAGAAGTCACTTCGTCCGGGGTTAATAGTCCGATCTCATCATAGTGATGCAGTGTGCGCACACTGATCGAGGCAAGTTCGGAAACTTCTTTTACCTTCATGGCCATGTGTGAAACCTCCTTACAACACCGATTGTACAGTGTCACGTTACGTGAGAGTCAACCGTTGAAAATGAAAAACAAGATGCGAGCATGGAAGCTGCATCTTGATCATGGATTGATGACTGGATGTGACTGGGTTATTGTAACATTCAGTCACTGTAGGGGAGCGGCTGTGCTTCTATGTCGAAGACATGGGTTGCTGCCGCGCCGCGGGGGTGTTTTGAGGCTCCTCTGTTATGGAGAGGAGAGCGAGCGGTTATGGCTGCAACATTTATTCGGTGCAGCCCACGGGGCTGGCAGTGCAGGGAGAGCAAGGCTACGCCTGCATCCCGCGCACTGCCGCAGCGAATTGCGCAGCCGCTGCGCGCACATCGGCCGCGCCCGCGATGGCGGAGATGACGGCTATGCCGTCGGCTCCAGCCGCCATCACGGCGGCCGTGGTATCGGGCGTAATGCCGCCGATACCCACAATCGGAACTGCGATGCCTGCGGCGCGCAGTTCCGCCACCCCTGCGGGGCCCAGCACAGCGTGGGCATCCGCTTTGGAGCGCGTCGGGTACATGGGCCCGACGCCAAGGTAGTCGGCGCCCGCCTGCACCGCACGGCGCGCCTCATCCACGGAGTGGGCGGATACGCCAAGCATCCGCCCATCTCCAATGCGGGCGCGTACCAGCGCCGCGTCCGCATCTTCTTGGCCGACATGCACGCCGTCGGCCTCCACCGCTACAGTCAGCTCCACATCATCGTTCACGATGAACGGGACCCCGTGCTGGCTGCACACCTCGCGAAGCTGCATCGCAAGCGGGATGCGAGCTTCGCCAACCAGGGCGCCAGTTCCCTTTTCACGGAACTGGAATAGCGTGATGCCGCCAGCAATGGCCTGGCGCAGCACTTCCACCGGGTCTTGCGTCGTATTGACGCTGCCCATCACCAAATACACCTGCATCGCGCGTCGCACCGCTTCTGCATCCCAAGGGCGCATCACTGCTCACCCCGCTGTCTGCGCTGATACGCAAAATGATTTGTCGGCCCATGTCCGGCCCCAATCCCCAGCTCATCTTCGATGGCTGCCTGAATGAAGGCTCGCGCGGTCGTAACGGCAGCCAGAACAGGTGAACCCTTGGCTAACTCTGCGGTGATCGCAGCAGAGTATGTGCATCCTGTTCCGTGTGTATGACGTGTTACCACACGAACATTCTCCAGATAATGAAAAGACTGCCCATCGTAGAGCACATCCACGATCATGCCACTTCCTTCATCATGACCACCTTTGACCAAAGCATACGTTGAACCCATCTGTACAATCTGTCTTGCGGCTTCTTCTCGCTGACTCAGATTCGTGATAGACATTCCGGTAAGCAGTTCC
Organism: Paenibacillus sp. AGC31; assembly: GCF_057334655.1. Lineage (NCBI taxonomy): Bacteria > Bacillati > Bacillota > Bacilli > Caryophanales > Paenibacillaceae > Paenibacillus > Paenibacillus sp. AGC31. The sequence continues at coordinate 5,291 of NZ_JBHFJH010000024.1, forward strand.
GCTTCCGGTATATTAGGTGTTGTGATCAGGGCATGGGGCAACAGCTCCGTAACCAACGCCTGTACAGCTTCCTGTTGGAGCAGGGGGGCACCGCCTTTGGCTACCATCACAGGGTCGATGACTAGATTCGACCAACGGTATTGCTGCCATTTCTCAGCCACTAGACGAATAATCTCGGCACTATATAACATGCCGGTCTTTGTTGCGGTTGGTTGAAAGTCTTCGCCGGTCGAGTCCAATTGCTGGGCAATACCATCGTAAGGGATGGGAAAAACGCCCTGCACACCTGTTGTATTTTGGGCAGCAATAGCCGTGATAACGGTCATGCCGTATACGCCAAGCTCTTGGAATGTTTTCAGATCGGCCTGAATTCCTGCGCCGCCCCCGTTATCAGAACCTGCAATGGTTAGCGCTTGAGCAATGCTCATACTGCACCTCCACGGATCTGACGGATTTGTGCGCGTTCTGCCAGGAGATCTGTTGTTACTTGTGCCAGTTGATTCAACAATTCAATCTGGAAGCTGCCCGGCCCCTGATGAGCTGTCCGCTCCGCCGCCAGTTCAGCTGCTACACCATAAAATGCGAGCGCTTCAACAACACTGCTTAGAAGATCGGCTTCCAATTCCACTATGGCTGTAAAAGCGCCAATCACTGAACTTAGCAGACAGCCAGCACCCGTGACTTGAGTGAGCAGGGCATGTCCATTACTCGTGATGAATGTGGATTGTCCATCGGTAATGATATCTTCTTTCCCGGTAATGACCACGACACAGCCAAGTTTATGCGCTGCCCGCTCCGCAATGCCGATCCGGTCGCCCTCACCTGATCCTGCGTCCACACCTTTAATACTCCAACTCTCACCGATGACATTGGCGACCTCTGCCACATTGCCGCGCAGTACCGTGAGACGAAGTTCACGAATGAGCATCTGCACGGTTTCTGTACGATAGGCGGTTGCGCCTGCGCCGACGGGATCAAGCACCACAGGCACGTCATGCGCATTAGCCGATTGGCCTGCAAGACGGATCGCCTGAACGACTTTGTCATCGAGTGTACCGATGTTGAGTACGACGGCTCCTGACATCTTGGCGACATCAGCGACCTCTTCATGAGCATAGGCCATAAAAGGGGACGCACCTAGTGCGAGCAGACCATTGGCTGTAAAGGGAGCCACGACAAGGTTGGTGATATTGTGTACCAACGGGTTTTGTGTACGAACACGTTCCAGATAAGACATATAATTTCCTCCTTGTTTTGTATGCTTTCCTGAATCCTTTGACCAAAAAGCTGTAAACGGCTGTTTATTCGGATATAGCGTATCTCAGATTCGTTAGGACTCGCTCCATGCTCTATTCCAGAGATATTAAGGCGCATATAGCTTTGCTTTCATCCCCTTTGCGTTCAGTCACTTTTCCTTCATTCACCTTGCACTCCTTTATTTACTCTCCTTGCAGAATAATAAAAGCATCCTCGGCTTTCACCGATTCAGGAATCAAATCCTGTTCAACGAGCCATGCACGTACATTCTCCCACGACTCTATTTCCTGCAGACCAAACGGTTGACCTTCCTCATTCATAAGTGGCATTAAAATAGCCAGGCTTTTGGTTTCGATCTCCGGGTCAAGCGGAGACGTTTCATTCTCATGAGCGAGCAGAATATTCAAGGCTTCTTCTGGATGCTCCGTTACATATTTTTGTCCTTCCTGGATCGCTTTGACGAACCGGGTAAGCTGATCTTTTTTCGCTTCAATGCCAGCCTCACTCGCAGTCAGGACCAATTCATAATAATCAGGCACACCATAATCGACGGGGTTAATCGATTTCATGGCATGTCCTTCTTTCTCCAAAATCAATTGTTCATGGTTAATAAAACCACCCATAATTGCATCGGCCTGTCCGGAAGCCAGCGAAGGAATCAGATCGAACCCAACGTCAACCAGATTCATGTTGTCGGGATTGCCACCATCGTGGCTGATCATCGTACGAACCATCGCTTCATACAGCGGAATCGAAGAATAACCGACAGTTTTTCCTTCAAGATCTTTGGGTGAGCTCACGTTGCCATTTGCTTCGGTTAACAGATGTACAAGTGGATGCCGAACAACAGCAGCAATGGATCGTACAGGAATGTTCTCGCCACGCGCGAGCAAAATTTGGGGCTGGTAGCTTAGAGCCAGATCAATTTTCCCGGCAGCAACAAGTTTGAGTGAATCATTGGTATCCGCAGGCATCTGAATTTCGACATCCAGACCCTGGTCTGCGAAGTACCCTTTTTCCTGAGCCACATAGATGAAGGAGTGTACTGCATTCGGGTACCAGTCGAGCATGATGGACAGTTTATCTTTGGCGTCTGATGCTGGTTCGGTTGCAGACTTGTCTGTTTGTTGTGCATGGGTTGCAGAATCTGTTGTTGGTGCGTTTTTGCCGGTATTTGTGGTGCTGCATCCGCTAACAAACAGCAAAAGGCTAATGAGCATGATGGGAAGCAGGGAGTATATACCTTTGTTATTCATAAATGAAGTTCCTCAATTCATCGTTTTGATTTGTATTTACATCTAATTCCTGTCTAAGTATTATCCAACTTTTCTTTTGCCTCCATGTCCATGCCGCCGTATGCTAAACCGTTTCTCTAGCCAGGCAATCAGTACAAACAAAACGATCCCCAGCAGGGATAACAGCACAATAGATGCAAACATCGCATCCGTGTTCATGTTGCTGGACATACGACGGCTGAAGTATCCGAGACCTTTGCTGCCACCAAGCCATTCCCCAATCGTTGCACCAACCACGCAGTACACCACAGACATCTTTAGCCCCGAGAAAAAAGAGGGAAGTGCCAGTGGAATCTGGAGTTTGCGAAAAATATCCCACTTGCTGGCTCCCATGGTGAGCAGCAGTTCACGCTGCTCTGGATCGCCTTGGCGGAGTCCATCGTAGGTACTGACCACAATGGGGAAGAATGCGATTAAGAATACCACCGCGACTTTGCTCCACAACGTGTAACCAAACCACAAGATAAATACGGGAGACAAGGCAATCAGCGGGATGGTCTGACTGATCACGATGAAGGGATACAATGCCTTTTCAATCGATCTGTTCATATGCATGCCTGTTGCCAGCGTAATTCCAGTCACTATGGACAAGCCAAAACCAACAGCAACCTCCATGAAGGTAGCAGGCAGATGTATGGTCAGCAGCAGATGACGATGCTCAACCAGTGAACCTATGATGGCTGTGGGTGCAGGAATGATGAAAGAGGGCACCCATCCCATACGCACAATCGTTTCCCAGATCGCCAGTAGAAAGAGCATGAGCAGAATAAACAAACCATATTGGGAAAACCACTTCGAGAGCCACGTCTGGACGCTAACCATAACCCTATCGCTTCGCATGTAATTGTTCCTCCAGTTGTTGTCTCATCTTCACGAGAGCCGGTTGGTAGATCATGTCCGAATGCCTTGGGCGTGGTAAAGGAACCGTCATCTCCCGCAACTGCTGACCTTGCCCTCCTGGAGTTAACAGAATGATACGGTCACTTAACAGCAGGGCTTCCTCAATGTCATGTGTAATAAACAATACGGTTTGGCCAAAGCCCTCCCACAGCTCCAGCAACCAGCGATGCATTTCTCGTTTGGTTAAGGCGTCGAGTGCACCGAAGGGTTCATCCAGCAACATGAGCTGCCCGCCTGTAAGCAAGGTACGAAGCAATGCCACCCGCTGCCGCATGCCGCCGGATAACTCATCTGGATAGGCCTGTTCATAACCCGACAGGCCGAACCTTGCCAACCCAGCTAGGATGTTGGCCCGTAACTTGTCCTTGTCCTGTCGGCCTGGTGCCAACTCGGCAGGCAGCATGCAGTTCTCCATGACGGTACGCCAGGATAACAGCAGATCTTTCTGCGGCATATAAGCCACTCGTCCGAGCCGTTGTCCTTGCGGTACATCAGCTATATTGATGGTGCCGACGGTTGGCTCATGCAAGCCTGCGAGCAGCTTGAAGAGCGTGCTTTTACCTGATCCGCTGGAGCCGATGAGCGAGACAAATTCTCCTTGTTGAACCTGAAGCGACACATTGGAGAGCACGGGGGAATCCTTTTTTTCGGGAAAAGCAAAGCTTATGTTGTGAATGGTTACATGGTTATTCATCTGATCCTCACCCCCTTGATGTCAGACTGCTGGAATAACAACCACATCTTGCACTCTGCCAAAAGAAACAAAAAAGACCCACCCATTTCCGGAGAAATGAGTGGGTCTGTAAGTTAGATCCGCAGTTTATCTTCACATATACATGATAAAATTCCGCTTACTAAAAGGCCGCTCCACTTCCCTCCGCTGGTATGATCCAGATCAGGTTCAAAGGGTCCGAATAGTCATATTCGTCTCAGCCGTAAGGCTCCCCTAGTGCAAAAGTTCAAGATATGCAGTTATGTGTTCAGCATATATCACTCGAACATGAACTGTAAAGAGGCAGCTTGATGGAATTCTTGAGATGAATTTGGAGTCAGACCTGAACAACTGAACAATTTACCTTGGCTCATGAACCCGATATAATAGAGATGGCGCATATTGGCCGGATCACAAATGCAGGTGGGATTGCTCCCTCCGAAGCAGAATGGGGACCCGAGTTGAAAACGTTCAAAAAAGTATATATTGAGATCACAAGTATCTGCAATCTGGCATGCAGCTTCTGTCCGCAGACACAACGTGCCAAAGGATTCATTGACCCTGAAGTCTTCAACAATATACTGGATCAAGTTAAACCACATACCAACCATATTTATTTACATGTCAAAGGTGAACCCTTGTTACATCCCAAAATAGATCTGCTGCTTGATTCCGCACATGAGAAGGGACTCAAGGTGAACATTACAACGAATGGTACGCTGCTGCCCAAGACTCAGCATAAATTGCTTGGCAAACCGGCGCTGCGACAGATGAACTTCTCTCTGCACAGCTTCGATGGGCATGAAGGTTCAACTGACCGTGACGGATACCTGAGCAACATTCTGTCTTTTGTACACGAAGCCGTGAAGCACAATGTCATCATCTCATTCCGGCTGTGGAATCTGACGCAGGATAACTTCACAAATGCTCAGATGAATCGAAATCGCGAGACCCTTGAAGTATTGGAACGTGAGTTCAATCTGGACTTCCGCATTGAGGAAAAAGTAGTTCCAGGCAGCGGGGTCAAAATTGCCCCAAATGTATACCTGAATCAAGACCATGAGTTCCAGTGGCCAAGCCTGGATGCACCTGAAGATGACGGCAAAGGCTTCTGCCATGCATTACGTGGTCAGGCAGCTGTGCTTGTCGATGGAACGGTGGTTCCATGCTGTCTCGATGGCGAGGGTGTAATTAACCTGGGTAATGTGCACGAGAAGTCATTCTCGGAGATTATTGAGGGTGAGCGAGCGAACAATCTGGTATATGGCTTCTCCAAACGTGAAGCTGTGGAAGAGTTGTGTCGAAAGTGCGGTTATCGTCAGAGATTCGGAGCCTGATATCTTATATCAGCAAGCCAGAAGCCATTCAAGATCACACATTTGGAGACAAATGCAGTGGTCTTTCTTTGTTATCGGGGATTAAGTGAGGGGGACATTCACTACAAATGAGCATACCTGAGGTTGATATCAGCATATTGTTTGAGGGACCTGGCATGCAAAAAATGCCGATATGACAGGGATTGTGCGATGTCATGATATATCTGATCTAATGATTATTCTAGTTACATCCCTTATTTGGTAGGATTAGGTTGTAGATCGGACAGAGGTGCACCTCTGACGAACTTCCAGGACAAGCTCAGGCTTGTACAATACCAAATAACGAGAGAATAAGGGAGGAATAAAATTATGAAAAAAATGTTGACGTTGTTACTGTCCGCTGGTTTGGTTGCTTCCATATTTGGTGCCGTTCCGGCTGCGGCTGCGCCTACGGTTGTAAATTCAACCATTGTTGTTCCAAAGGGTACGACCTATGACGGTCAAGGTAAAACATTTGTAGCCAATCCTTCCACACTGGGCGACGGATCTCAAGCAGAAAATCAGAAGCCAGTCTTCCGCCTGGAGGCAGGGGCCACGCTCAAAAATGTAAATATCGGATCACCTGCTGCTGATGGTGTTCACTGTTATGGCAACTGTAATATATCGAATGTGGTCTGGCAAGACGTGGGCGAGGATGCACTGACATTGAAGTCTGCCGGAACGGTTAACATTACCGGTGGGGCAGCGTATAAGGCTTATGATAAAGTGTTCCAGATGAATGCAGCTGGAACAATTAACATCAAAAATTTCCGTGCAGATGATATTGGCAAACTGGTTCGCCAAAATGGTGGAACTTCCTTTGCAGTTAACATGACGCTGGATAACTCCAACATTTCCAATGTAAAAGATTCGATTTTGCGTACAGACAGCAGCACATCACAAGGGAAAATTACGAATACTCGTTATTCCAAAGTACCAACGTTGTTCAAGGGGTTTGCTTCAGGGAAAACGAGCCAGTCTGGGAACACGCAATATTAAGAACAGGGATACATTGGAATACGGATTGAAGGCGTGTACGGATAAGGTAGCTATTTCACATCGTGAAGTATGTCCAAAAGGCATCCAGGGGGATGCCTTTTCCTATGCCAACTTTTGATTTTTGTAGAGACCATTGCCACAAATACCCATCTGATGTACATTAGAAGCAATGAAATAAGTGAACCGGGAGCTCAATGAAGTTGGGCTGAGAGAGTGGCCTTGTGCCGCTGACCGTACATCTGATCTGGGTAATGCCAGCGTAGAGAACATGGATTTGCGATATGTAAGGGTGAATTGTGGGAATGAACGTGAATGAACAACAGACCTCTTTGAACTGTGGTGGTGTATCTGCCAGGGCGGAAGGGAGCTGGTTGATATTCCGTTTTTCGACATCCATCCCATACATCATTGTGAGGATTGTACACTTTGCGTAAGGCCTTCCCGGAACCGGGGAGGCTTTTTCGTTTATTATGATAAACCCCACAGGGAACAAAGGAAGGACGTAGAGAACATGGGAACAACAGCAGGCAACAAGCGATTGAAACTAACGGATATTCTGGTAACCATCGTGATCGCAGTAGTGTTTGGGGTGATTTACAAGATATGGGGACCTACATATGACTTGATGAAACCATTTGGCGTTCATGCGGAGCAGATGATCTATGGCATGTGGTTTATGGCGGGCACGTTTGCTTTTGTCATCATTCGTAAACCAGGCGTGGCTATTCTTGCCGAAGTTGCGGCTTCAACGGTAAGTGCCTTTCTGGGCAGTGAATGGGGCATGTCCACACTTGTATACGGTCTGTTGCAAGGATTGGGAGCCGAGATATTCTTCGCAGCATTTTTGTATCGCAAAACCAATCTGTTTGTCACCTGTCTTGCAGCCATAGGAGCCGCAGCGGCTTCGCTTTTGCTGGATTACCAATACGGGTATATTGATTCACTCTCGGCCTGGAATTATACGTTATTTATCGGATTCCGCTTCATCGGAAGCATCTTGATTGCAGGAGTGTTTGCTTATTATCTCGCCAAAGCATTGGAACTGACGGGTGTAACACGCTCACTCAGACCGGTATCGAAACAGGATTATGAGGCGCTGGATTAGATGAGCGGAGAGGGGAATTCGCAAGCGGTAAGTGTGACAAATCTAAGATGCAAGTTCCCGGGAGAGAAAGCCGTGGTATTTCAGGGCTTGTCTCTCTCTGTTCGTCAAGGGGAGAAAGTGCTGTTGCTTGGCCCGAGTGGCTCCGGCAAATCGACGTTATTGCAAATTTTGAGCGGTTTGATACCACGTTCGGTTGAGATTCCGATGAAATGTGATGATATTCAGGTTCCCGCCCAAGCAGGAGTGGTCTTTCAAGATCCGGATACCCAGTTTTGTATGTCCTTTACGGATGAAGAGATCGCATTTGTTCTGGAAAACCGAAATATTCCGCGTGAAGAGATGCCTGCTCTGATTGAATATGTTCTGAAACAAGTGGGGTTATCCTGTGAACAGAATCGTGTATTGATCCAGTCCATGTCTCAGGGGATGAAGCAGCGTCTTGCGATTGCTTCGATGCTTGCCATGGACCCGGAGGTATTGTTTTTGGATGAACCCACTGCACTGCTGGATGATGAGGGGACTTCCCAGATGTGGGATACCGTCAAACGGATCGCCAGTGACAAAACGATCATCATCGTTGAACACAAAATAAACGAGATTGTGGATATGGTCGACCGCATCATTGTGTTATCACCTGAAGGAAAGATTGTGGCGGATGGGCCAGCACAGCAGGTATTTACAGATGAACGGGGTAAGCTGAAGGCTTATGGAATCTGGTATCCAGGCATATGGGAGGAGCAAGAGCAGGCAGCTAAGGAAGAAGAGGGAAGTGCTTCTGGAAAGCTTCAAGTGTGTGTGGATCACGGCATATCAAGTTTGGAAGTACAGAAATCGTCTGGCTTATCCGATACACCGGGTATATCCCCCATATCTCATGTCTCATCCTTATCGCCTGTATCATCGTCACATCAGCCTGCACTGGCCTTACACCAGTTCACCGGATGGCGTGGGAAAACACCCTTCATTCAGGTGGAACAGGCCAAAGTATGGCATGGAGACTGGATTGGTATTGTCGGAGCTAATGGAGCTGGCAAGAGTTCATTGTTGTTATCTCTGATGAATATCCTGAAAACAACAGGTCATTATGAGGTGGACGGTCAGCCTTCTGCCAAAACGGAGCAGCTTGCAGATCGAATTGCGTTTGTATTTCAGAACCCAGAGTTTCAGTTTGTGACCAACACGGTTGCAGAAGAAGTGGAATTCTCATTGCTGGGGGGCAGGCTTACAACGGAAGAAAGACTTGTCAGGACTGATCATATGTTGAATCAATTTGGACTAATCGACCTCTCCGAGCGTCATCCCTACCAATTATCGATGGGGCAGAAACGACGCTTGAGCGTTGCCTCTGCACTGGTGAGAGAGCAGCGAATACTGCTGTTGGATGAACCTACTTTTGGACAGGATGCCCGTAATACGTTCGCCATGTTAGCACAACTGGAGCAATTGCGGCGTGAAGGAACAGCTATTGTGATGGTTACCCATGATCGTGAAATTGTAAAAAGATATTGCACCCGAATCTGGACGGTAGATGAGGGGAGGTTAACTGATGCAACTGTCGTTTCCTCACCGTGAAACCTGGCTTCATAACGTCAATCCGGGATTAAAGATGATCATTCTGACGATGATGTTTGTCATCGTTATCCTCATTCACAATCTGAATGTAATGGCGAACGTTGCAGTGGCGATGATGCTGTTACTGTGCTGGACAGGTCATCCGTGGTATAGATTGATACTGTACGCATCACCATTCATTCTGGTGTTTATCTCCACGTCTACAGGTATGATGATGTTTGGTAAGGGCGAGACCACATGGTATAAGTGGGGATTGATTCACATAACCGAGGAGAGTTTCTATCGCGGTCTACACTTGGGTTTTCGCTCGTTGAGCATGGCAGCGGCTGGCTTGCTGTTCGGACTGACAACGAAACCGGTAAGGCTATTTTATTCCCTGATGCAGCAGTGGCGGCTTCCCGCAAAATATGCTTATAGCTTTCTGGCCGCGATGCGCATGATCCCGATTTTGCTGGATGAATTCCAGACGCTCCGTTACGCTATTCGTATTCGTGGAACACAGCAACGCGGCTCTCGCTGGAATGTATATGGTACACTCAAGCGTTACGCTATTCCGCTGCTGGCACAGAGCATTCGCCGTGCACAGCGAATGGCGGTAGCGATGGAAGCGAAAGGGTTCACAGATGGCGCGAGCCGAACGTATTACATTCAGATTGGCTATTCGCGAGCTGATCTGTGGTTTGTATTTTATTATATGCTCACCGTAACAGCGGCTTATTACATCGGGGTTACCTTTCCCTATCATGCTACGATGGTGGATGTGAGGTAATATTGGGAGATAGATAGAAATATATTGAGGTAAACGGTAACTTTTTCCTTATATCTGCGTCTCTATTGGAAATAACTTCTAATGGATGGGGATGAACGAGAGTGAAGACGGGTCCTGACTGGCAGAGAACGGGGTACAAGTGGATTACCATGACTGGATTATCAGCTGCGCTGTTGACGGGATGGATGCTGCTGGATTCCAAAATGGTTGTGCTTGGAGGACAAGCTTCGGTTAAAACGCCACAAGCCTTGGGTGCAAGTTCTCAAGTCTTATCAACACAGTTGGCCTACAAACAAGGAGAAACCGTTACGCTCATGAATGACATACCTTTGTTCAAAAACAGAAGGGACGGCAGTGTGGCTGCTGACCAGATGGGGATTGAATACTATACAACAAAAAACGAAAAGTATACGTTGGCCTCGGTTCGAGGCGATTGGGTGCAGCTTAAGTCAACCGATCATGGAAACTTTTGGATGCCAAGTTGGTATGCACTGAAGGAGAGCAGAAGCATGACGGAAACAGCTCCCCAAAGCTTCACGCTCCAATCAGGCAGTAAGCTGTATCTGGCTCCGGATAGTTCTACAACCTGGTCTTTTGAGAAAGCGCTAACAGATAAGGCTGTTATTGTTGCAAAGTGGAAAGGATGGTATGGGGTCTCCATTGCCCCACGAGTCTGGAATAAAGAATCCTTCACGTATCGGCCAGGACTCTTCTGGATCAAGGCACAGGCTATAGAACATCGGATGAATGTGGCGGATGGTTGGTTCCAACAGGATGCATCGCTGCCAACTTCGGTTATACGCCATCTGACAGATATTAAGCTGAACAAGGCAACCACTTCCAAACAAGTGGCTGGGTGGTTAGGCGAGCCGGATTGGAAGGAGAGTTCAAACAATCTAAATTACACGGGTGATTCAATGAGTATTGGACAGACCTGGAGATATGAGCGGGAAGATGGGCAATTTTTGGTCACATTCGACAAGAATGGCAAGCTGGTCAGAACTCGATGGAATCTACCACGGAATGATCAACATGCTGCCGTTTCTGATTGGAACATCAGTCGGGCGGATGAATATGGGTTTACAACAAAAATCTATGGTACAACGCTGCCCACAACAATCCCCTGGAAACCGGTATGGACCAACCAGGGGGATATTAACTACACTTTTTTACAAGCAGCCACGGATGAAGTCCTCCTGATGAAAGGGGATGACGGTGGATTTAGCGGGGATTACTACGAAGGCTCCATATATGCTCTTGACCGACATTCGGGTCAGGAATTATGGGGGATCAATGGAGGCTTTGGAAGACAGCAGGCAGAGGTGGATACAGCACGCCAATACGTTACAATCTACACCGATTATGACCCTGACAAGAAAAAATACGTGGATCGTATTCGTCATCTGAACTTGAAGAATGGAAAGGTTACGTGGACGTACACCCCTAAGCAAAATTTTAGAATAAATGGCATCACTGCTGCGAAGAACGTTGTGGTTGTGGATAACCCGGTTGTTGAGAGCTCAAGCAACAGCTGGTTAACGGTTCTCGACAGTGCAAACGGAAAAACATTGTGGACGCGAAAACTGGCTACGGGTTATGAATTATTGAACAAGAGTGCAGATGAACCTTATGTGTTGTATTGGGAAAAGAATAAGTTGATTGCAGCCGATCCGCAATCAGGCCGGACCGTATGGAGCTTAAAGGGAAAACGATCCACCATAGAACAACTTGGGAATGATCCATATTTTGATGGAATCGAACGTCGTGACCCCTTTGCAACCATGAATGCTAAAAGATGGCTATCACTGGATAATCAGTGGCTGCTGCTTGATCTGAACACAGGGAAGAAGCTTGCACAATTTCCTGCTCGGGCAGGACAGAGATTTGAGGTACTGAATGATGGCATGCTGTTGATCCGTGAGAACCAAAACGGCGATCATTACGGAGAAAATGAAGATTTTAAAACCACCTTGTACGATGCCAAGACAGGCAAAATACGCTGGACGCTCAAGGGCAAGATTGAACGAGGACTGGTGGAAGATGATCAGTTGTATGTGATTAAGAACGGCAACCCGGCGGCTTTGGATTATAAAACGGGGGAGACGCATTGGAATGCCAAAGATACGATTGCGACTCTAAGGCATCCAACGAATCAGGGAAGTTACCTGATCATTGATGGTCAGTTGCTGCTGCCCATGGACGAGAATTTGCTCGTAATGAACAAAAAGAATGGAGCACTGCTAGGTCGTGTACATGACGTTGTGATAGGAAACCCGGAGCACCGGGACCGGGATGCGAAGAATGGTATGATTAACCGAATCGGAAATGAAGTGTATGTGGGTTCGTCCAACGGACGTTTTCGTGTATATGAAGCCAGCCGCCTTCAGGAGGCAATCTCACCTTAAAAGCTTGTCTCGTAAGGGATGTTGATTTATTATAAATGGACAGGCTTGCTCGCGCTCCGGTTATCGGCTGTGCGGGCTTTCTTCATGTGTTCTTGAAGAACCATGCATGATCATTCACGGGAGGACTCTCCATGATCTCATTATATGGTGTAAGCAAACGTTATAACGAGCGCGGTTCCCGTGCAGATCAGGGATTCGAAGCATTAAGCTCGGTGTCCCTCGAAGTGGGACAAGGAGAAATACATGGCATCATCGGATCGAGTGGTGCAGGCAAATCCACACTTCTGCGGATGCTTAACGGATTGGAAAAGCCGGATGATGGTGAGGTTGTTGTGAATGGGCAGCATCTGACCCAGATGAATGAACAGAGTCTGCGTCAGGCACGAAGATCCATTGGCATGATCTTTCAACACTTCAATCTGGTCAGTAACCGAACGGTGAGTGGCAATGTCTGCATGCCATTGGAACTGGCGGGTATATCTCGTGCGCAGCGAGTTGAACGTGGTCTTGAGGTACTGCGGTTTGTTGGACTGGAAGACAAGGCAGATCAATATCCTGCTCAGCTTAGCGGAGGACAGAAGCAGCGTGTGGCGATTGCACGAGCGCTGGCTAGTCGTCCGGATGTGCTACTCTGTGATGAACCGACCTCTTCGCTTGATCCACAGACCACGAACGGTATTCTGGATGTGCTGCGACATATCAATGAAACGCTGGGCGTGACTATTGTCGTGGTGACACATGAGATGGAAGTGGCTCGCAGACTATGTCACAGGATATCCGTCATGAAGGATGGGCGACTCGTTCGAACGTTGTCTAAAGCGGAAGTGAGCAGTATCCCTGCTCCGCAGCCTGATCTGCTGACCTCCTTGCTTGCGGGTGACGAATACGGGATGGCAGGTTCGTCTTTGTTCCGTCAGGCAGAACAGGAGGACAAGTCATGAGGTTACCTGAGTCTGTGCTGAAATATCAGCATGAGATATGGCAGGCGATCGGAGAGACTTTTGTCATGGTGGGCATCTCCATTGCGGCAGCTGTTCTGATTGGGTTACCTTTGGGTACACTGCTGTACTTATTCCGGAGAGGACAACGGTATCAGAATCAAACGCTGTCTTTTGTACTCGGTAGTGTCGTCAACATCGTTCGTTCGTTTCCGTTCTTACTGCTCGTTGTATTCATGATTCCATTCACACGGATTGTCGTGGGAACGTCCATAGGTACGCTGGCTGCAACCGTGCCACTCTCGGTTATTGCCATTGCCTACTACGCCAGACTGGTGGAACAAGCGTTGCTGGATGTACCGCGGGGAGTGGTTGAAGCTGCTGCTTCCATGGGGGCATCGACGATGCAACTTGTGGTGAAATTCTTGTACGTGGAGGCACGATCTGGTCTTGTACTGGGACTCACAACAGCTACGATTAGTTTCATCTCCTACTCGACGGTGATGGGTATTGTAGGTGGCGGCGGGGTTGGTGATTTTGCCATTCGCTACGGTTATCAGCGCTTCGAAACGGAAATTATGGTATTTACGATCATCATTATGATTATCCTGGTACAGATGATCCAATTCACAGGTAGCAGACTGTCCCACTGGCTGGATCGTAGATCCTGAACGGTTGGACCGTGCATTATTACGAATAACCAATACAGATTATACGATGAGGGGTAGACATGAAATGAAAGTGAAAATGATACTTATGTTGCTTGCAGTAATGCTGGTTGTAGCTGCTTGTGGCAAAAAAGAAGAAACACCTGCGGCTGAAGGAACAAAAGAAGATACACAAGCTGCGCAAGAAGTTACGCTGAAAGTAGCCACGTTAATTCCACCGATGACAGATGTACTGGATATTGTTAAACCGCTATTGAAGGAAGATGGCGTCAACCTGGAAGTTGTTGTGCTGTCAGATAACGTTCAACCAAATACGGCACTCGCGAATAAGGAAGTGGATGCAAACTTCTTCCAACACGTGCCTTACATGACCCAGTATAATGAGGCGAACAATGCCAATCTGGTGGCTGTACAGCCTATTTATAATGCCATCTATGGCGGCTACTCCAAAAAGTACAAAACGATTGAGGAATTGCCAGAAGGTGCAACGGTTGCAATTGCAAACGATCCTTCCAACATTGGTCGCTCTCTTGTGATGCTGGAGCAGAACGGGTTGATTAAGCTGAAAGAGGGCGTAGGTTTTAACGCCACACAGGCAGACATCACCGAGAATACTAAGAACTTCAAGTTTGAGGAAGTGGACTTGTTGATGCTGGCTCGTATGATGGATGATGCTGATCTGGTCGCCATGACACCGGCATATGCGAGTCCGCTCGGTCTTACACCGAAGAAGGATGCGCTGTTAACCGAGAAGGATGATTCCCATTTTGCGATCACCATGGTTGCCCGTGAGGATAATAAGGACTCCGAAGCCATTCAGAAGTTGGCTAAGCGCATGGCCGGTCCAGAGGTCAAAGCCTTCTTCGAAGAGAAATATGCAGATATCGCGATCCCGGCATTTAAATAGAGAATACGTTGGTCCAATGTAAATAACCTTTAGATCTGAGCGATAACGCTTGGATCTTTTTTTATGGAATTCGGCAGGTTACTGTAACAAGTATTTAAAAATTTAACAATTTGGTCATATCGCTGGGTTACTTTATTTAATAGTTTTTTCGTATAATTTGTTTGAAAGTAGTTCTTTAGGATTATAAATTAAGAGATTTAAGTAATATTTCTAGTGCGAAAATTGTCTTTTTCGAGAGACAGGACCTAATTTTTAATATCTTGAGGAAGGAGGGCTCTGTACTCTAAGAGAGCTAGACCAAGTAAAACTAAATTAATTCTGGAAGAGGTAGAGAAATTTGTCCCCCAAAAATAGCAAATCGAATTTGTTCAACAAGATCCTTAATAACTTTAAAATGAAACTGGTGGTGTCCTTTATTGCTTTCTTGGCCATTCCATCGTTCAGTATTGGAGTTTTGTCTTATAACAGTGCGAAGAATGAAGTTGAGAAGCAAATTCTACATAGTGCAATGGAAAACGTGAACCTTGCCAGTGCGACCATCGATCTTTCGATTAATGCCAAGCGCGACCACATTGAATATTATGCGAATGCACTCGCAGAGGAATTACGTCAAGAAGATGCAGAGGTTCGGGTTGTGAACGAATTGAAGGGGTACGCTGCACAGAACAAAGACATCATCACCATAGGAGTGGGAACAGAAGCCGGTGTCTACCTGATGTCCTCCGATGCGGAAATGCCTGAAGATTACGATCCGCGAACAAGACCATGGTACACAGAAGCGATGAGTACTCCAGAGCAGGTCATTGTTACAGACCCTTATATTTCTGCCGAGACAAACGAAATCACCATCACCATCGCCAAGGCATTGAATGACCAATCTGGTGTAGTCCAGCTGGATCTGAATCTGTCGAATATAAGTACCTTGGTGAGTGGAATTAACGTGGGAGAACAGGGATATCTGATCCTGTTGGATGCCAGCGAAAAGTATATCTACCATCCCACGGTAGAACCCGGAACAGATGCAACAGAGGATTTTTGGAAACCGGTGTATGCGAATGAATCGGGCAACTTCAACTATACCGTTGATCAAACGGATAAAGTGATGTATTACGCCACGAATGCATCCACGGGATGGAAGGTCGCTGGCACCATGTTCTCTTCTGAGGTAGACGATGCGGCAGCACCAATTCTAAAACGAATGATTATTGTTATTGTCTCCTGCCTCGTTGTTGGTATTGTGATTATCTGGCTTGTGATGCGATCCATCATTAGACCCATTCGTCAGTTGAAGGATCAGGCGATCCAGGTGAGTGAAGGGGATCTTACCCAAACGATTACTAGCACAAGCCATGATGAGATTGGTGAACTGAGTGATGCCTTTGGCAAAATGCAGCACAATCTGCGTGTGCTGATTCAAAATGTGGAAAACAGTACAAGCCAGGTTGTCGTCTCATCGGATGAGATGACTCAGAGTGCGGAATCAACCAGTGCGGCCAGTGAGCAGGTCGCGCGAGCCATTCAGGAAATTGCGAGTGGTGCCGAGAAACAGACTGAAGGTATTGACCACAACCATCAGGCCATGAATGAAATAACAATTGGGATAACACGAATCGCCGAACGTTCCATACATGTCGCTGATTTGGCGAAACATACAACGGTACAAGCGGAAGAAGGTGGCAACACCGTCAAACAGACGGTGAGTCAGATGCAATCAATTCAAGAGACGGTAGAACAGACAAACCAATTGATTCACGCGTTATATGAACGATCACACCAAATTTCAGCGATCACGGAGTTAATCGGAAATATAGCCAAGCAGACCAATCTGCTCGCGCTGAATGCATCCATTGAAGCAGCTCGTGCAGGTACGCATGGGAATGGATTCGCCGTTGTAGCAGCGGAGGTACGCAAGTTGGCAGAGCAATCCGGGCAATCCGTCAATGAAATTACCGTGCTAACCACAGCAGTACAGGAAGATATGGCTGCTTCCGTTCGCATGATGGAGAAAGTGACCACAGAGGTTGGAGAGGGTATGGAAATCTCAACAGAGGCCATTCGGAAGTTTGAACGCATTCTGGATAGCATGCGGGAAACGACACCTCAGATTGAAGAGATTGCTGCCACGTCGCAAGAGATCACAGCAGGTGTACAGGAAGTATCTGCTGTGTCCAATGAACTGGCAGGTATTGCTTCAGGCAACGCCGCGGCCTCCGAAGAAGTGGCTGCTTCCTCAGAGGAGCAATTGGCAGCGATGGAGCAGATTTCTTCCTCGGCTCGGGGCTTGTCTACCCTGGCTGAAGAGCTACAGCGCCTGATTAGACAGTTTAAGTATTAAAAGGGATCGTAGAAGAGAGTATCACACAGGGACAGCATCACATCATGTTTCATTAGAGGGAGTGGACAACCATGCAACTGGAACTCAAAGCCTTCTTACTGCTAACGGATGCGGTCATGATTACAGATGAGGAGGGTGTGATTCTGGATGTGAATTCCGTTTATGTAACCAAAACAGGATTCTCACGGGAAAGCACCATAGGTCAGCCTGCCCGATTGCTGATGGATACCCACTGGAGAGGGAACCAGACCTGGTCCGGCGTAGCCAAACTAATGAAGGCTGATCAGGAAGTATGGGAAGCCCAAGTTACGATTACATCGGTCCATTTGGATGATTCTCTTTTTTATATCAGTATATTTAATGATGAATTTTCATGAAAAAAAACGTTGTTTGGTGATAAGGGGATGTTAGCTGAAAGTAGTAATTATTTTCAAGAAAATGGTCAATATCGTCAATTGAATAAGGGAGCACGGCATACTATGATTTGTGTACTGAGGAACTGCGACCATGAATCTGACAACATTCATTGAATGCATGAAATCCTGAAGTCGTAATGTGGACGGTGACCATTTGCTACGCGATCTTTTATTAAATTTCACGCTAATTTTGATCTTTGTTTTCCTAATTCATCACTATCTGAATCATACAAATGCTACCCGTTCAACATCCATCACGACTCGGATCATTAATGGTGTTACGCTGAGCATGTTGGGCACGGCGCTCTATTATTTCTCTATTGTGCTTGAAGATGGTACATTGTTGAATTTCCGGGCCATTGTGTATCTGCTTGCTGCTTATTTTGGTGGGAGTGGCTCTGCTTTCGTTACTTTTGCATTCATGTGGATGTTTCGGATTAATATGGGGCGTAATCCCTTGTTGGAGAACTGGCAGTATGCGTTGACTGAGTTGTTATTTGTCGTAGCCATATGTCTGATCTTTAAGTATATCAGGGGATTTATACAGAAGTGGTTGTCCGGAGCATTGCTGTTGATTACTGTGTATGAGTTTTCTGCACTAAAGACAAATTCCCCTTCTCTGCTAATGATGGGGCAGATTCTCTTTTTTCAATGTATCTGCCTGCTGTCCGTTATATTATTCCTGTATTATCTGAACCAAAATCATCGATATAGGAGATTGATCATTCAGAGGGATCAGGAAGTGCTGGAGATGCTTCGTATGCAGCCGGGTTTTACTTTTAAAATCCGAAAACAGAACGGAAAATTCGAGTATCTTGTGCTTGAGGGAGAGATGCTCTCCCGACTGGGCTTGGATATGAGTAGTCTGAAGCAAGATTACAAACTGGGCACATTGGATATTTTACCTCAGGAAAAGGTAGAATTTCTGCGGAAGCAGTTCGACCGGGCATGGAAAGGGGAGTCTTTCTTTTACGAGATTGAGCATGGAGGTTACTATTCACTGGTGAAGCTTCGTCCGCTGCGAGAAGAAGGCATGGTGAAGTATGTTATAGGGTATGGACTTGATATTACAGAACACAGAGCAGTTAAACGAAGGATTCAAGAGAGCGAGGAGCGTTACCGTACACTTGAACGAGTGTCGACAGACTGGTTTATCGGTTTGGATGGCAACAGATGTGTGGTGTCAGTTAATCAGAAATTTCTGGATGTTCTTGATCTCGACAGGCATGAAGTCATGGGCCGTGAGCTTGAAGAATTGATATTCATTGAGCAGTCGGCGAACTGGGTGTTATCTTTTCAAAAAGTTTTACACCACAATGTACCTCAGGATACGGAATTGAGTCTCATTGTTGGAAAGGGAAAAGAACAGCATGTTCGGGTTCACCTATACCCTGTAAAGGCCCCTAACTCGTGCGAGAAAGTCAAGGCAGTTATTCATGACATCTCGGATCAGTACCGACGTGTCAAGGCGGACAAAGCCAGTCAGGCAAAGAGTGAGTTTCTCGCATTCATGAGTCATGAGATTCGTACCCCACTGAGCGGAATTATCAGCTTTTCGTTGTTGCTGCAACGGACAGATCTAACCTCACAACAATTAGATTATTTGAGTAAAATCAATGCGTCCTCACAAACCTTGCTTACTCTGGTGAATGATATTCTTGATTTCTCGAAAATGGAGGCAGGTAAACTGATTTTGGAGAAAGTACCCTTTGCACCAGAGGATGTGTTCAAGCGTGTGGCAGATCAGATCGGTGTGGCCCTCGGGTACAAGGAGATCGAAGTCATCTTTAAGACCGACCCTGATCTGCCATTAACGGTAATTGGTGATCCTTTTCGACTTGAGCAGGTGTTATTAAATCTGCTCAGTAATGCGATTAAATTCACAGAACATGGATATGTTATCTTGCAGGCAGAGGTAATTTCATTGGAGGCCGAGCGAGTTCAGGTTCGTTTTGAGATCGAAGACACGGGAATTGGAATTTCATCTGAACAACTGGAGCATATTTTTGTCCCGTTTACGCAAGCGGAGCCTTCCACTTATCGAACATATGGTGGCTCAGGACTTGGGCTGGTCATCTGTTACCTGCTGGTAACCTCATTGGGAGGAGACTTGCGGGTGGACAGCGTGCTTGGAGAGTACAGTCTATTTTCATTCGACTTGATATTTGAACTTGCAGATTCGGAAGAAGAAGAGAGTTTCTCCCTGCATACACACCCACTCCTATATGGTGCGAATGATGTGGTTATCATTGAAGATGATGAACGGATGGGCGAAAACCTGAAGCAGCTGCTCTATTCATTCGGGATGAATCCGACGCTGTATACTTCCTTGAACCATATGATGGAGAGTGGTGGGTATACTCCTGAAGCTGAAGCGATGTTGATCATGTTGGATATGGATATAGAAGACACAGTCAACGGTTCGTTATGGGAAAACTTCATGAAGCGATTGGATCGAACGAAAATTCAGGTGTTGGGATACACACGGGCATTTAGCGAAAATGCGCTGTGGATTGAGAAGAGATCCGTGCACCCTGATATCATGATGGTCAAACCGATTACACGTCTGGGATTATTCGAAGTCATTCTTGCACTTCAGGGTGAAGGTCCGCTGGTCAAAAGTCAGTTGGCTGAAGGCGACGATCCCTATTCGCTTGATCAGAAAGGACATATCCTGATAGCTGAGGATCATGAGATCAATCAACTGGCGATTCGGTCAATGCTGGAACATAAGGGGTTTCATGTGACGCTGGCAGCCAGTGGCACAGAGGTTCTGAGAAAGTTAGACGAACAAGTATGGGAATTGATTCTAATGGATCTGTACATGCCTGACATGAATGGAGTGGAAGCAACGCGACATATTCGCAAGATGAGGGAATATGATCGTACACCCATAATCGCACTAACAGCAAATGCTCTACAAATAAATCATGAGAGATGTATGGAGGCTGGGATGAATGCCATCCTGACCAAACCCATCCATGAACAACAGATGGCAGACATATTGGCAACATGGATTGATCTGAGAGGTATGCGGAAGATTAGCGGAATTGATGTAGATAAGGCGATCAGGCAGATGGACGGCAAGCCACATATTCTGCAATATGCGCTCACGAAATTCAGGATGGAGTATGACTCGTTTCAGAACAAACTGACCACTCAACTTCGCCAGCAGCAGATTGCTGGTGCGATCCGCAGCGTTCATTCTCTCCGAGGCGTGGCTGCCAATCTGCATGCAGTGGAGCTGTTACGTCTAATTCTTCAACTGGAATCGCTTTTGTCCCGTTCGTTATTCGAAGAAGAGGAACTGAGTTCGGTTTTGGAGAAGGTACAAAAAGAGATTGATATCATTACCGGGTCTCTGCCCTGGTGACATGAATGAAGCTGATGTGTTAAGGTGTGAACTTATATCCGACCCCCCAGATGGTTTGAATATATTGGGGGTTTTTCGGGTTTTCTTCAATTTTTTTACGAAGCTTGGTAATGTGCACATCGATGGTGCGATCATTAATATAAGCATCAATACCACGAATGGCTTCAATCAAGGCATAACGACTGTAGACTTTGCCGGGATTAAGGACAAATAGCTTCATGATTTCAAATTCGGAGAATGTCATCTCCACTCGCTGGTTATTCAACAGGACGGCTCGCCGAGCCAAATCGAGAGAAATTCCGCAATCCTGTAAAGTGACAATGGAGCTGTTCAATATGGAGTACCGACGTAATACAGCCTCAATACGTGCTTTCACTTCCTGCATGCTGAAAGGCTTGCATACATAATCATCAGCTCCATCTATTAATGATCGAATTCGCTCCGAGACTTCGGTTAACGAAGAGATGACGATGATGGGAATTGCTGTATGCTGACGCATGAGAGAACAGGGATTCTTGCCTTCCGAATCAGGGAGCAACAGGTCAAGAAGCAGGATATCAGGCCGCGCTTGAAGTTGTAGAAGACCATCTCTTGCGTTAGCGACACGGATAACATCATACCCCTCACCTTGCAAATACAGGGATAATGTATCTCCTAACATGTTATCGTCCTCAATGATAAGCACTTTGGTCATGATATTCCTTTCTGAATCGACTTCGTGTAGAAGGTCTAGGATCCATGGGTTAGCTTAATATACTTGATCATGTATACCCTGATAATTAAAATATGCAACAAAAGGATGTCAGAATTCTAACATGATTGGGCAAGACCTGAGATTCTGAGTCAATGCTTGCCAACATGTGAATCTGCTTCACGCTCGATCAGGCGCATCAGTTTACGCTCGGTAGCGGTCTCTGGTGCCGGCGTGTAGACACTGCAACGCAGATCGGAGCTGCCTTGAACCTGCAACGAAGTCAGATCAAACAACATTTTGCCTGCTTTGGAATGTCTGAATTCGATTAAGACATCCGGAGCACTGCTGACGCTGCTTTGTTTCCAAAGGGTATGGAAATCAGGATGTCTGTTCATCATGTCATCCAGAAATAAATTATACCACTCATCATCGACATACTGACCATAATAGGCACGGAAAATCGCCAGAAATCCGCTAACAAAGTCCTCCCAGTTCACCGCAAGCCTGCGAAATTCCTTACGATCAAATAACAGACTGATCATATTCCGCTGTTCGGGGGCAATCTGTTCAAAGTCCATAAAAACATGGCGGGCTGCGTCATTCCAGCCGACGATGTAACAACGTCGATCCGAAATCACCGTAGGGCAATATTGAAGTTCCTGCAAAATTTTCCGCAAGGAAGGGTGAAGTTGAACAGGTTCTTCCTCCGGCGTAGGCAGCTCCGAATGATGCTCCATGGCGAGCGAAAACAGATATTTTCGTTCATCCGCAGTAAGCCTTAGTGCTGAAGCAATGTTATCCAATACGGAATGGGATACCTGAATATCCCGACCTTGCTCAAGCCAGGTATACCATGTTGTACTCACTCCTGCCAGTTGGGAAACCTCTTCTCTTCTCAGCCCAGGCGTTCTTCTCCGACTTCCAGTGGGTAAACCGACCGATTCGGGAGAAATTTTGGAACGCTGTGTTTTCAGAAAAGTGGACAATGCCTGTAACCTGACATCGTAGTTCAATCCATCACCTTCAATCCTCGTTATCATGGTAGTCATTATACTATTATAATTGACAACTTGTAATAGGATATTCAAAAGTGCACTATTAGTGGCAGAGCGTAAGATTAAGGTAGACAACAGCGCTGAAGGAGGATGGACATGGAACGAGTCGTGATTACAGGAATGGGAGTTATTTCTCCTTTGGGAAATAATGTAGATACATTCTGGAACGGATTGATTGAGGGTAGATCAGGTATATCGCATATAGAACATTTTGATACAGCTTCGTACAAAACGAAAATCGCTGGTGTGGTCCGTGACTTTGATGGTGAAGAGCGTTTTGGACGCAAGGAAGCAAGGCGCATGGATCGATTCGTTCAATTTGCTGTTGCTGCTGCGGATCAGGCTGTATCACAATCAGGCCTTGTGATGGGCGAACTGGACCGTGAACGGGTAGGTGTATATATTGGTTCAGGCATAGGCGGCATCCAGACATTGATGGAACAAGGCAAGGTCCTGTCCGATCGGGGACCTGCGCGAGTCAGCCCAACACTGGTACCCATGATGATATCCAATATGGCGGCAGCTATGGTCAGCATGAGGTTTGGTTGCTGGGGACCGACATTGTCGCCAGTAACCGCTTGTTCCATTGGAAATACAGCCATTGGAGAGGCTTTCCGATTAATTCGTCATGGCGGAGCCGATGTCATTATTGCTGGCGGAACAGAAGCGGCTGTAACCGAAGTGTCACTGGCAAGCTTCGGTAATGCGACAGCGTTGTCTACACGAAATGAAGCGTTCCAAACAGCAAGCCGTCCATTTGATGCGGGGAGAGACGGTTTTGTCATGGCGGAGGGCGCCGGAATTCTGATCGTTGAGTCACTATCTCATGCACTGGCAAGAGGGGCGAATATTCTTGCCGAAGTGATTGGATATGGTGCCAGTTCAGATGCGTATCATATGGTAGCTACCCACCCGGAAGGACGGGGTGCATATCTGGCGATGAAAGCATCACTGAGAGAGGCTCAGATTGGACTTGAGGACATTGATGTGATTAACGCTCATGCCACCAGTACGGAGGCAGGTGACCTGTCCGAGACGAGAGCGATCAAACAACTTTTCGGGACAGGTGCCTATGATATTCCGGTCACAGCGAATAAGTCCATGACGGGACATATGCTTGGTGCAGCAGGCGGGGCGGAAGCGATCTCGCTTATTCAAACCCTGCGGCATGGTATCATTCCTCCAACTATCAATCAGGAGCAGAGGGACCCCGAATGTGATTTGGATTATGTACCAAACGAGGCAAGAAGAGCAGAGTTGCGGATTGGGATGTCTAATTCCTTTGGTTTTGGCGGTCATAATGCGGTTATTGTTCTTCAAAAGTATTCATCTTAAGCAAAAAGACAGGCTTAAGTAGAAAGAACAGCGCAGCCTCATCAGGCTACGCTGTTCTTTGGTTACACAAGGATCATCAGCACACGCTACCGTTTTTAAAGGCCGAGGTGTACACTTTACGAAGAGAGGGATGTCGATTCGGCCATGCCTTTGTTGCCTCGGCTCAACCAGCTTACACGCCAGCGGGATTGCATGAAGAGAACCAGGAATAGGGAAGCTGCTGCAATCAGGCTAAGAATGACAAAGCCTGGTGTATAGGATTGATAGCTACTATACAGTTGACCAAGAATCAGCGGCAGTGCATACCCGCCCAATCCGCCAGCGGCACCTACAATACCTGTCATCAGACCAATCTCGTTGCCGAACCGTTGCGGAACCAGTTGAAACACGGAGCCATTTCCGGCTCCCAGACACATCATACCGAGGAACAGCATGACTACTACTACAGGCAGAGGTGGCATGAAGGATACGCCAATTAGCATGATACAGGCTCCTGTGTACAGGAAAGTTAGCATGCGGGTTCCGCCAATTTTGTCCGCCAGATAACCCCCGACAGGCCGGAAGAAACTGCCTGCGATTACACAGAAGGTGGTAATGTCAGCGGCACGAACAGGAGAGAGTCCATACTGGGTGTTGAAGAAGATGGTGAGATAGTTACATAATCCAACGAAGCCGCCAAAGGTTACACAATAGAAGGCACAGAATACCCAAGCATCTTTTTGTTTAAGCAGACTTCCGTATTGGGACAATTTCTTGGGTTCAGGCCGGTTAGGGCTATTCTTGGCAAAGATAGAAAAGAGGATGAATACGATAGCGATCGGTATAATGGCAAGTCCAAACACAACTTCCCAGCTGCCAAAATGCGTAGCCAAACGATTGGCAAACAACGTCGCGAGTACGGTTCCACTGTTACCCGCCCCGGCAATACCCATGGCCAGACCCTGATGCTCTTTGCCATACCATTGACCCGCCAGAGGTAGCGCAGCAGCAAAGGAAGCGCCTGCAACACCCAGCAAGAGTGCCACCACATACAGTTGGCTTAAAGAGTCGACCCATAACCAGCCGAGTAACAAAGGAACCAGGGTGACAAGCATCCCAATCTGTGCAGTTAGTTTCGGACCTATATAATCAGACATGAAGCCAAGCACAAGCCGCAGGATGGAGCCACCAAGGATAGGCAATGCGACCAGATTGGCTTTTTCCAGCGGAGTCATCGGATAGTCCAATGCTATGACAACTGCGAGTGGACCCAGCATCCCCCATATCATAAAACTGATGTCAAAATACATAAACGCCCCGAAGAGGGTGGGCTTATGCCCGCTTTTCCAAAAACTTTTGCTCTCCATCATCCATCATCGCTCCTCATCCAATTGAGATCTTCGTGATTTGTCTATGTGCGTGTTGAGGCAGAAAAAGGCCGCAATTCGTCCAGATCTGAACGATTTGCGGCTCCGTTGCCGACAGGCGGTACACGTCATTGTGTTCCCGCATCTGAGTTGATCACAGCACTGTGATTTTGATTCAAATTATAATCAAGAGAAAATGTGTATGTCAACAAAAATTACATGTGATTTTAAATAATTCATTTTTTAATCGTTATTTGCATTTTTAATGTTAATTTAGTTGACATTAGATTCAGATTCCCTTAATCTGAATCTAATATGAATCTACACAAAGGCGTGTGGATTCCGGAGGCAACGGTGCCCTTTTCCGAATCATGGAGAAGGGATTTTTCTGTTTATTTTCAGTTGAGAGAGATAGGGGGCAGCCCATGAGCAGAAGCAAACTGGTGATTATCGGGAATGGTATGGCTGGAGTGAAGTGTGTCGAAGAGATCATCGCACTGGAGCCTGATACGTATGAGATTGTAATCTACGGTAATGAACCCCGTCCCAACTACAATCGGATCATGTTATCAAAAGTATTGCAGGGCGAGCATTCGTTACAGGATATCATTATCAATGATTGGACCTGGTATGCCGAGCATCATATCCGGCTATGTACAGGTGAAACGGTACACCGCATTGATACCCGTGGAAAATATATAGAGACTGAATCCGGACTAAAAGAAACCTATGATGTCCTGATTCTGGCGACAGGGTCTTCACCTTTTATCCCCCCGATTCCGGGAATTGATAAAGAGCGGGTCATGTCCTTCCGAACGATTGATGATTGTACGCGCATGTCTGATTATTCCAAAACATATCGCAAGGCCGCAGTCATTGGTGGTGGATTGCTTGGGTTGGAGGCTGCGCGCGGGTTGCTGCATCTGGGCATGGAAGCTGTGGTGGTCCATAACGCACATTACATTATGAACCGGCAGTTGGATCAGAAGGCTGCCGCGATGCTTCAGGAGGAACTCGAAAGGCAGGGCATGTCCTTTCTTTTGGCTAAAAATACGCAGAAAATTACCGGACGATCGCAGGCGCAGGGGCTGCTCTTTACAGATGGTTCCAAGCTTGAAGCTCAGGTTGTCATTGTCGCTGTTGGGATTCGGCCGAATGTGGACCTGGCTAGACGAAGCGGAATCGCTACGAATCGGGCAATCATGGTGGATGATTATATGCGTACTAGTGTACCGGATATCTACGCAGTTGGGGAATGTGCCGAACATCGGGGAATCAGTTATGGGCTGGTGGCTCCTTTATATGAGCAGGGGAAAGTGCTCGCACGTACGCTCTGTGGTCAGGAAACGCCTGAATATAAAGGATCTATTCCCCACTCACAGTTGAAGGTATCGGGGGTTGATGTTTTCTCGGCGGGTGAGATCAGTGGGGAAGGCATACAGACTGCAATTCAACATCTGGATGGCATTCAAGGCACATATAAAAAAGTACTGATGCAGGCTGGCAAAGTGCGCGGCGCCATTTTATTTGGAGATACAGCTGAAGGGACGGCTTTGCTTGGACTGGTGCAACGAGGTGCGGATGTAGCGGAATTGGCTCCGCGTGAAGGGGCCCCGGACCCGGCTGAGATGGCTGCTGCGGCATTACTCGCTCAGGAAACCGTATGTGCTTGCAACAATGTGACCAAGGCTGCCATTATGAAAGCTATTCAGGAACAGGGTCTCGAGACGGCAGATCAGGTGAAGGTGCAGACCAAGGCGTCGGGTTCATGTGGTGGCTGTCGCCCGATGGTGGCTGCACTGTTGAAACATACGCATAATCTGAAAAATAACGGGGGTACTGGAGTGGTCGCCACACCGGATAAACCTGCTCCAATGCCTGTGTGCAGTTGTACGGAGCTTGGGCATGCAGAACTGAAGGAAATGCTGGATGACATCGTTGTTATGGAGATAGACCTACCAGACAAATCTTTGATCTTGCAGAAGCTGGGTTGGGGTTCGGAGTTTGGCTGCGTGGTATGTCGTCCTGTGATCGACTATTACTTACAGGTATCCAATCGATCGATTAATGACAGAGAGATCATGAATAAGGAATATCGGATAGTTAAACGGAATGGAAATCAGGCTGAACTTTCAAGGGATGATGAGATCGAAGGTCACTCAGAGGTTCAGGTGCGCTGGGATGATCATATCCCCTTGTCATTCTATGCAAGGGATGCAGGGAGCTTGGCTGCACAACTTCGTATGCGTTGGGTCGGTGCAGCGATGCCGTCATCCGTGAATATAGGCGTCGCACCAGGACCGGGATCCTTGGTGAGCGCACTGGTGCAGGATATTGGCTTGCTGGCTTCCCCAGCTGGGTGGGAGATCTATGCAGGTGGTCATGCAGAGCATCCGGTCAAACAAGGTGGCTTGCTCGGGGTGGCTGAAACAGAGGTGCAAGCGGCAGCACTCGCATCAGCCTGCCTTCAATGGTATCGCCAAACCGCTTGGTATGATGAGCCGTTATGGGCATGGACGGAACGATTGGGATTCATGTCCATTCGGGAAACGCTGCTGGATGACCAGTTACAGAAGGAACTGGCAGCTACACTTCAAGCTGATATATAGATGAAAGGCGGGGATGGAAAGATGGGATTATCCGTGAGTTCAGAACCAACAGCCTCCAAGCTCTATGTAAAGGAAACCCAGTGTCCGTATTGTAGTGTGCAGTGCAAGATGACTGTTGAAGAATTGGCTGCACCTGTTGCGGGCCAGCGTCGTGGTGAGTATACGGTTCAGGGTGTTCCGAATGAAGCCTCCCAGGGCAGGTTGTGTGTGAAGGGTATGAATGCTCATCAACATGCGCTCAGTGGTCAACGATTAATGCATCCGCTCATTCGTCGCAATGGCGAGCTTGAATCCTGTTCCTGGGAGGAGGCCATTCAGACCATCGCAGAGCGGTTTCTGGACTTGAAAGATTCATACGGAGCAGATACAGTCGGAGTCTACGGAGGCGGATCTTTGACAAATGAAACAGCCTATCTGCTCGGCAAGTTCGCCAGAGTTGCATTGGGGACAAAATATATCGACTATAATGGACGGTTCTGCATGTCAGCTGCGGCTTCAGCTGGCAGTAAAGTGTTCGGGATGGATCGTGGATTGACGTTCCGTCTGTCCGATATTCCCAAGGCAGGCTGCATTGTACTTGCAGGTACCAATATTGCAGAATGCCAACCTACTCTTCTGCCATACTTTAATCAGGCGAAGGAGAACGGAGCCTTCATTATTGTTATTGATCCACGCAAGACGGCAACCGCTGCCATTGCCGACCTTCATTTGCAGGTGAAGCCTGGCATGGATGCTCTGCTGGCAGATAGCATGTTGAAGGTGATTATGGATGCCGGATTGGTGGACCCTCATTTTATAGGCGAACGAACGCACGGTTACGACCAATTGATACAAGGGTTGGCTGATTTGCAACTCGAACTGGCGGCACAAACGTGCGGGGTTGATCTGGCGCTGATTCGTCAGGCAGCGATGGCTTACGGTGAGGCAGAGACAGGCATGATCATGACAGCACGTGGTGTGGAGCAGCAGACAGATGGACATATGGCCGTCAGGCACTTTCTGAACCTGGTGCTCGCGACTGGCAAAATCGGCCGAGAAGGCTGTGGATATGGTGCAATCACAGGTCAGGGGAACGGGCAAGGCGGACGGGAGCATGGGCAGAAGGCTGACCAGCTGCCGGGCTATCGATCTATTGAAAATGAAGCTGATCGTGCCTATGTGGCAACCGTCTGGGGTGTGGACCCTGCAAGTTTGCCAGGCAAAGGGGTGTCCGCCTACGAGATGATGGAGAAGGTCCATGAGCAGGAGATTCGGGCGTTGCTCGTAATGGGCTCCAACCCGGTCGTCTCCAATCCCAATGTGCGTTTGGTGGAAGAAGGTCTGCGCAAGCTGGACTTTCTGATCGTGGCAGATATGTTTCTGTCGGAGACAGCGCGCATGGCTGATCTGGTTCTGCCGGTTACATCTTATATGGAGAATGAAGGTACACTGACCAATCTGGAGGGGCGTGTTCTGCTCCGTGAACAGGGGCGACCTGCGCCGGGAGAAACGCTTGATGATTGGGATATATTATGCCGGATTGCCGCACAATTGGGTAAAGCTTCTTACTTTGAATATGACAATGCTGAGGATATCTTTAATGAGCTTCGGGTGGCGAGCCGCGGCGGAGTGGCTGATTACTATGGCATTACCTATGAGCGTTTGCGTAACGGGAAAGGGGTATACTGGCCGTGTTCTGCCCTGGAGGATCAGGGAGAAGGACTGCTGTTCGGTGAACGATTCGCTCACCCGGACGGCAAAGCGGCATTCACATTTGAATCCAGCCCGGGCTGGAATGATATATCGCCGAAATTCCCCCTAATTCTCACCAATGGGCGTGTGCTGCCTCATTATCTTACAGGGGTGCAGACACATCGAAGTCCGGCATTGGCAGCTCGTGAATTGGAGAACTTTGTTGAACTTCACTCGGCTACCGCTGCCCGTTATCGTATTCACGATGGAGAGTGGGTAGAGATTCAATCGACGTATGGAAGCTTCACGGTTCGTTCGCGCATCAAGGATTCCATTCGAGAGGATACCTTGTTCGTGCCGATGCATTGGGGCGGCATTCAGAATGTGAATCGGGCCACCCGACCGGAACTGGACCCGTTCTGCCGGATGCCTGGCTTCAAGACAGCTGCTGTAACCATTCGACCGCTGCGTCTGGCGAGATGATTCATACAGGTTTCAATTTATTAAAGGTTCTCAGGCGACATAAACTGTTCTAATATTAGCTTAGCGGCTGCGCAGTCCATATTTATATGAGACTGTGCGGCTTTTTTTGCGTATATGTACGCAAGTAGGCCATAGTTCCGTGGTTCCACGTAAACATGAGGATTGGCTCATGAATATGGATTGAATTTTAGTTATGATGTTCATTAGGGGTACATATGTACGTATTTTATATTTTATTTAGAGATAGATCGTCACTTCGAGTTTAGGTTATTCCGCATTGTGGTATAGATATCGGGGCTTATGGAAGCTTCTTCAAATAGGGCAGGACAGAGGGGGCAAGACAGTGAACGTATGGATAACGGTAAAAAGTCTGGGCAAACGCAAGCCGGTACTTGCCAAGCAAGCTGCTGAACTTCCGGAAACAACTCATACGTTAAGGCAGCTCATTGAGAATATGGTGGCTCTGCAAGTAAAAGCGCTTCAGGACAAGAAGAAACAGTCAGAACTGCTCGCCTACCTGATGCCGGATGAGATTGAGGTGCAGGGAGCGGCGGGGAAAG
The DNA here is from genome assembly GCF_057334655.1 of Paenibacillus sp. AGC31. Lineage (NCBI taxonomy): Bacteria > Bacillati > Bacillota > Bacilli > Caryophanales > Paenibacillaceae > Paenibacillus > Paenibacillus sp. AGC31. Next base: position 36,050 of record NZ_JBHFJH010000024.1, read on the forward strand.
TTGGGTTTGGAGCAGTATACAATGAGGGCGTTCCTGATCTGGAAGTTGCGATGGATACAGCGATAACCGCCTATGAGGATGGGTTGTACAAGGTGTTTCTCAACGATGAAGAATTGCAGGAACTGGATGAGTCACTTGTTGTAAAAGACGGAGATAACGTGGTGTTTATCCGTTTTACAATGCTTGCGGGACGTCTTTGGTAGAGAGCAATGAAGGAGGAGAACAGGATGAATCAGGAAGAGCAAGTACAGGTGTACATGGATGGATTGCAGGAAAGAGCCAAGTCGTTGACAGGGGTACAGCTTGAGCTGGCAGGCTATGTTGTGGAGATCGCCGGGTCTACGTATTTGCGTGGAGACGAAAAGATGTTTTTGAATACTGATAAGCTGCTTGGAAGGCTGGCTGTAGAAACGCAGAAACCATTATTCGAGCCACTGTTGGATGTGCTCAAGCATCTGGCGAGCGAGTCATTGGTTGCACGATTCCGTTATATTGTAGAGCGTGCGACTCGTTTCCCATACAGTAACAACTATGAACGCCGGCCTTTTCGCACATCCGATCCAGAGCAGCATGTAGAACAGGTCATTCGCAAACTGATGGGATTGTTCCGAATGGAAATGAAAAATTTCTCCCTGGAAGAATATGTGTCACTTCGTGAGTATAAGCTGGATTATCTGCATGAGATCCGTTGGGTTCTGGCGGATTGTATCGCTTATGAACTGGATCATCAGGGCGGAAATATGAAGCAGGCGCTGCATGATATTATCTATGGTGACAATCAGACGGCGTTGTTAACCCATGAAATGATCAAAGGTATATTTATGAGTGATCAGGCGGATGCCTATCAGATGGTGGGTGAGCTGCTCGTTGCAGCAAGGTTGCAGGAAGGGTTGCGCCAAAGCATTGTGGAGCGGATGGATGAAGGGACACTGGAAGCCTATATTTACATATTAAAAATCATTATCGACAACAACCTGATTCGTTTCAGTTCCGTGGTAAGAGCACTTGCCGTATGGACGGGGATCGGCATAGAAGCAGCCAACCAGCGTGTTGCCGCACAGTTGATTGAACAGGCCTATCAGGCGCTTGTGCAACCAGAAGTACGCGAGGCCTGGCAGCAGGAAGCAAACGCCAACAAACTCTTTATCAGTCTGTGGGCGACAGCGGTCATTGAAGAGAAGGAATTGAAGAGCAAGATAATCGAGATTATGGATCAAGGTCAGTTATATCAGAAGATTGTTGCCCAATATGTACTGGCTAACAGCCAGAACAGGGAGCTTCGTTTGGACATTGCACGTCGTTATCTGGAGGCGCAGGATACCGAGTTGATGCACTGGATTGTGACCAACTATGATGCGATGTATATGTACAACTGGAGTTTCGAGAATGGAGAGAATCAGCGTAGCGTCTACGTGTGGCCATTGCCTGCTCTGGGAGATAAGGCCTTGCGGCGTCAGGACTTTGATCGGTTCAAACAGATGCTGTCTGCCATTCCAAAAGGCGGGTCAGGTGGACCATCGGGTGTACTTGAGTATGTTCACTACCGGATTGATACGGATGATGTAGTCAAGAAAATGTTATATCTGGCCGCCTATGATATGGACCCGGAATGGATTGGTGAAGTTATTGCAATCAAGGACCGATTAAGCCCGGAACTACGCGGAGAACTGCTGTCCCAGTTTGTTCAGCATCCCGAGAATGAGGTGCAAAGACAGTTTGTGTTTGAGAGTTTGTCTGATAAAAGCATCAGTAATCGGGAGGGTGCACTCGCCAAGGCGAAGCTGCTCGCGTTGACGGTTGAAGAGATGAAACAGATGGAGGCGTTGATGAAGCTCAAGACGGGCTCACTTCGTCAGAAGGTCATTCATGTATTGTTACTGCAACCCGTGAACCAATTGGAGGTCTCGCTGAAGCGACTTTTGCAAGCCAAGAGTGAACTGCAGCGCTTGGGTGCGCTCGAACTACTGACCGAGATTGCGGCAGATCCAGAGCGGATAGATCAGCAGGAGCAATTGCAGCCATTGGCGCAGCTGATTGAGACACCCACTGCCAAGGAACAGAAACTACTGGATAAGCTGACCGATCAGGGGAGTCGTTACACAGCCTCTAATGGATTTGGTTTATTTGATCCGAAGCGACGTGAGCCATTACTGGATGAGAAGCGTGATCTCAAGGGCCATAATCCGAAGGATATCTTTACACTCTCTCTGGATAAGACCAGACCATTTCTGGAGGGACTTAGTGAATTAGTGCATGAACACAGGGATTATGAGTATGAAGTGGAATACTACGCTGGCTATAAAGACACATTGTTAGTCGGAGCGAGTCTTCGCTCCAAGGTTCCATATGGAGAGCGGAATGAAATGAAGCAGATGGAACAGTTCCCGCTTCATGACGTATGGGAGAACTATATTCAACATGCCGAGTTCAGCAGTGTGGAACTGATGCAGCTATACATGGCTATACAGCTCCGGGAGTTCAATGGCAATTTGAGCGACCATTACAGTTATTTCCGTGAGCAGTATGACTATGACGAATTGCATAAGATTCCGTTATTGGAAGGCTGGCGCAAGTCGTTTGCTGAAAAGATCTATCCTCTGGATGACATCGAAAAGCTGCAGCAGATGCTGGATTCGTTAACGTATAATGATCAGGTAGTGGCACTGATATCGGCGGCATTTCTGGATAGCGATCCGATCGATACGTTTGAGATAGCTGAGAAAACCTGGGCCTCCATCATCGCGAGTATGCCTGCTGATCGACTCGAAAAAGAGTCAGGCATGCTTCATATTCTGACTGGACCTTGGAATTATGTAGTTCGGGGCAAAATCCATGACGATAACAGCTTCAAACGTTTCTTCCAGACAGCTTACCAGTTCACCAGTCTTGTAGAGAGTAGTCAACCGCTGTCTTTACTGTCACTTGAAGATTTCCTGCGTGCGTACCAGTTGAACCTGATTGATGATCAAGAGATATATCGACAGGTGCTGGTCGGTGGGAATCGTCTGTTGTTTATTCGGGACTTAACATCCACTCGTACAGAAATGATTGCGAGTGATCCGAAGCTTGTTCAATTGCGAGATGCGGTGGTCGATCGCATTCTGGAGATTGAGCTGACCCGGGGAGAACTCTCTACAGAAGTAAGCACACTTGCCATGAAACTGGATCGAATTGAAGGCATGGAACACTGGGTACATCTGGTCTCTGCGATGGATCAGGATACATTTGTCCGTGGATATATCTATAGCTATGGAGACAATACAACACGTAAAGAGACGTTCAGCTATCTGATTCAGAATTGTCATCCGCGGGATGGAGAGGACGAGAAGCGGCTTGGAGAGTTGCTCCAGAAGTATCCGGTGAATGAGAAAAAATTGCTGGAAGCAGCCATGTACGCCCCGCAGTGGATGGAGATTGTAGCGAAACATCTGGGATGGGAAGGTCTACGCAGTGCAGCTTGGTACTTCCATGCTCATATTAATGAACGCTTTACTGCGGAGAAAGAAACCATCGTGGCCCACTATTCTCCAATCTCACCACAGGACTTTAATGAAGGTGCGTTTGATATCGCATGGTTTGAAGAAGCCTATGCTGCTGTCGGGGAGGAACGGTTCAATCTGTTATACGATTGCGCCAAGTACATTTCCGGGGGATCTAACCACCGCAGATCCCAGTTGTTTGCAGATGCTGCACTTGGCAAGCTTCGTCTGGACGACATGCGAGAGTCCGTGTCAGATAAGCGAAACAAGGATCATTTGTTAACCTATAGCCTGATTCCATTCGCTGTAAATCGCGAACAGGATCTGCATGAGCGATACGACTTCATTCAGAAGTTCCTGATGCAGAGCAAACAATTCGGTGCACAACGCCGTGCCAGTGAAGGTGTGGCATCACAGATTGCACTGGGCAACCTTGCTCGTAATGCAGGTTATGCCGATGTTACGCGGTTGATGTGGGACATGGAAGCACGCAAGTTGGATGAGATGAAATCCTTCTTTGAACCTCATGCATTGGATGCTGACACAACAGCGCAATTGGTCATTGATGAGGAAGGCCAACCCGAGATGGTCATCGTTAGCAAAGGCAAGACACTCAAGTCTATACCTGCCCGGTTCAAAAAAGATGGATATATCGCTGAACTGAAAGAGCTAAAATCGGATCTGGTGGATCAATATCGCCGGGCAAGGCAGGAATTGGAACGTTCGATGACTGCTGGAACATCCTTTACACGTGAGGAAATTGCGAGTCTGATGCAAAATCCGGTTATACATCCGCTGGTAAGAACACTTGTATTCCAGTCAGGTGACAAGACGGGAAGATTCGATGTATCGTCCAGTGGTTTGGTTGCTCCAGGGCTGGAGGGTACGATCCATGCATTAGCGGAACAAGATAAACTTTTGATAGCTCACCCGCTTCATCTGTATCAGAACGGAAGCTGGAGTGAATTCCAGCGGGATCTGTTCACCCGTCAGGAGCGTCAGCCGTTCAAGCAGGTATTCCGTGAGCTGTATCTTCCTAACGAGGACGAATTGGCTAATGGTACGGTGTCCCGCCGATATGCCGGGTATCAGATTCAACCGAAAAAAGCAGTAGCTCTGCTTAAAGGACGCCAATGGACTGTCAGTTATGAGGAAGGTCTGCAGAAGGTAAGTTATGAGCACAATCTGATCGCGAATCTCTATGCCATGGCAGATTGGTTCTCACCAGCAGATACCGAGGCACCTACCTTGGAGACGGTGCAGTTCTACGATCGCAAGAGCTACAAACCGGTAGCGCTGCAAGATGTGCCGCTGACGTTCTTCTCCGAAGTCATGCGTGATATCGATCTGGTGGTCAGCGTTGCACATGTAGGAGGCGTAGATCCGGAAGCCAGCCTGACAACAATCGAGATGCGCCATGTCATTGTGAACGAGTCGTTGCGTCTGCTGAAGATCGACAATGTACGTCTGGACGGGAATTACGCACGAATTGATGGTGAATTGGGTGAGTATGCTGTTCATCTGGGGAGTGGTAATGTGTTCAAACAAGCCACAGGTGCACTTCATATCGTACCGGTGCACAGTCAGCATCGGGGGCGAATCTTCCTGCCATTCCTCGATGAAGATCCGAGAACAGCTGAGATTCTGTCCAAGGTGATGTTGCTCGCCGATGACAAAAAGATCAAGGACCCGCAGATTCTTGCACAGTTACAGAATTAGAAATGAACGAACTAGATTTAAACCGCCCCGTGGGGCGGTTTTTTTATTTGTAACCCCGATTTTCAATGTAACTCCGAATCTCAATATAACGAGTGTAGAACAAATAATCATGGACGGAGTGAACAATATGGAGAAATCCAAACATAAAGGCAACGGAGGAACCTGTTAAAAGGGACTTCAGTTGCTTTTATATTTTTGGATATTTCAATGGACCGGATTGGTTCCGTTTTCAAATAGACTTAGGACCCAGGGTGTGTGGATATATTCCTTAATCTGATAATTAATTGCATTAATTGGTTGAACGGGAGTGGGTCGAACCGACTGTTTTTAAAAGTAAAGAATCTGTTCTAAAGTAGTTACGGAAATGTAAATAATTCGTTTTCTTATCTTGTTATCTGAATTTTTGATGTGGTGATTCCAAAGAACTAGGCTTGTTCTTATCGATCATTTACCAAATTTAAGGGGATGTAATTCATGATCATGTCGGCTATCGTTAGGAAGCGAAATCTGCTGACTTGCTTGCAGGCTGCAGTTTCGGAAGCCATGTGCAGGACGACCTGAATGCTTGAAAGACTGGGATCAAGCCAGTTTGCATTCCCTTGTATACATGTATTCAATGTGTGCACAAGAAAAATGATCAAGAGAGAAGGAGAGCTTACAACATGAACAGAAGACTCAATCTGATTTTCCTCAAACGATGGTTTATGTTATTAATCATCGTGGCGGTTGCGGCTATGCCGCTACACGCCTTCGCCGCGGAGGCGGAATCCGGGACTGATCGGCCATGGATGAACACATCTCTATCTGCGGAAGAACGCACCGAGCTGCTGCTCAAGGAGATGACGCTGGAGGAGAAAGTTGGATTCGTAACTGGTAAAGTAAATAACTATTATGGTTTCTATAATGATGGATTGGAGCGCCTCGGCATTCCGGCATTACAGATGGCAGATGGACCTGCAGGGGTACGTGTGGCTAACCCGGATGTGCAGGACAAAAAGTCCACGGCATTGCCTGCACCCATCGCGCTTGCCGCTTCCTGGGATACCAATCTTGCCAAGAAATATGGCGATTTGATCGGTCAGGAAGCACATGATACAACACATAATGTAGTGCTCGGCCCTGGACTGGATATTGCACGTACACCATGGGGTTCCCGGAACTTCGAATCTCTGGGGGAAGATCCGCTACTGGCTTCCGGTATGGGTGCAGCGTATGTGAATGGGATTCAAAGTAATCCGGTTATCGCTACAGCGAAACACTATATCCTGAACAACCAGGAGACGGAACGTTTCACGACCAATGCAACAGCCAGCGAACGTGCCATTCAGGAAGTCTATGCACGTCCGTTCCAGGCGATGGTCGAAAAAGCGGATCTTGGTTCAGCAATGTGTTCATTTAACCAGGTGAACGGTACATATGCTTGTGAGAACAAGGAGATGCTGACCAATGTCCTTCGGGATCAGTTTGGCTTCGAAGGGTTTGTCATGAGTGACTACGGTGCAAACTTCAGCACAGCCAAATCCGCCAATGCGGGTCTGGATCTGGAGACACCGGGAGAGCCTTACGGCAAATGGGGAGACAAATTGCTGGAAGCCGTGAACAATGGCGAAGTCAGCGAGCAAACCATTGATGAGAAGGTTAGACGCATTTTGCTTCAAATGTTCGATAAAGGGCTGTTCGATAACCCTGTAACGAATACACAAATCAATGCCAAGAAAGACGGCAAACAGGCACGTGAAATTGCAGAAGAGAGCATGGTTCTTTTGCAAAACAACGATAATGTGCTGCCGCTGTCCAAGAAAAACGTGAAATCCATCGCTGTCATCGGTCCGGATGCAGATAACGCATCTGCTGCTGGTGGAGGTAGCAGTCTGGTTAATCCGACGTATACCGTAAGTTCACTTCAAGGCATTCGTAACCGTGCCGGTAACGGTGTGGATGTAAAATATGCTGCCGGAACCGATCCTATCTCCGCAGGGGATGCATTTAATGGACCATCCGCCGTACCTTCTACTCTTTTATCACCAGCGGATGCTCAGGAAAGTGAAAGAGACTATGGTACAGATCGTGCGGAATACGGTCTGCGTGCTGAATACTGGACGAATAAAGATATGGAGGGTGACCCATCTCTGGTCCGTACAGATCATCAGGTCAACATGAATCTTGGATTCTACAACTATGAAGGTTTTAACGCACAATCTTCCAAGCTTCCAGTGACACCAACGAAGTTCAATGCCAAGATGTCTGCTCGTTGGACAGGGGCGATCACAGCACCTCAAACAGGTGATTACAAACTGTCTCTGACCAGTCTGGGTTCTGCGAAACTGTATGTGGATGATGAGTTACTCGTAGACAATCAAGGTGAAACATTGAGTACAACAAAGAAAGAAATCACATTCAAAGAAGGCGAGTCCCACAATATTCGAATTGAGTATCGTACGGATTTCCCGGTACAGACTAATCATGATATGGGTGCACAGGTTCGTTTTGGCTGGGAAGCTCCAGAAGACGCTGTGGATATCAAAATGCAAAAAGCAGTTGATCTGGCGAAAAAATCCGATGTTGCCGTCGTGGTAACTCGTACGTATGACAGTGAAGGTTACGTCGACCGTTCCGACCTGGAGCTGCCGAATAACCAGGAGCAGCTGATTCGCAAGGTAGCAGCAGCCAATCCAAAAACGATTGTGGTGCAAATGAGTGGTCGCGCTGTTGAAATGGACTCCTGGCAAAAAGAAGTGCCATCCATCGTTCAGGCTTGGTATGCAGGTCAGGAACAAGGTAATGCAGTGGCACGTGTGCTGTTTGGTGATGTGAATCCATCCGGTAAGTTGCCGGTGACGTTCCCATCAGATGATTCCCAGACCCCGGTATCCACTGCGGAACAATTCCCGGGTGTGAACGGGGTGGGCAACTATTCCGAGGGTATCTTTGTAGGGTATAAAGGATATGACAAAGAAGGCATGACACCGGCGTTTGCCTTTGGACACGGGCTGTCGTATACCGATTTTAATTATCGTAATCTGCATGTGAAAAACACTGGCAAAGGTGATAAGGAAACCGTAGAAGTATCCCTTAACCTGCGTAATACCGGTAAAGTTTCCGGTGCAGAAGTTGTACAGGTCTATGTTGGCAATCTGCCAACCAAAGTCGAGACTCCGAAGAAACAACTTGCTGGTTGGGCGAAGGTTGATCTCAAAGCAGGCAAGCAGCAGCGGGTCAATATTCAACTGGATCGCAGCGCACTGTCCTATTGGGATGAAGCATCACATGAATGGGTAATGCCTAAGGGTAAAGTTCAAGTGTATGTCGGCAGTGCATCGGATGATATTCGTCTGACAGGCAGTGTGAATATCGGAAGCAAGTCTGGTAAATAAAACTGCAATCTGGGAGATTGGAAGGTTGTTATCCCAGTGAATTTATTAGCGTCAAATGCAGTTGGTTCTACTTTATATAGATTAGGAAATTGAGTCGTGGCCTATTGGCCGCGGCTTTTTCCACAATGAAAGGAGAGTGAAGCGTGATGAACATAGGCTGGCGAGAGCATCCCAAACGATGGATGATCCTGTTGATCGCAGCTATTTGTTGTATCGGTATAGGAATCTGGCTTATCTTCAACCGAAGTGAACAACCTGCTCCGCCACCGGTTGTGGACAAACAGAGAACGGCCGAAGTCTGGCTAACCACGGGAGATCAGCAAAATCTGCTTACACCTCAGAAGCCCATTCCAATTTCAGATCACCATGATGCAGACACAGGCTCTCCCGTTTCTTCAACGCAGGAGTCAGACACGTCTTCATCGGATTTCACCATACAGATTGACCCGGACAAGACGTATCAGACCATGGATGGTTTTGGCGCAGCGATGACGGGTTCATCGGCACATCTGATCAACGAGCTCCCAGAGGAACAACAAGAGCAACTGCTGAAGGAACTATTTACAACAGAAGGGCTGAACATGGATATGGTGCGTCATACGATTGGTGCCTCCGATTATTCGGTAGATGAAACAGGTGTGGCTTCGAGTTATACCTATGATGATATCGAGTCTGGCACGGACTATGACATGGAATCCTTTTCGATCGAAAAGGATCAGGAAGTTGTGCATATGCTGGAGCGTGTAGCTGGTTTGAAACCGGATCTTAAAGTGCTGGGCACACCGTGGACGGCCCCGGCCTGGATGAAGTATGGGGAGAAGACCACGAACGGCTGGTATCTGGATTACAACGATCCCCAGGTATACGAAGCGTACGCAAGATATTTTGTGAAATATATCAAAGCTTATCAGACAAAGGGCATTCCCATCTACGGGATCACGTTGCAAAATGAACCGGAGTTCACATCGAATAAATATCCAAGTATGAGTATGGGCGCCGAAGAACAAGCCATGTTCATTCGGGATTATCTTGGCCCTGCGCTACAGGACGCGGGACTGGATACGCAAATCATCGCGTATGATCATAACTGGGATCAGGCGGTCGAATATACCAGCAAGGTGCTCGGTGATGAGCAGGCTGCTGTCTATATCGATGGATCTGCTTTTCACTGTTATGCAGGTGATCCATCTGTCATGTCGGAAGTGCATGAGCGCTTCCCGGATAAAAATATCTATTTTACCGAGTGTAGTGGTGGGGAGTGGAGTCCTGATTTTGGCGAGAATCTGAGCTGGCAGATGTCCAATCTCATCATTGGTGCACCTCGCAACTGGGCGAAGAATGTGCTGCTCTGGAACATCGCACTCGATCCGCAAGGTGGACCCACGAACGGTGGCTGTGAGAACTGTCGTGGGGTTGTGACGATTGACCCGGAGCGTGATGAAATCACGAGAAATGTCGAGTATTATGCGATGGGTCACATCAGCCGTTATGTACGTCCGGGAGCTGTGAGAGTTGATTCCACGCAAGAACAGGGCCAGCTCGAGAACGTAACCTTCTGCAATCCGGATGGAACGTTGGTGCTGGTTGCAGCTAACACGGGTGAGGCAGAAGTTTCCTTTGATGTACTCATAGATGGAGATTCGTTTCGATATATACTGTCTTCCCAATCGGCAGCAACCTTCCGTTGGAAGCCAAAAACGGAGGGAGAACGTTGACTCATGATTGGAAATTATGGGTACAGATTGAATGATGAACATGATAAAATAAACGTAGAGTTATTTCAAATTTGATATATTAAACAAGTCCGATCCCAGGATCGGGCTTTTACATAACCTTTTACTTTTAATAGAGAAGGAGCATACGTCGGACATGTTAGTCGCTGCATATCGGGAACAGGATCATGACAAGTTGGTCGAGATCTGGGAGAGTGCTGTTCGGGCAACCCATACGTTTTTGGAAGAGCATCACATTCAGTTCTACAAAAAAGTGGTGAGTGATGTTTTGCAACAAAGGCAAGTCGAGGTTTGGGAAGTGCTGAATACGGAGCAACAACCCGTGGGTTTTATTGGTGTGGATGATAACTTTATCGAGATGTTATTTGTAGATCCGAGCCAACACGGACAGGGTGTGGGACGTCTGCTAATAAACCATACCTTCAAAATCAAAGGCCGTCACCTCAAGGTGGATGTTAATGAGCAGAATACTGGGGCAGCCCGATTCTATGAAAAGATGGGATTTGTACAAATGGGGCGATCTGAATTGGATAGTTCCGGTAATCCGTTTCCACTGTTGCATCTGGAGATCATATAGGAACAGGTTGAGAGAGAGCGTCATTGGTTGACCACAGGATGTTAATGAACACGCAGAGGAGTGTGCAGGATGACACAGATCAAGGTGACACCGGAACAACTGGAGAAGGTCAGTGGTCAGTTCGCTCGGGCCCATCAGCAATTATCGGGCTTCATGTCCACATTGGACGGCAAGATGAGTGTCATGCGCAGCAACTGGGATGGCATGGAACGGGAACGCTTCTATAACGATTATTCAACGGCTCAAGGCACGATGAAATCTGTTCTGGAACTGGTTCTGTCCATTCAGTCGGAGCTTAAGAAGATTGCCGAGCGTTTCCGCACGACAGATGAAGAGGCAGTGAGCCAGGCAATCATGACGGCGCTGACCGCAGCGCGGGCGCTATCAACCATGGGCAAAAATAAAGGCGATGATCTGGACAAAACGCCAGGTCCACCAAAGAACATGGATGAATGGGATGAGAAAGATGCCGAGAAATACCAGAACTATGAGGAAATGCTGAAGAAAGCCAAAGAGATGGGTGACGAAGAACTGGCGCAGCAGATTCAGGCCAGCATGAACATCATTCGGCTTCAGTATGAAGATGTAATCTATCAGACTGACCCCAATACTGGCAAGACGGTAAAAATTACCGAGGATTCCATCGTAGGTACGTATCAGGTGAAAAGCGACAAGGGCGAAACGACCACCATCAGTCTGGATAAACAGGGCAATGTGGTGGACTATAGCAAGGATACGGAAAAGTATAGGTATTCGGAGCAAACGCACACGACCAGTCAAGGCGAGCATCTCTTTGGCAAAGCAGCACAAACGGCTACAGCCTACGGGATTGGTCTGCTGCTCACAAGCAAGACGGGCTCTGCCTTTACAGAACATGCCACTGGACTTGGTTCTTCGTTCGTTGCGGACAAGTTCCTGTTCTCTGTGCCGGAAGAAGGCGAGACACGTACGATGATCTACCGTACCAATAAGGACACGGGCAAAATGGAAAATATGATCGTGGTCACGCGCGGCGACAACGATATTGAATATACGCCGTGGCGGGATTACTTCTAAGCCACGGATGGGGTTGGCAAGCGGCTTAACCGCGAGCCTGCCCATAGAGAAACACCCCGGCAATCTACTCCCTGAGATGGGAAGGTTGCCGGGGTGTTTTGGATTCTCCTTACCGATCAGCCACGGTCGAAGGACCGAGCTGTAAGGGAATCTTTTTTTGCCAGAGATTAATGTGTCTCTTCATCCAGAAACGGTTTGTTCACCGCATAATACATAAAGCCCATCAGCAGCACACCACCCACCAGATTACCCAAGGTCACGGGAACCAGGTTGTGAAGCACACCTTCAAATGAGATCGTCCCCGGGTGATTCAGCACAAGTGCAATCGCGAACGTACACATATTGGCGATGCTGTGCTCATATCCCGAGATGAAGAAGCAGAACACAAAGAGCATCATGGCAAACATTTTGGCTCCATTCTCCTTCATGAACATTGGGACAAAAAACGCCATACATACAAGCCAGTTACACAGGATGCCCCGGAAAAAGAGCTGCATGGTTGGAACTTCCATCTTATGCTCCACCACGCTTAACAGAAAACCATTCACCTGAGACGAGTCGAACAACCCGGTCAGGTAGATTAACAAGGCAAACACGGCTGCGCCCATCAGGTTACCGCTATAACTTGCAATCCACAGCTTGATCACTTCAAACCAGCGCAGTTTCTTGCGCAGCGCCGCATACGTGTAATAAAACGTATTGCCCGTGAACAGGTCACCCCCGCCGTAGGCGATCAGAATGATGGCCGCGCCAAACGTAATTGCCGCCATCGGATAGGTAAACGGGGACTGCTCCATATAAAAGAAGTTACCTGTCTTAAACGCCACGATGACGCCGAATCCGATAAACATACTGGCCAGCATGGAGCGTGCAAGGTACCTGATTAAGCTTTGTTTGTATATCTTGTGTTTTTTCAAAGCTAGTTGTTCCACGTTGCGTAAAGCTTCCGTTTCCATAATTCTCCTCCAATAGCATGATGTCTTGCTTACCATTATAACGAAATTATGGAAATTGGGGAGATTAAACTTGGTTTATTGATTATTACTTCGTTGATTCGAATGCAGTACCCGCATTGCAGAAGAGCCAAAATCAGGATCGGATTGAAGCGATTCTAGCGCGGATGCTGCGCCATTAACTTGTGGATGTGCAACAAGCATAGCAAAGGCCGCTCCTCTGACTAATATGTAGGCATTACCCTCCAGAACTTCCTGAGCCAATTGGATCTCGGCTTCTGTGACGGGCAGTAGAGCGAGCGTTTGCAAGACGTAATTCTGTACATCCTCATCTTCTTCTGAGTCACGAACAAGTTGTGCGGCAGCATGAAGGATTTCACCCAGAAGAGCAGAGGAGCCTGCCATGCCTAAAGCGCGCCATGCTTCGATACGGATGAGATCCTCTTCATGTGTATCCATGCCAATAGCGAGAACTTGCTGAGTAAGGTGATTATCGGTTAGTTCGATCAGATCACGAAGTGCCTGTAGTTTTTCTCCTCCGCTGATTCCGTTAAAATCAGGGTGTTCATTGTTGTTATTATGATTTAAATCAGACATGTCAGACATATCCTATCGTTCATCTCCTGAAGAATATTAAGATTGGGGTGGAAGAATGATTGGACGTGAAGCCAAGGCTTCTTCCACAATCTGTTCAGGCGTCAGGTCTCGATCATCCCAGAAAATCAGATTACTGATCTCTGCATGTGGAACCTGCTGCTGTAGCTCCGTCAACATGTCATCTAACTCGGCTTCCGTTCCTTCAGAGTCCATCAGCTTGCGAACCAATTCGACCAAATGTAATCTATTGTCCATATCGATACCTCCTGAATGATTCATAGCGTGAACAAACTAGTCTTTCATGGGCTGATTTAATGGATCATATATAATGAGCACCGGAAAAAAATTGGGCTCAAGCATCAGACTAATACCTTGCTCGTCTTGATCAGTATATGAAATGATATAGTTCCCGAAATGAGACACGTAGTTGAAGTCTTGGAATTGAAAGGAATGTTCGGGATACTTTATCTTCACATATAACGTAGTAACTCCGCGGGCTAAGGTTTCTTTTAACATAGGAATTTGGGCCAAAAGCATAATAGCAACAAGAAAAATTAGTATACGTTTAGCTAGACGGGTCAGATGGATTCACCCCATTATCGTAAATCAATTTTCAACAATTCATGAAGGCCCATCTCCAAAATAGATGTCACTCCATAAGGATAGCCAGATTACCAAACTGCTCGCCGTTTTCCATGCGTTCGAATGCTTTTGCTACGTCTTGCAATGGATATACGCCATCAATTACAGGATGTATATCATGTTGCTCCACGAATTGCAGCATCTGGATAAACTCCTCACGGCTACCCATAGAGGTGCCGATCAGACTGATCTGCGGGAAGAAGATAGAGCGAATCGGTAGGGTCAGATCATCCCCCGAGCTTGCACCATACATCACGATACGTCCACTTGGTCTGATTATATCAAAATATTTTGGGAACATGGCTTGTCCGATGCTATCCAGGATGATGTCCACAGGTTCCAGATCGTTCTGCCTACGCCAATCAGCATGACTATCCAGTGCCTGGGCAGCGCCCAAACGCTGAGCTTCATTTCTTTTGGCGTCACTTCTGGAGGTGACGGTCACCTTGGCACCAGCCGCTACCGCCATGAGCAGGGCATAGGTCGCTACACCACCGCCAACGCCGGGAATAAGGACATGTTCACCTTGCTTCAATACGCCGCGAGTGAATAAGGCGCGATAGGCCGTCAGCGCTGAAAGGGACAGCACACCTGCTTCCTCCCAGGATAGGTGGGCTGGCTTAGGCAGGGCATTTGCAGCAGGCAACGTTATATATTGAGCCAGTGTTCCATCCGTAGGGCCACCAACAATATCGGGTACGGTCGGCACTTCAGATGCATGTTCCCAACCGAGTGTAGGATGGATAATGACTTCATTTCCTATCGCGAACCCTCTTACGCTTTCGCCAATCGCTACGACAATACCTGCTCCATCGGAACCGGGAACGAGTGGGATGTCCTGAGGGCCGCGTCCTGCCATGATGAATAGATCCCGATGGTTGATTCCAGCGGATTTTAATTGAATCTGCACTTCCCCGGCTTCTGGTGCCCGAGAGATTGACTCTGTATATTGAAGACCTGCAAGGCCGCTCTGGGCCGAATGGACAATAGCTTTCATGTTCAATATTCCTCCTGTCTGTGTAGCTAGATTTAACTACTGAGCCTCATTGTACAGACGGAGCAGATTCACGTAAAATGAACAAAAATGATTGTCAGTATCATTGAAAATAATAGATAAGCACTTTGCATGAATCGGATGATGCAGAATGCCGATATAACGACGAGCAGGTGATCAGAGTATGGATGCAGGTGATTTGAAAATATTTCAGGCGGTTGCCCGCGAAGGTAGTATCAGTAAAGCTGCGCTCTCACTTAATTATGTGCAGTCCAATGTAACAGCACGGATTAAACAGTTGGAGACCCAACTGCAAGTACCGCTATTTCATCGTTCCAATCGGGGGATGTCGCTTACACCTGCAGGCGAGAACCTGCTTGGGTATGCGGATAGAATATTGGAATTATTATATGAAGCAGAGCAGGCCACACAAGTGGGTAACCCACCAGCGGGGATGCTTCGTCTAGGTGCCATAGAGACAGCAGCTTCTACTTTTCTGACGCCGCTCTTGGCTGAATATACTTCATGCTACCCGGAAGTACAACATTCGCTTGTCACGGGTGGGACCCATGAACTGAACCAGAAGGTCATCCAACATGAATTGCATGGAGCCTTAATATATGGCCCGATTGATCATCCTGAGCTGAACTATATGAAGATGTATGACGAGGAATTGGTGTTGATCGCTGAACCTGGAGCACATGAGATGTACACGTTATTGTCCAGGCCGATGTTGTTTTTTGAGATCGGATGCACACATCGTGATCAGGCGGAATCCTTTTTGAAAGATCAGGGTATCCACACGCTTAACATCATGGAATATGGAACACTGGACACGATTCTGAATGGTGTATCTGCCGGGCTCGGTGTATCATTGCTGCCGCGTTCTTCGGTTACCAAAGCAGAATCAAGAGGTGAGATTGCAGTGTTATCTTTGCCCGATCCTTATTGCCGGTTGGAAGTAGGATTTGTGTATCCCCGTGGTGAACATATATCTAGTGCGCTCAGCGCTTTGGTTGATATTATTACAGAACCAGAACGATAAGAGGTTGTTCATAAAGTCCATTTTTGAACACACACTATAAAGGAGTGAATGACTTTGGAGGATACTACGTTAACATTGGCTGATGCATTTAATCAGGCAGACTTTATTGTAGGTGGTCACGGCAGTCGCCAAGTGAAGGTGCTTCAGAACGTACTGGACCAGATCGATGGGGAGGTGTTCAGTGACCACTACGGCAACGGCCCCCTTATTGAAGAATTTCAGCAACAGATGGCCGACGTTCTTGGCAAGGAATCGGCGGTGTTTTTCCCAAGTGGAACGATGGCACAGCAGATTGCATTACGGATCTGGTGTGACCGCAAAGGTGTAAAACGAGTAGCTTACCACCCTTTGTGTCATCTTGAAATCCATGAGGAAGACGGACTGAAAGAGTTGCATCAGATTGAATCAATTTTACTTGCGGACAAGGATCGTTTGATTCGTTTGCAAGATGTACAGGCGCTCGATCAGGACATTGCCTGTCTGCTGTTGGAACTGCCGCAACGCGAGATTGGTGGGCAATTGCCAGCGTATGAAGAGTTGGAAGCGATCTCGGCCTATTGCCGTGAACGCGGGATTAAGCTGCATCTGGACGGGGCACGCC
Source organism: Paenibacillus sp. AGC31 (assembly GCF_057334655.1). Lineage (NCBI taxonomy): Bacteria > Bacillati > Bacillota > Bacilli > Caryophanales > Paenibacillaceae > Paenibacillus > Paenibacillus sp. AGC31. The sequence continues at coordinate 52,820 of NZ_JBHFJH010000024.1, forward strand.
TGTTTGAGATCACTCCCTATTATCAGAAAACGCCTGCGGAGATCTGCAGTTTGTTTGATACGGTGTATGTGTCCTTTTATAAAGGCATTGGAGGTATTGCGGGGGCTATATTGGCGGGTGATCCGGATGTGATGCAAGAATCGAAAGTATGGAAACGTCGGCACGGCGGAGATCTGATCGGCCTGTATCCGTATATTCTGAGTTCTCAGTATTATTTCAATGAACGGATTGGCAAAATGGAGCTGTATTACGAGCAGGCTCAAGAACTCGCCTTCCTACTGAATGCGTGTCACGGGATACAAACGTTGCCCGAGGTACCTGTATCGAATATGTTCCATGTACATTTTGCGCTCGGTGCTGCCGAAGTTGAACCAATCCTTGTGCAAATGGCTAAGCGGTTTGGCATAGGAATGACTTCATATCTGAACAAAACAAGTGGGAACAGCTGTGCCTTTGAATTGTCTACGGGTGATCGTTATGAGAAAGTTCCTCAGGACAAGCTGCGTGCAGCACTGGAATGGCTGGATCAAGAGTTGCGTAAACAGGTGAGATAACAAGCGGATTCTATGTAAAGGGGGAGTTCAAGTGACGTCGATAGAATTGGAACCGATTCGTGATCTTTTGGTGAAAGCTTACGATACAACAATGGGAGAAGGGTGTACTCCCGAAACGCAAAAGAGCATTGAGGATTTTGAGCAAAAGTATAATGTGAAACTGCCCGCAGCGTATCGCGCACTTTTGCTTGAATTCGGGGCATGTAATTTCGGCGACCCTGCCTTGTATTCGGTGAAAGAACTGAGCTGGGCTTATCCGGATTTTTTGGAAGTATACCGTGAATATGAGAAAGAATACGAGCTGCCAGCTGACCTCCAGCCTTTCCCGATTGGTGGATTTGGTGAAGGAAGTACGGCCATACTGGATCAAAATTCAGGCAAGGTGCTGATGTTGATCCACGATGCAGGGGAAACTCCTCTGCGGGAAATTGCTGTGGACTTTAATGAATTGATGACAATGCTGGCTGAGTCGGCAATCTGGGTTCAGGAACAGATGAATTAACAAGGTAGACGGAAGGATGCGCAACAGACTTATGGATATCCGAAAGTTAAGATACTTTATCACCGTGGCGGAGGAGCTTCATTTTCACCGTGCAGCGGAAAAATTAAATATGACGCAACCACCGCTGAGCCAGCAGATTCAGAATTTAGAGGATGAGCTTGGCGTGAAGTTGTTGGAGCGCACCAGAAAAATGGTTCGTCTCACCCCGGCTGGTGCCGTATTTCTGGAACAGGCCAGACTGATCATGGCCCAGCTCGAACGATCCATTCAGCTTACGCAAAAGGCAGATCAGGGCATCATCGGGCATATAACCATAGCCTTTGTGGATTCGGCTTCGGGGAGCATTATGGTGGATGTTCTTAGGAAATTTCGCGCTGCGTATCCGCAGATTGAATTGACGCTGCGTGAGATGACTTCGTCCCAACAATTGCAGGCACTGGAAGACGGACAGATCCATATTGGATTTTTGAGATATCAGGAAGATACTCGTCATGTCTCGTTCCGCCCCTGCCAGATGGAAACGTTGATTGCTGTATTGCCAGATCATCACCCGAAGGCTTCTCAGACTCAAGTTTCAATTCGAGAACTGGCGGATGAAGATTTTATTTTATTCCCACGGCATCTGGGTTCTCCGTTCCATCGTCTCGTTCTGGATTATTGCAGGGAGCATGGCGTAGATCCTCGAATTACGCAGGAAGCGATCCAAATGTATACGATTGTGAATCTCGTTGCAGCGGGCATGGGCATTTCCATTGTCCCGTCATCGGTGGATGTGTTCCAGCGAAAGGGTGTAGTCTTTCTTCCATTACAAGAAAATCCGCCCTCCGTACCGTTGTATACGGCATGGCGGACGGATATGAATCAGGAAGTAGTGTCCCGCTTTATGAACTTTGTTGATGGGGAATATGAGTTGCGCTAAAGGTTATTTACACTTACACTGCGATGACAGAACAATCTTCCAATCGCTGTTATCCCCAGATTTTTTTCGATCCCTTTTCTCAAGGGGAAAATCTGGTGATAAAGGCGAAGTGTATGCTTCCGAAGTAGCTTTCTTGCAGAAAGCTTTTAGCTCCGCTTTTTCAGGTTTTTTCTGTCCTCTTCGTTCTCGTGTAAATGATTAGTACAACTTAGTATGTTGTGAGTAATGGAAAAAGAAACTATCCCGTCTTGGTTGGATCACGCTCAATCCACGGATTCAGTATTTCATCAATACGAGACATGATCGCAGAGTCCAGTTTCACACCGGAGGCTTTTACATTTTCCAATACCTGCTCCGGCCGGGATGCGCCGATAATGACGGAACTGACATACGACTGTTGTAGAACCCACGCGACAGCGAGTTGAGGAAGAGTTAGATCAATCTCTTTAGCGAGTGGAACAAGCTGTTGCACAGCGGTAAGAACATCTTCACGTAACCACTGACCAGCCAGTTTATTGAAAAAGGGTGCTCCTGCCTCAGCAGCTGCACGTGATCCGGTGGGCAATGCTTCGTTAGGCGGATATTTGCCCGATAATATACCCTGAGCCAGTGGAGACCATGTAATCTGTCCAAGTCCTGCTTGGTCGCTTGCAGGCACCACATCTTGCTCAATCACACGCCATAACATTGAATATTGGGGCTGACTTGCAATGAAGGGGACATGGAGTTCCCGCGCCAAAGCGGCTCCTCTTGCAATCTGATCTGCGTTCCATTCACTTACGCCAATGTAATGGACTTTGCCCTGACGGACCAAATCGGAGAATGCCAGAAACGTCTCTTCCAGCGGAGTGTTGTAATCATAACGGTGAGCGTAATAGACATCAATATAATCCGTCTGTAACCGTTGTAATGAACCATTGCAGGCTTCCATGATGTGTTTACGTGAAAGTCCGCGGTCATTATGACCTGTGCCGGTTGGGTGACAGACTTTGGTACACAGTTCAATACTTTCTCTACGTACATCCTTAAGAGCCTGTCCTAACACGGATTCTGCCTTGGTATTGGAGTACACATCTGCGGTATCAAATGTGGTAATACCTGCATCCAATGCGGCTTGAACACAAGCTTCTGCTATTCCATCCTCGACTTGCGCTCCATGCGTAATCCAGTTGCCGAGTGAAATCTCACTGACGGTTAATCCACTGTTTCCTAATTTGCGATATTCCATTCATGTCGCCTCCCTAAGTCATCTGGACTCCATTGTAACAATGGCAGATTAAGAGGTGAAATATCTTTTAACCTCATCTTTGATACGAAAAAAGTATCAGTGAATCTACATTTTCTCTTGGATGTATTTGCGATAGAGAGCAGGCGTAATTTCCTCGAACTTTTTGAATATTTTGATAAAATATCCCGATTCATTAAATCCCAGCTCATCACTGATCTGTGAGACAGGCATGTCGGTGACCTCCAGCAATTGCTTGGCCCACTTAATCTTGAGTTTTGCCAGGTAGGTTGTGAAGTTCTCACCCGTTTCCTTGGCAAACAGCCTGCTGAAATAACTCGGACTCAGGTGGCATAGATCAGCCATTTGTTTGAGTGATACTTGTTCGCTTTTGTGACTATGAATGTATTCAAAAGCCGGCTGAAGGACCGGACTGGAACTTTCCGTGTCACTTGGGCTATTTTTGAGATAAGCATCCGCTATCGCATTGGTCATCTCTTTTTTGATCGACTCGATATTACGAATGGAGTAACCCGGCAGAATGGTGGAGAGGTTTAGAGTCTCCTGATTACCTGAAGCTTTCTCGAACATTTCAACTAACAGATTTTTGTTGAGTGCTTCTTCCACAATATAGTTGCAGAGCAGGGATAACATGTTGGAGATTTTCACAATCTCTTCATAGGTCATCACAGGCAGCTGGGCGTATTCGTCCTTTAATTCCTCCAGCTTGGCTGCATGCATGGGTACGTTTTTGGACGTGACAATTTGCTCCAAGTCACTACCCTTTTCCGGATCGGCAAGTTTCACTTGTCCTGCCATGACGGCGCCGATATATTTGCCATCAATCGTAATTGGAATCGCGATATCAATAATATTGAAATGGCATAGATATACATAGGGCTCATTCAACCGAACGGCTTCCAGACCGCCACGTGAATCACATTTTTGACAGTAGGGTAGAAGCTCGGGGTCTTTACGCACATCCTGGCAGAAAGCCTGACAGCTGCTGTGGCTGGTTATGGGAATGCCTTTATAATCAACGGTGAGGATCGCCAGTTTGGTTACTGTTGCGAGAGAATCTTGTAGACGCTTCCATTTATTAAGGTCGAGAATTTTATTGATATGCAGATATTCTTTAATCATTGGTGCAACCTCCATAGGCTAACCTGATTCATAATTTAGGCCGTTAAAAGTTAGCAACTTGTACATATTAAGATGTAATGATGACGGGTAATGTATTATGGGAGGTCAAAATTGAACCATCTCATGACAATAACATACCATGATTGCACTAAAAAGCAAAAAATTATGATTGTAAATTATAATAATTTGTTATCAAAGTCCACTGTAAAGCTGCTGTCCATGCGTTATATTAAGGTCAATTGCAAGAAATTAAAATTTAATGTATCTACTACACCATTCCATATCCTTAGGAGGCATATAATAATATGAGAAAAGCATTTATCAGCCCAACCAAATATGTACAAGGCGAAGATGAGTTGTTGAACCTGGGGTACTTTGTTAAATCCTTCGGAGAATCTGCATTGCTGATCGCACATCCGGATGATGTGCAGCGTGTCAAAGCGAAGCTCGATGCAACAGCTGAGAAATTTAATATTACGTTTGTTGAAAGCGGTTTTAAAGGGGAATGTTCCCGTGAGGAAGTTGCTCGTCTGCAAGAGATTGCGAAGGAAAAAGGTTGTCACTCTACCATTGGTCTAGGTGGCGGTAAAGCGATCGATGCTGCCAAATGTGTAGCTGAAGGCGAAGCATTGATCATCTGTCCAACCATTGCGGCAACGGATGCACCGACAAGTCACTCTGCTGTGTTGTACACACCGGAAGGTGCTTTTGATGACTATGCTTACTTCAAACAAAGCCCAAGTGTGGTTCTTGTCGATACAACGGTAATCGCCAATGCACCAACACGTTTCCTCGTATCCGGTATGGGAGATGCGCTCTCTACATACTTCGAAGCAAGAGCAACAGCGAAATCCTATTCCCGTGTAAATGCAAGTCTGCCAATGGGTTCCCGTGAAGGATATACCCCATCTGCAGTAGGGACGAATGCGGCACTTGCACTGGCAAAACTGTGTTATGAAATGCTGCTGACTGACGGTGCAAAAGCGAAAGTAGCGAGTGACAGCAACGTCGTGACACAAGCACTGGAAAACATCGTGGAGACCAACATTTTGTTGTCTGGTCTTGGATTCGAAAGTGGCGGTCTGGCCGCAGCACATGCAATCCACAACGGTTTGACTGTTCTGGAGGGAACACATCACTTCTTCCACGGTGAAAAAGTATCCTTCGGTACGATCGCACAACTCGTACTCGAAAATGCACCAACCGAAGAGCTGCACGAAGTCATGGACTTTTGTCTCGAAGTAGGACTACCTATTAGCTTGGCGGATATCGGTGTAGACACGATTAGTCAGGAAGAGTTGTTGAAAGTTGCAGAGATCGCTTGTATTCCGGAAGAATCCATTCACGCGATGCCATTCCCGATCACCGTTCCTGAAGTGGCTGCTGCCATTGCAGCGGCTGACCGCATGGGCCGTGAGTACAAAGCAGCTCGCCGGGAGGCAAAATAATGAAGAAAATTATTAACCAAGCAGAACATGTTGTTATGGAAATGTGCAACGGAATCGCGCTCGCGCATCCGGAGCTGGAATTCCTGAAGAAATATAAAGTCATCAAGCGCAGAGAGATTCAGGCCGATAAAGTCAGCCTAATCAGTGGTGGCGGCAGCGGACATGAACCGGCTCACGCTGGTTATGTGGGTAAAGGCATGCTGGATGCAGCGGTGTGTGGAGATGTATTCGCATCTCCTTCCCAAATCCAGGTGTATCAAGCGATCAAGGCAACAGCCAGCAACAAGGGTACACTCTTGATCATCAAGAACTACAGCGGCGACATGATGAACTTCAAGAATGCAGCGTATCTGGCTGAAGAAGATGGCATCGACGTACAGTATGTGCGTGTTGAGGATGACATCGCTGTACAAGACAGCTTGTATACCGTTGGACGTCGCGGCGTTGCCGGAACTGTACTGGTTCACAAAATTGCCGGAGCAGCAGCGGAGGAAGGCCGAAGTCTGGCTGATGTGAAGTCCGTTGCTGAGAAAGCAGCTCAGAACGTGCGCAGTATTGGTTTTGGATTCACATCCTGTACCGTACCCGCCAAAGGCACGCCTACATTCGAAATTGCTGAAGATGAGATGGAATTCGGCGTAGGGATTCATGGTGAGCCAGGAATTCGTCGGGAGAAAATTGTATCGGCTGATGAATTGGCAGGGCGTATGATCGAAGCATTGCTTGCCGATATGAAGCTGGATACGGATGATTCTGCTGAGATTGCCGTGCTGGTGAATGGGTTTGGCGCAACACCTTTGCAAGAGCTGTACCTGCTCAACAACTCGGTTCAGCGTGAGTTGTCACAGCGTTCAGGCCTCAATGTAGCTACTACATTTGTAGGCAACTACATGACAAGTATCGATATGGCGGGTGCATCGGTTACGATCCTGAAACTGGATGATGAACTGAAGTCATTGTTATTTAAGGAAAGTGATACCCCTGCATTTAAAGTATCCGGTCCTCCTGTAGCACAAGTGGCGTATTCCGAAGCGCTGGAAGCTGTCGTGGGTGAAGAGGCTCCCGTATCTTATGAAGTGGAGACGCCTGCAACATCTGCGGTGATCAGCAACAATCAATTTTCACTGGACAACATCGTCTATCTGATCGATAAAATGGGTGAGATCATCATCAAGAACGAGGTACCGTTCTGTGAACTGGATTCCCATGCCGGTGATGGCGATTTCGGTATGAGTGTGGCAAAAGGCTTCCGCCAGTTGAAACGCGAATGGAATCACATTATTAACGAAGATAAAAAAGACATCGGATCATTCCTGGATGCATGTTCCTTGGTCATCATGGAATATTGTGGCGGCGCATCCGGCCCAATCTGGGGTTCGGCATTCCGTGCGGCTGGCAAAGCAGTAGGGGATAAACAGCAATTAAACGTTGCTGAATTCGCCGAGATGATCCATGCAGCGGTGCAAGGGATTCAGTCTACAGGAGAACGTTCCTTCGGACGTGGCGCCGTTGTAGGTGATAAAACCTTGATCGATGCACTCGTTCCGTGTGCCGATTCCTGGACTCAAAGTGCGGAGTCTGGCGATGACTTCAAAACAGCATTTGCCAAAGGTGCAGCAGCAGCCGTTGAAGGTGCGAAGAAAACCGAAGACATCGTGGCACGTATGGGACGTGCAGGTGCTGTCGGCGATCGTAGTCTGGGCTACCCTGACGCTGGCGCATATGCGTTAGGTGTTATTTTCACAGAGCTGTCTGAGTCGATGAAATAAGGAATGTTGGTAAAAAATTAGATTATTTCGATGAGAAATATAAAAGTATAAAGTGTTCTTACCGCAAAAGAAGTATCACACAGTGATGCTTCTTTTTTTGTATTGAAATGTCGATTTTTATGCATATAAATACATACAATAGAATATTTGGTTCATAATTTCGCCATGAATTAAAACAATTAGGTTGTTGAAAATGCCTTCTAACTTGTTATAATATAACCTATTGATATTGATAATCACTATCATTTGTTGTTTTGTTACTCAGCACTACAGTGAAAAGGGGTTAAGTTTATTCTCTAAATTTACGTCTGAGGAGGTATATGATACTGAGTTTATCCAACACAGTACGCTGCGTTGGAATCCAAATTTTCTAAATCTAGGGGGATATAAATTAAATGAGAAAGTCTATTTCTTCAAAATTAATGTTTATCATGGTTGCAGCTATAACTTTGGTGTTGGCAGCTTGTTCAAGTAATGAACCTGCTTCGACGGATACGGCTAATACAGAGGCTGCAACTTCTGATGCTGCTACTACAGCTACAGCCACAACAGTTGAAATTACGGATGCTCATGGAACGGTAACTGTGCCTGTAAATCCAACGAAGGTCGTTGCTCTGGATAACAGAACATTTGAGACTCTGTCCACTTGGGGCGTCAAATTAGCAGCAGCGCCGAAGGATGTAATGCCTGCGGATTCACCATATGTGGCGGATGAATCGGTAATAAATATTGGAAATCATCGCGAACCAAACCTTGAACTATTGGCATCAATACAGCCTGACCTTGTCATTGTTGGTCAACGATTTGCTGGCTTTTATGAAGACATCAAAAAATTAGTACCTAATGCAGCAGTAATAGACCTTAATATTGAGCTTGAAGAAACAGCATCACCTGGGGAAAACTTTGTTAATGGACTTAAAGATGCAACAACCAATCTAGGTAAAATTTTTGAAAAGCAAGAAGAAGCTGCCCAACTGATTGCTGATTTTGATAAAGCTATTGAAGAAGCTAAGGCTGCTTATAATGGTGAAGATAAAATTATGAGTGTTGTCGTTTCTGGTGGAAACATCGGTTTCTCGGCTCCGCTTACTGGACGTGTGTGGGGACCGTTGTATGACATTTTCGGCTGGGTTCCAGCACTAGAAGTGGACAAATCTTCTTCTGATCATCAAGGTGATGATATTTCTGTTGAAGCGATCGCCCAAAGCAATCCGGATTGGATTTTCGTACTGGATCGGGATGCAGCTGTATCTGCTGAAGAAGGTGCCGTTCCGGCTCAGGACGTTATTGATAATTCACCTGCTCTGCAAAACACCACTGCTATTACTCAAAAACAAATCGTTTATGCTCCAAACGACACGTACACCAATGAATCCATCGAAACTTTCTTGGAGTTGATTAACAACCTTACGAAAGCTTTAGCTAAACAGTAAAAAGGAGTATGCTGCAGTGCAGAAAAATTTAATACCAAAATTAGCTGGGGTTGAGAATTCTCAACCCCAGCGTCATAACCCCAAAAAGCTATGGACCATACCTTTTATCATTGCGATTATAGCCACTATTATTTTAGGCATTACATCACTGCTTATTGGAGTCTATGACATACGAGGACAAGCGGATGGAATGGAGATGTTCTTCATTACTCGTGTCCCAAGAACTGTTGCATTAATGCTTACCGGTGCCGCCATGGCAATGGCAGGACTGGTCATGCAGCTTATTACACAGAATCGCTTGGTGGAACCTACCACAACCGGAACAATGGAATGGTCAGGACTGGGGATCATGTTTATTTATCTGGTCTTTCCTGCCCCGAGCTTAACGCTAAGAATGACTGGTGCAATCATTTTTTCTTTTATAGGGACGATGATTTTTTTTATGTTTCTAAAGAAAGTTAAACTCCGTTCGTCTTTAGTTGTCCCGATTATTGGGATGATGCTTGGAGCTGTCATTTCTGCATTTTCAACTTTCGTCGGGCTTGTGTTCCAAATGACTCAAAATATCGAAAGCTGGTTTGCAGGCTCCTTTTCATCTGTGCAAATTGGCAGGTATGAATATTTATGGCTCATCGTATTGGTGACTATTCTTATATTTGTTTTTGCTGATCGGCTGACATTAGCCGGACTAGGGGAAGACGTCGCTACCAGTCTTGGCGTAAATTATGACAGGATCATTCTTTTGGGTACTGCGCTTATTTCACTAGCCGTTGGAATCGTTGCAGCGGTCATTGGGAACTTGCCTTTTCTAGGGTTAATAGTCCCCAATATTGTTTCCATGTTTAGGGGGGACGATCTCAGGAGCAATTTGCCATGGGTGTGCTTATTAGGGATGGGCAGCATCATTGTGTGTGATATCCTGTCTCGTGTCATTATTATGCCTTTTGAAATACCTGTCTCGATGATCCTTGGAACAGTGGGAGCCGTCGTATTCATTGTCATTTTGTTAAGACAAAGGCGGTCAACAAGGAGGGTAAGATGAGCAACTTAGCAAGTAGAAATCCACTGAGTATCGAAATCGATTCTAGCCGTCGTCCTAAAAAAAGATCAGCTAGAGCCTTCCGTACCAAGAAAGAAGAAAAGCGCTATTGGATTTTGCTGATAACATTAATTGTTCTGGGCGTTTTTGCATCGGTTGGACTACTGGTTTATAACAATCCGGTCCCTGTGTCTTCGCCTTCTTTCATACCTGTTGTTACAAGAAGGGTAGTTGCTCTGGTTTCAATGCTGATCGCTGCAATCTGCCAAAGTTTGTCCACGGTTGCTTTTCAATCGATTACGAATAACAGAATTATAACTCCGTCCCTTTTAGGTTTTGATGCTATTTATTCAACCATTCATACGAGTACTATATTTTTCCTTGGTGCTACGGTATTTTTGAATTTTAGCGGTGTTGATTCCTTTTTATATCAAGTTGCTGCAATGGTCATCATGTGTTTGATTCTTTATGGATGGCTGCTTTCCGGAAAATACGGCAATTTACAACTTCTGCTTCTGGTCGGCATTATCATTGGCACCGGGCTGAGGTCCGTATCCTCGTTTATGAGAAGACTTCTTGCACCGTCCGAGTTTGATATTTTACAGGCAAGAATGTTTGCTTCCGTGAATAATGCGGATTCTGCCTATTTCCCGATTGCGATTCCTATCGTCATCATTGCAGCAATTCTGCTGCTTGCTAATGCCAAGAGGTTAAATGTACTGTCGCTGGGTAAGGATGTCTCGACTTCCTTGGGAACTAAACATCAAAGTAGTGTGATTTATACGCTGGTTCTGGTTTCCATTTTGATGGCCATTTCGACGGCTTTGGTTGGACCACTTACATTCTATGGATTTTTAGTTGCGATTTTGAGTTATCAGGCCGCGCAAACCTATGATCACAGATATGTTTTCCCAATGGCTCTTGCGATAGGGTTTGTGATCTTAACCGGTGCATACTTTATTATGAATCATGTTTTCAATGCCCAAGGTGTTGTTTCCATTATTATAGAATTGGTTGGCGGACTAACATTTTTAATTGTGATTTTAAGGAAGGGTTCTTTATGATACAGATCAATAATGTCAAAAAAACCTATGCAACCGAGGTAGAGATAGGCCCTTTGAATATTCATATACCCAAAGCCGGTCTTACTTCTTTAATTGGGCCCAATGGTGCGGGGAAGTCGACGACACTTCTCATGATCGGAAGACTTTTGGATTTGGATGAAGGTCAAATTAAGGTTGCCAATATGGATGTTTCTACGACCAAGTCAAAAGACTTGGCTAAAATAGTAACGGTTTTACGACAAGAAAATCATTTCGTCACAAGGCTTACCGTTAGACAACTTGCCGGATTCGGACGGTTTCCTTATTCTAAGGGAAGATTAACGGATGAGGATGAAGCTATTATCTCTAAATATATTGATTTTCTAGACTTAACTGATCTGGAAAATAGATATTTAGATGAGCTTTCTGGTGGTCAGAGGCAAAGAGCTTATGTCGCCATGGTTTTGTGTCAGGAGACGGAATATGTACTTTTGGACGAGCCTCTGAACAATCTGGATGTTGCTCGTTCTGTTCGGATGATGGAGCATTTGAGATATGCCGCTAATGAATTTGGAAGAACCATTCTGACGGTTTTGCATGATATTAATTTTGCAGCCAAATATTCAGATCGAATATGTGCGATGAAAGATGGACAAATCGCCGCTTTTGGAACCGTAGAAGAAGTGATGGACCCCGAAATTTTAACAGATATTTTTGAAACGAAAATTGAAATTATTGATGGTCCGTACGGACCGATAGCGATCTATTAGATACAGGGCTTCATAAAAAGTTGTTTGTTAAAACAGTTTTCAGAAAGTAGAGTGATTATTCACTCTGCTTTTTTTTGATCAATGTCGAGCATCCTCCTGCAAAATTTTTCTTTCTTATTCAAAAAGTATTTTCGCTCACAGAGCGTTCTTTTGGATATGGAAAGCAATTTTGCATGCCATAAATTGGCTTGAGGGTTCCAGATAGTGTAATCTGGAGATTATGAAAACCCATTTGAACGAGAAGGGATCGGGATGATTCAATGACGCAAAAAATCTATTATGACTCAGCTTATACAAGAGAGTGGCATACAACAATTACAGGCAAAGTGGAGAAGGAAGACGGTGTATATGTCACGCTGGCGGAGACTGCTTTTTACCCGCATGGGGGTGGACAGCCTTGTGATCTGGGACAAATTGGCGGCATCGCTGTTCTGGATGTGAACATCGAAGAGGGCGAGGTGTGGCATAAGCTGGAACGCACCCCTGAGCAGAACGAAGTACATTGTGAGATTGACTGGGAGCGAAGATTCGATCATATGCAGCAGCATACGGGTCAGCATTTGTTATCGGCAATCACGCTAAAGCTGACGGAAGCGATGACGCTCAGTTTCCATCTTGGTACGGAGTATGACACGATTGATGTGGCTGCGGCTGAACTGGGAGCGAATCAATTAACCGCCATTGAACAAGAAGTGAATCGTCAGATCTATCGTAATGCTCGCATCAACACGTCCTGGGTTACAGCAGAAGAGGTTGCACAATTACCACTGGTGAAGCAGCCTACGGTAACGGAAGACATTCGCATCGTTGAGATCGAGGGTGTGGAGTATAACGCCTGCGGTGGAACTCATGTGTCGGCGACAGGCGAGATTGGGATCATCAAACTGTTGAAAACCGAAAAAGTGAAGGGCGGCACCCGCATTTATTTCAAATGTGGAACAAGGGCGCTGAATGAATTCACAGCTACACAAAATGTGCTCAACAGCATCATGGTTAAATTAAAGACAAGTAAGGACGAGTTATTGGAGCGTATTGAGAAAATGGAACTGGAGCAAAAGCAGCTGCAAACTGAGCTGAATGCAGTGAAAACAACGAATGATGCCTATTATGCGGAGGAACTTCTGGCCGCTCGGCAAGGGCTGGTGATTGCTCAGGTCTTTGAAGACAAATCGCTCAAGGATATGCAGAGCCTGGCCACCAAGCTGACCGCAGACCATGAGGGGCTTGTACTCTTTGTGAGCATCTCGGAGGCCAAAGTAGTTCTGGCACAGAACGGCCAACCGCCTGAATGGGCTTGTGGACCTTTCTTCAAAGGCAATCTTGGAGCATACCAAGGCAAAGGTGGCGGCAGTGAAAAGATAGCTCAGGCAGGCTTTGCCAGCAGTGAAGATGCGCTTGCCTTTTACGAATTCACCAAGGACCAGTTGGGACATCACTGATTGCGTCTTGCGATATAAGACCGACAGCATTTAAATATGGAGTAAGGGACAAACACGTCACATTGTGGCGTGTTTTCCATTGCCGATAGTTGAAGGAGGTTGGAATATGACAGAACGAATTCCGTGTATACGGGAGGGGTGTGCAAATACCGTTTTACCAACAACAGCAGCGAAAACGGGTGGTTATTGCATGCCTTGCAAACAGGAGATGGAACGTGAGGAGCGCCAGAGATACATTGAAGCGAATCGACGTGACGTGAACTTGTATGCAGGTATCACAGACCCGGTCGAAATTTTGAAAATCATGCACAAACCTCAGGTTCGCGATCCACTAATTCGTTATACACCCTATGAACAATCCGAGGAACAGGTATATCTGTCTTTGTCTGTAGAGCAACAAGATCAGATGAAGGATTACGCGATGCAACGGATTCGTACAGGTGATGAAGATACGGGCAAAGACATTCTGGTATATCTGGTCTGCTACCATGATATATCGTTGACTGCTGAAATTCCTGAGCTGCTGGAACAGGAGATCTATTATCCTGCCATTTTGTATGAAGGTGCCTCGGGTGAGGTTCGTGATCGTCTCTTGCAGCAGGTGAACACCGATGATGAGAATCGGAACCATATTTTGCTCATGCTGGCCCATATCGGGGATGATGTTGTCGTGCAGCAGTTCCGGCAATGGAGAGAGTCTCCGCCATCTTGGGCGAGCGAATTGTACGTGGCGCCAGAGCATTACACCACTGAAGCTGGTTGGGAGCTTACAAAAGACGGGCAGCGCAGGGAATTATTCACCACCCCAAGTTATTCACTCTATAAAGTAAAAGAGAATGAAGGAGCTAACGTGGAGTTAACCGGAAATTCACTATCGATGCTGAACCCTAGCAAAAATTGCTGTCCATGGTGTGGCAATGCGTTAACCACCTTAATTAGTCTGGATGTTAAACATCCCGCTCTGAAGGACGTGTCTTGGCATGCCCAGCAACTTCAGATACAGACTTGCGTGATATGCAGCAGTTACGGTGTGGTTTACATGGAGCTGGACGTAGCAGGGGAACCGATATGGAGTTCACATAATGTCATGCCTGTGGGAATGGACGAGATTGACCTGGACGACTATGGTAAATTTGCACCGGATGTTGGCCGGCAGTTTCGAATTGCGAATGCATCACGTCATGCATTCCATGCCAGTGAGTGGGCGATGGAACCATCGCTATCTCAGGTCGGCGGCCATCCAGGATGGGTTCAGGATGCGGAGTACCCAACATGTCCACGCTGTTCCACGAGAATGAAGGCTGTCGCACAACTGGATTGGGGCGAGGTTGAGGAATATGGTGAGGGTATGTATTACATGTTCATATGTGAGCCTTGCCAGATGACCGCCGTATCGTACCAGCAATCTTGATGGTGGAAGCAATGAGGCATCCCGTAAGTTCTTGAACTTCATGGGATGCCTATTTAATATACGTCAGATTTTCCTACAATTCTGCAGATGCCTGCTTCAGCAGTCCCGACAGCCATTCATAATCCGGCGTATCTTTTTCCTTGAGCTTGATCGTTTTGCGCTCTTCCGGGCCTTCGAATATCCCATCGGGCAGATCGAGTCCGGTTGCATGGAAGATGGTGAAGGATACGGCCTGTTTGGATGGCGAGATGACCGCAGCGTACTTCCCGTTTTTTAGAAAATGAGGTTTCTTGTATTGCACGCGTTCCTGAACGTCAGGGATGGAATCATGTACCAACTGACGCAGTTGTTCAGCGATTTGTACTTGCCAAGGTATCTGAATCTGTTCAATAAACTCAGTGACTTCTGCATTCTTGGTCATGCTTGTTCACCCTCCGTATGGATCTGATTGTGTGCTTCCCATTCTGGTCTTAGAATTCCCATCATCAAGCGGTCGTAACGCTTACCATCACGATATACAGCTGAGCGTGCCCGACCTTCCAACTGAAAACCAACCTTCTCATAGGAACGGATTGCTTTGGCATTGTAGGCGATGACGTCGAGGCCAACCCGGTCCAGATTCATCTCATGGAACGCATATCGTAAAATAAGATTCAACGCTTCCGTACCATATCCCTTGTTACGATGTTTGGCAAGTCCGATGCCAATAGCAAGTTGTCCGCAGCGGTTATTCCATTCAATGCTGTGAATGACGACAAAACCAATCAGCGTATCCTCTTCATGCGTGCGCAGTCTGAAGTAAACTTCCTTGTTCTTCGTTTCGCCCTCATCTTCCAACTGTTTCTCTGAATAGGGAATGGCCAGATCAGTATCCACATTCCGAAGGTACTCCGGGTCTTCGTTCCATTGCAGCATGGTCTCCACGTCTTCAGGACGTGGGGGCGTCATTTTTAATCGTTGGCTATAAAACAGGTTGTCCGTACTTAGTGTCATAGGGGTCTCCTTTAAAATAGGTTAAGATGGCTTCACCTTGGTTTCACATTTAACTCTATGTATAATTCGCAATAGACCTCGCCCCTTTGGCATCTGATAGCCTCATCATACTGGAAATTATAGGTGAATCACAATAGCGTATTTCAGTGGATATAAGCAACCTCTTGTCATAAAACCTAACACGGTAGTAAGATGAAATGATTGATATACATTCAGTGATAAAAACAATAAAAATGTCGGCGGGAGTGGTACGTTATGGAGATCAAAGTGGATGATTTGAGTGGAGTCCAAGTTAAGGCTTTAATTGCGGAGCACTTGCAAGGGATGGCGGTAGATTCGCCTCCAGAGAGTATACATGCGTTGAATCTGGATGGACTCAAGAAGCCCGAAATTACTTTCTGGTGTGCTTGGGAAGGGGGCGACTTGCTCGGCTGCGGGGCTATCAAAGAACTTGATTCAGACCATGCAGAGTTGAAGTCGATGCGTACCGCTTCGGCTCATCTGAGAAAAGGCGTAGCGAGAAAAATTTTGGCTCATATTAAGAAGGTTGCCACAGACCGTGGTTATAAGCGAATCAGTCTGGAGACGGGTTCAATGGATTCATTTATCCCGGCACGGAAATTGTACGAAGACTTCGGTTTCGAATATTGCGAACCATTCGCAGATTATATATTGGACCCGAACAGCATGTTTATGACAAAAACAATCTAAGTGGAATCGCATGAGAAACCAGAATTCTGTTTTTTTACAGGATGCTGGTTTTTTTTATTGTGCAACATATCGTACATTTTAAGAGTTGGAAAACGAGTAGAATAAACTAAATAATACAGCATTAAAGCAACGTGGCCTTGTGACGAAGAATGTGGAGGGAGTCGTGCAGGATATATTGGTTGTTCGATCATATGAATCCGCTGTTTGCTGTCTTTATGTTATGTCCCATCATTGCTGTGGTGCTAACCTGGATTGTGCACAGATTGCTTCATGCGATTGTGGGGTATAAAACATAGGTTATGTCCCTATACGTTTGGGATGAATTGGCCATAAGGAACTTCTGGGCTGATTGATGGACAATAGGGTATACTGGACATTATGTCTATGAAACAAGACAGCATTACAGACGTTTTTTACATCAGGAGGACTTGAATTGGCTCAGACAGAAGGAACATTACAGAAGAAGCTTAAACCAAGACACATCAGTTTTATGGCTATGGGTGGTGTCATTGGAACAGGGATTTTCAAAGGTAGCGCAGAGACGATTGGACTCGCAGGTCCGGGCGTGATTGTCACGTACATTTTTGCTGGATTATTGCTGCTGGTTGTTATGGCCGCGATGGCTGAGATGGCTACGGTGTACAAGAACAAAAATATGAAAGACTTCGTGCAGGAGGCATTTGGTAGCCGAGTATCCTTTGTTATGGGATGGATGTATTGCTTTCTATGGTTATCGGTATGTGTCATTGAGGTGATTGCTGCCGGGAGTTTTTTGCAGTATTGGTTCGCGGAAGTACCGCTGTGGATGCTGAGTCTGGCTTGTGCGGCGTTCATTATACTCGTTAATCTGTTAAGTGTAGGTGTGTTCGGGGAATTTGAGTTTTGGCTGGCCGGGATCAAAATTGCCATGATCATTATTTTTATCTTCCTGGGTGCAGGGTTGATCTTTGGTATTATCCCAAGTGATAACACGCCATATCTGCAGAATTATACGCAAGCAGGAGGCTTCTTCCCGAACGGATGGTCATCGATCTTCTCGGCACTGCTTGTGGTTATGTTCTCTTACGGGGGATCGGAGCTGATTGGTCTGACCCTGACCGAGACGGAAAATGCAGAAAAAGTTATGCCCAAAATCGTGGGCAATTTCATGCTCAGAATTATTCTGTTCTTCACCTTGCCGATTCTCATCATCTGTGGTCTTATCCCATGGAATGAAATTGGGCCGGAGAGCAGTCCGTTTGTACAGGTGCTTGCCTCTACAGGCCTGCCGGGAGCAGCACATATAATGAACTTTATTTTGGTGACGGCAGTTCTGTCTGCTGCGAATTCAGGGATTTATGGTGCATCTCGGATGATGCACTCCATGGCAGTGGGCGGGGAAGCTCCGAAGGCATTGTCACAGACCAATCGCAACGGTAGCCCTGTTAACACACTTCTGGTGTGCTCAGTAGTTTTGCTTGGAGGTTCCTTGCTCGGCCTGTTCGCGCAGGATCAACTGTTCCGCGTATTGCTCGCAGTTCCGGGGTTTGTCGTAATCCTTGTGTGGATCTGTATTGCCTCATCACAGTTGAAACTGCGGAAGAAATATCCGGTTCAACCGACCTTCAAAGTTTGGGGATTCCCTTATATAACCGGAGTCGTGGTACTATGTCTCAGTGTGATTGCGGTGATGTTTGTGTTTGATGAAGGTAATCGGTTCAGCATTAGCATCTGTCTTGCCGTGCTTGCGTTGCTGATTATCTGGTCTCTGATTCGATTCAGGAAGACGAATGGACGAACAGTTTAGTATGGTTAGGTAGTCATAATTAATGAGAAAACTTTATAAGTAAGATAGGGACTGCTTTCAGCAGTCCCTATTTTATACACTTCTAAGCCCTACAACAGTAAACTGAAACAACTTGGAATGCTAAGAAGTCACTCTAGGCGTGAGAATTGCCTGGACAATGCCTGTATCGAGTCATCTTCTCTCATTTAAAGACTGAGAAAATTACTTGAATGAAGCAGTTAGCAAAAGCGGATGTTGAGCAGCAAGTGAGCGAATATATTTTGTTCTATAACCAGAACCGATTGCTAGAATGTACGTTAACACGTTCAAAATAACTCTGATTTTTCTTAGAGTCAGGTTAGTAACATGTCAGCTTTCAATCTTCAACTTTAGAAAACTGAGATTTGATTCTAAAGAATTCCTTATATGTCATTGGTTTTCGGCCAATCAGACGTTCAAGATCCCCAGACGTCTCCGAGAATTCTCCAGTGTTGATTCCTCGCACCCAACCTAATAAGAAATCAGTCATAAGAACAGGTAAGCCATTTGTTACCATAGTGTCTATATATTCTTTTTCGCTAATTGCCTCATAAGGGATATTTATCTCACTAATCTCCGAGAGGGCTGCAGCGATGTCTGCAAAAGAGCTTCCCTCGCTGCCACTTAGAGTATATGACTTATTTTCGTGCCCGTTTTGGGTGAGAACGGCTACGATGGCTGCCGCCAAATCATCCAGAGATGCAGCGGCTACTTTACCGGAACCCTCTGGTACTCGCACGCCAACTTTAAGCGCATCTCCGAAATACGAATGCATGACTTCAAGATACGGTGGATTCCGCAGAATGGTATAGGCTAATCCAGATGCTTTAAGTGTTTGTTCAGCAAATAGGTCTGACGTCGATACTTCGGGCACAATAAGATTTGAATTTTCTCTTCGTATGATCGACGTAAAGAGGACTTGTTTAACACCAGCCTGCTTTGCAGCTGCGATTACATTGAAATGTTGCGTATTGCGGTCGGTAAATGCTTGCGCGGAAATAAGCATCACTTTTTCAACACCACTAAAAGCTCGCAGAAGGGAGTTATAATCAAAATAGTCGCCCTGGTAAGCTTTCACACCTTCTTTAACAAACCTTTCCACTTTATCAGATTCCGGATCACGGACCAATATAGCGACCTGACTTGACGGAACTTTTTTAAGAAGAAGCTCTAGTGTCCTGCTACCGAGATTACCTGTTGCTCCAGTAATAAGTATTTTACCCATATTAATAACCCCTTTGGACTTTTATTAATATACTGCTGTAAATCTTACAATTAGAAACTAATCTAATCATTACTCTCCGATCGTTCACCAGTTGTATGACCATAGACTGTCGCAGAAAACTCCTTCCTTACCAGGTTTAAATTTTGAAACGCGTATTAGAATTACTATTTTTTGATTTTCTTCATGGTCACAAGTCTCATTATGTACCATGTATTACTTTTAAAATAGTACGTACTTTTAGGTTATATAGTAACTAAAAGGTGATAATTGGGACGAAGTACAAAATAACTTGGTTTTTGAAATTACTCTATTCTACATTTATTCTCTGATATTCATCCTTGCTCAATGTCTTCTCTGCATAATTCTTACCCCATTCACAAAGAGCTCGCAGAGTGGGTTCAAGTGACATACCCATTTCTGATATTGAATATTCCACTTTTGGTGGTACCTGATTATACATTTTTCTTATAACCAGATTATCACCCTCCAACTCCCGTAATGACTGGACTAACATTTTCTGAGAAATTGTTGGCATGAGCCTTTTCAATTCACCGGTCCGTTTAGGACCTTTTAATAAGTAATACAGAATAAGAGGTCTCCACTTTCCACCAATGACATCCAAGGTAATTTCCA
Source organism: Paenibacillus sp. AGC31 (assembly GCF_057334655.1). Classification (NCBI taxonomy): domain Bacteria; kingdom Bacillati; phylum Bacillota; class Bacilli; order Caryophanales; family Paenibacillaceae; genus Paenibacillus; species Paenibacillus sp. AGC31. The sequence goes on from NZ_JBHFJH010000024.1 coordinate 72,881, forward strand.
GATCACAATAAAAAGTTTTCAATTGAGAAACACCATCCCTCATTTAATTTCCATTATTATAGTACATGTGTTGATTCAATCTGAAAAATGCAATCTCCGTGTAAAGGATGTAAAAAATGAACTTTATATTCAACACAGATAACTCAATAGTGTATACACAAAACTCCTAATACCGAATAAACATAACTCATGAATTCCTTATGAAAGAAACCTGTAATTAATATCTGCATGGTCAGTTATAATGACGCAGATTTTGTTTGGCAAACAAACTGAGATAAAGCCTGAATGCAACTCCAATGAATAAAGCTATCACGGCTATGATAGCGTTTTTACGTTAACCCAATATTTTCTTGCCTAATTCGACATATTCGTTTACTATTTTCCCATACATAGTGCTTCAAGCATGCGTTTTTTGGGTAGCGACTAGTCAAAAAGGCTTGGGTTCACGGGAGAGGAAGAGGAGCGGATGATTGGTTTTTTTAGAAAACGTTTGGTTGTGCGCATTGTTGCAGTAGTCACATTGGTCATTACGATTATAGCCGTTGGAAGCATGCTGTTACAGGTGGCCAATATGAAACTAGCTGCACAGGAGGCCATTTCGAGTTACAACATCCAGATTGCTCAGAGTTATGTGAATCAGCTGGATACAGCATCTTATGCCGAGTTTGCCAAGGACCCCAAGGAGAATGACGAATTCTTGAAGATTCGTGATGAACTGGATGACTTTCGCGTAAGCATTGGTGCAATGTATGTGTATTTTGTCAAAATAGATGAAAAAGGTACGCCACTAATTATGGTGGACGGCATGAAGGATGCAGATAAAGCCTCACCGATTAATGAAGTAACGGATGTCCCTCAGGAGGCTGTTCAGAAGCTGTTGCAGGGGCAAACAGCCAGTTCTTCGATCATTAACAATGAGGAGTACGGAGACTATATTTCCTCTTACGCTCCCATGCTGGATAGTAATGGCGCTGTAACAGGTATAATTGGTATTGATACGGCGGTATCGGTGATCGGGAGTATTGAATCGGATATTATGAAATCGAGTATTCCTTTCTATGCTTTGTTACTTTTAATTACACTTATAGGCATTGCTGTTGTCACGTGGTTTATCGTAAGAGGACTGCGACCACTTCAACCGCTGAAGGCGAGTGTGGAAAAGATGGCACAAGGTGAGCTTGCAGAAGCTAATCGAATTCTGACGTCGTATCGTTTACGCAGCCAAGATGAGATTGGAACAACATATCAAGCGATGATACATATGTCCGGGAACTTGAATAAGATTGTGAGTAACATGGTTGAAGGCGTAGCAGTAACCACAGATATTTTATCGGAATCAACGAAGGAATTTAATCGCAGTACCGAAGAGATGCTTGAGATGGGCAAGACGGTTGATCAATCTGTCGAACAGATTAGGCAGGGTGCACATACGCAGAAGCAGGGTGCAAGCGATAGCGCGAATGCGATGGAAGAGATTGCAAAAGGTATAACGGATATTTCCGAATCCTCGATGATTGTATCTGATGCAGCAACAAGTGCACTTGCTACGGCGGAGTCTGGTAAACAGAGCATGACACTGATGAAAACACAGATGGAGAGCATCTCAAATGTCTCAAGTGAAGTTGTAGCGATGGTCCAGGTGCTGAATAACTACTCCCAGGAAATTGGTGGTGCCCTGCACATGGTTCGTGATTTTGCGAGTCAGACGAAGCTGCTTGCGCTTAATGCATCCATTGAGGCAGCACATGCAGGAGAACACGGCAAAGGTTTTGCGGTTGTGGCGGATGAAGTTCGGAAGCTTGCAGAGGCCTCAAGCACATCCATGGAACGGATCTCCGACTTGCTGCTTCGTATTCAACAAGAATCACAACAGATTGGCTCACAGATGGGGGTTACTGCAACCGAGATTGGACAAGGGGTTACAATTACCGCAGAAGCGGAGCAAGCTTTCGCCCATGTGGTTGATGCGTTCCAACTGGTGACCAGCCGCATTCAGGAAGTCTCCGCTGCGGCAGAGGAAATCTCGGCAGGATCGGAAGAGGCTGCAGCCTCCGTCAATACGATCTCGCAGATATCAGCCGGGGTATCGGATCATTCGGATGAAATCTATCGCTTGATGCGTGAACAGTCGGCCATGTTCAACAGAGTGGCGCAGACCTCAACCATGTTGGAGCAGCAGACGAACGAGATGAGTGAAGCCGTACGCAAAGTTAAAGTATAGTTTGAGTAAGGTGTAGTAATAGTAACGCAAGAGGTAGTCAGAAAAGTGTTCCACTCTTGGAGAAGTTGGTGTTCATCCCAAACTTCATTCAAAGGGTGGAGCACTTTTTTAGATTTAAACTGTTAAATGATCCAGCTCTATCGCCTGTCTGAAGCGTCGGGCGAATCGTTCTGCGGCTACGGCGACCTCCTTGGATTCCGTCTGCACGAAGCCAATTTGCATTTTCGGTTGATCAATTCCAGCGATCTCTACCATCTTCACCAGACCTTCTTTCCATAAGGAATTTTGGTGAAAGGAAAAGTCGTGACCAATTGTGGCGGCAATATCGTTTCTTAACACCATGTTGATGGCTTCTGAATTATTTGTTTTGAACAGAATGGACAGAGATCCATGATCATACGTGAATTCCTTGATGAAGTCTTCAATGAAACCATCTCGATACAGTGCCAGTTTGTGTTCTTTTAATTGATCCGGTGTAACGCGGCTGTGCTTGGCAAGTTCAGACAGGTGATGAGTACCGACGACCAGCTTGCCCGAGTACATGGGACTGAAGTGAAGTCCATCGAATTCCCGCAATTGTTTCGCATAGATCGCGATAAAGCCCAGATGGGTTTTGTTGTTGCGAATATCTTCGATGATTTCCATGGACCCTTTCTCTTCAATGGAGATGTTAAGTTGCGGGTGCTCACGCTTCATATCCGCAGCAGACTGGACAAGATAGGGCATGACACTTGGAAAAGTAGCCACATGAAGCTCTCCGCTAAGAGAGGAGGCTTCTGCGTTCAGGGATTTCAATTCATCAATCCGCTGCAAAATGTCCAGTGCCTTGGCAATGAATTGTTTTCCTTCGGGAGTGGGATGAGTTCCCTGCCGCGAGCGTTCGAACAGGATGATACCCAATTCTTTCTCCAGACGATGAACCGATTGGCTGATCGCCGATTGTGTGACATGCAGATGCTCCGAGGCGGCGGAGAATGATTGCGTTTTCGCGATTTCAACGACATATTCGAGCTGTTCCAGATTCATGATTTCATCTCCATTTAGCATTAATACAACTAATGTTAACATTAGTATCTATAAATATGAATAATACATGAACAGCGATATAATATATAGACAATCATACAAAGGGGATGAACTTCATGAAAGCAGCAGTATGGTATGCCCATAAAGACGTGCGTGTAGAAGAGCGGGATATTCCGGTTGCTCAAGCGGGTCAGGTCAAAATCAAAGTGGAATATGCAGGGATCTGCGGCAGTGACCTGCATGCCTATCATCATGGTGTGGGGATTCAAGAAGGCGAGAATCATCCGCTCTCAGGACAAAAAGCACCGCTGACACTGGGTCATGAATTTGCAGGAACCGTGAGTGAATTGGGAAGTAATGTAAGCGGTATCAGCGTAGGGGATCGTGTTGTGGTAGAGCCGTTGTACCACTGTGGAAAATGCGAATACTGTATCCAGGGTCGTTATAACCAATGTACTCAATTTGGATTCGTTGGACTGAATGGTGATGGTGGTTTTGCAGAGTATGTTGTTGTTGAAGCATACATGGTTCATCCCATACCGGATAACGTATCTTTCGAAGAAGGCGCGCTCGTAGAGCCTACGGCAGTAGCCTTTCACGCGGTTCGTCACAGCAAGTTGAAAGTGGGGAACAAGGTAGCTGTATACGGAGCAGGTCCAATTGGATTATTGACCATTCTGTCTGCCAAAGCAGCAGGAGCCTCTGAAATCTATGCAGTTGATGTATTTGGGGAACGTCTGGACCTGGCAGCCAAGCTGGGAGCGATTCCGGTGAACAGTGCCAAAGTCAATGCAACCGAGGTGATCTTGCAACAATCGGGTGGCATCGATGTGGCCTATGAAGCAGCAGGTGTGCAACCAACGATGGACAGCGCCATTGCGGTGGTCAAAAAAGGTGGAGAAGTTGTTGTCATCGCTGCGATACCCAATCCGCTTCAAGTGAACTTCTTCGATCTTCTGGTCAAAGAAGCGAATCTGACGGCAACGCTGGCTTATCGCCACATTTTCCCTGAAGTAATTTCATTAATTGCGGAAGGATCTCTCGATGTGAAACAGGTCATTACCAAGAAAATCAAACTGGACGACATCGTGCAGGAAGGACTTGAACTGTTGATGAGCGACAAGAGCCATGCGAAGATTTTGGTGGAGATTGGCGGCTAAAAAAATCAATAGCGATGCATCATTTCAGATGCTGATTGATCATTTATAAACGTAGAAAAGACCGTCATGAAGATGATCGGTCTTTTTTACATTTCATTCTCGGCTGGCTGATCCCGTGTTGCTGTTACCCAACACTATCACTAGGAATCATAACGGTAACAGATCGCCTTGCCCCCGCCACTCTCGGAGCTGAATTCCTCATCCTCTGTAAATCCAAAACGCTCATATAAACGGATGGCATTGACCATCTGACCGCCCGTATATAAATACACCATATTTTTGCCCATTTCTTTGGCAGAATCTACGCATTGCTGGAGCAATACTCTGGCAATCCCGTGACCTCTCCATTTTGGATCAACACCCAGCAGCCGAATAAACGGATAATCAATTGGCAATTCAAAGTTGGGATAAGCGTTGCGTGCTGTTTCGAATAATTGGACTGTACCAACAATCTGATCATCAATCTTCGCGATCCATAATTGTGTCAGGTACGGATTAACCACAGACTCTCGAATATCTTTTAGGTAGGCCTCCCATCGTTCATTTTGCTCAAAAGTCTCCCGATACTCGGCATAACTTGCAACAAGGATATCTACAATCTCTGGATGGTCTGCTTCTGTGGCAGGATGAATCGTAACGGCAGCCGTTGTCATTGTATAATTCCTCTTCTCTTATAGGTAAAGTGTGGAATATAGTTTTCTTGCATTTTACCACAATTGACTCCATCTGATTAATTCGAATTTTCTATAGTTAACTCAGTCATTTCTATGGATCAGAGCACATCAGCGATTAAGCTGTGTGGAATACAGATGATTGCGATATTCGGTTGGCGTATTGCCTTCGTATTGTTTGAACATGCGCAGGAACAGCTTGTAGTCGGAGAAGCCGCATTGTCCGGCGATTTCTTTTACACTGGCATTGGTGTTCAGCAGCAATTGTTTCGCCCGGCGAATTCGTTCTGTGAGGATATAGGTTTTGAGTCCAGTACCTTTCTCACGTTTCACCATTTTGGAGATATAGTCTTTATTAAAATTAAAATTTTCCGCAATCTGACTCACCGTGATGTTTGTATGCAGATGAATATCGACCCACTTACAGATATGGTCCACAATTGCATTGTGCGGGCGATAATCCGCCTCTATATTCCGCTCCAGTTCTCTGAACAACAATAACAAAGCAGCGTTGGCTTCCTCGGGTGAGAAGGATGACACATGCAGCAATTGCTTGAATAACTGATTGGCCATGGAAGGGACCTGTATTGTGGCATGTGTCCTAAACCGGTTGAATTCTGGCAACATGGCATCATAGTGAACCCAGTAAAAGCTGACGGGGGCGTCGCTGATCTGGTAACCGTAATGGGTGCGACCAGCGCGCAGAAACAACAGATCGTTGGCACGAACGACATGTTGTTTCTCTTCTTCCGCGATGTACATCTCACCTTCCAGCATCAAAATGATCTCGTGAACGGGCATGCTGCGTCTCATGTGGCTCCAGTTGCCTTCGGATATGAACTTGCCGCACAGGTAATGTTCCAGTGGCTTTTGCATAGGACGGATTTATCCACCTTTTCTTGGATTATGAGTCTGATGTAATTGTATTTTATTTGATAATATGAGGATATTCAAGCTCTGAAGTAGATTGTTGAGTATTAGCCTTATGGAACAGAACACGGATTTTACCCCTCAAGAATGAATGGATATCTATTACATCCCGAGAAGGAGTGAGTGTCATGATTGATACGAAAAAAGGATTTCTGGGACCGGAACATGTAGATCTGTTAAATGGTGTGTTCCAAACATCACAAGAAGTGGGGGAGCGTTACCTGTTATCGCTGGATATGGATCGATTCCTGGCTCCATGCTTCGAAGCTCATGGGTTACCGGCCCGAAAAGAACGCTACGCGGGGTGGGAGGCACGTTCCATCAGCGGGCATTCCCTCGGCCACTATCTGTCGGCGCTGGCTGTAACGTATCAAGCTACCGGAAATATTACATTAAAAGAAACGTTGGATTATGCAGTTACCGAACTGGCGAGAATCCAGCAGACTACGGGGAGCGGATATATCGGCGGTTTGTCCGAAGAAGCATTCCACATGGCTTTTCGAGCAGAGAATATCGGTGGATTCAACATCGGTGAATACTGGGTTCCCTGGTATAGTGTGCACAAAATCTATCGCGGCCTGATTGATGCCTATAAACTGACTGGCAACGGACAGGCACTTGAGGTGGTTACTCGATTTGCAGATTGGGCAGTAGAAGGTTTGCTCCCGATGACAGAAGAACAGATGCAGACGATGCTTCAAAGTGAACACGGGGGCATGAATGAAGTATTTGCACATTTGTATGGGATTACCGGCAAAGCCTTATATCTTGAGATTGCTAACAAGTTCACCCATCAATTGATCCTGAGACCCTTGGAGCGCAAACAGGACGATCTTCAAGGCAAACACGCCAATACGCAGATTCCCAAAGTGATCGGTGCAGCCGAAATCTACAATCAGGACCATACTCATGAGAGTTATCGGACAGCGGCAGAGTTTTTCTGGAACACCACGGTGCATCATCGTTCTTACGTATTTGGTGCAACGAGCATATCGGAGCATTATGAAGCGAAGGGTATGGAGAGTCTCGGGATCAAGACAGGAGAGAGCTGCTGTACCCACAACATGATGCATCTGACGAAACAACTTTTCGCCTGGAATCACGATAGCGCCTACATGGACTATTATGAAAACGCCCTCTACAATCACATCCTGGGCACGCAGGACCCGGATACGGGGAACAAAACGTATTTTGCCTCAACGCTGCAAGGTCACTACAAAATCTATGGTACACACGATACGGCTTGGTGGTGCTGTACAGGATCAGGCATGGAGAATCCGGGCAAATATGCCGAGGCCATCTATTTCGAAGACGAGCAAGACCTGTACGTCAACCTGTATATCGCTTCCCAGCTGGATTGGACGTCTCAGGGTATATCCCTGAAGCTCGAAACCGACTTTCCTTATTCGGAAAAGGTAACCCTGACGATCACCGGAGGCAGCGCCTCGGCCCATCTAAGACTACGGTTGCCCTCATGGCTACAAGAGCCAATGACGGCAACCGTCAACGGGGATACGGAGCATCCGTATACACGGATGGAACCCGGCTATCTTTCCATCGACCGCACATGGACAGCGGGCGATGTCATCACAATCACACTGCCGATGTCACTCCGCCAGTACACTTCACGGGATGATGCCCACAAAGTGGCATTCCTGTACGGACCAATAGTGCTCGCTGGTGCACTAGGAAACGAGGGGCTCCCTGAGGATACGATTGTGGACGAAACAGCGCTGAATCCCAAGACTGCTTCCGTACCTGTGATCTGGACAGAACAGGAGGATGTACGAGAGTGGATTAAGGTTGTAGATGCAGATACGTTAACATTTGAACTTAGCAAGGATGTCACTTCGACGGGCGAAGCCGTGAAGCTCATTCCTTTCTATGATGTGCATCATGAATTTTATACCGTTTACTGGCCGTTTAACGATGAAGGAGATGCGCTGGAGAAAGAATTGAACGATATCACGATCGACAGGGTTCAAGCTGACGGTCAGCAGGATGAGATTGGACATCAACTGGACAGCAACTGCCGGGGTGAGCATCACAACGGTTCAACCACAGATGGACGTAAGAAGTTGCATATGTGGCGAGAAGCTTTTGGCGTCAATGGGGCTTACTTCAGTTACCAACTGGCAGTGGATCGAACGGCATCCAATTATCTATGTGTGGCCTATTGGGGCGGAGATCATTCCACGTTTGGATGGGAAGGTACGTTATATGACAGACAATTCGCCATTACCGTGGATGGAACACTCGTTGGTGAGCAGCGAATTCACATGAACAAAATCGGCGAAGTGTTCTATGTGACCTATGATATTCCTGAGGCGGTTACATCAGGCAAAGACAGCGTTACGGTAATGTTCCAGGCGAAGGGCGACAATGGTTGTGCCGGGAAAGTTGTAGAGGTACGCACCACGCGGAGCAAACCGGAATCCATCTTTTCATAATAAGAGGCATGGTGTGAAAAGGCGCAAAACACAATGTTATAATGGAGATAAATTACGGTTCGTTGGAAGAGGAGGATGGAAGTGTGGCAAAACCCGACGATAAAGGTACTTATAACTTTCAGGATTGGTTAACATGGGAAGGATCTTGGGAATTAATTAACGGCAAAGCTTTTAATATGTCGCCAGTACCTACTTCATCGCACCAGTTTATTGTGGGTGAGCTGTACTTCTCCTTGCGGACTTTTTTATCAGAATCGGAAATGTTTCGTGTTTGTAGCCCCTTTCGATGTGTATTTTAGCGAAAATGAACAATATGATGTACCAGATCAAATTGTACAACCTGACCTATCGGTGGTGTGCTCGAAAGACCAGATTTCCAAAAGTGGCTGCCACGGTGCACCTTCTTTAATTATAGAGGTGTTATCGCCTTCTACTGCGTTAAAGGATTTCAACGAAAAATTTAACTTGTATCAGAAATATGGTGTGAACGAATATTGGATTGTTGACCCCGGCAATCAAACCGTCCATGTGTACACGCTGGAGGATGGCAGTTACCAGACCCGTCATCTATATACAGAGCAGGAAACGATTCAATCCGTCGTGTGTCCTGACTTGCGCATTTCGCTGGAGTCGTTGTTCAAACTGAGGTAGTGGAAGCACGAAAATGATGAACCAACGCAAAAGGGACGAAACCGGATGAGCTCCGATTTGTCCTTTTTGCATTACTCCTTTTCAGACAAGTCTTATATAAAAAATGACACGCATAGCTATTTTCCACGTATTACCTGATAACATTTCTTCTCCACAATCTGCTGTCTCGTAAAACTCACTTTTAATGGATTGACCACCAAATTTCCTGCCAAGTTCTACGTTGTCCCTGAAAATATGAAATGGGATAAGCCCAAACCACGTATATTATGAGTATCCAAATATCCAATCATATCCACCTGAGAGCGTTAACATCATGTACAATAAGAATAAGTTGAACAGGAAAATTACGACATCAAGCACCAATATATAACATGAAAGGAGGTCGGATGATTGAACATGATCAAGTACATAAAATTGTTCGGATTAATCCTCTGTATTGTGGCTGTGAATGTTCTGGCATTCTCACCCGGCTTCATCGGGCTGAACTTCGATGAGGGTGCATTCACAACTGCACTATCCGTTACCCTTCTGTTCGGCAGTGCAATGGCACTCCTATATGGGAGTTACACCTTGCTGTTCAGACAACCGGTAGTCCTGCCTGTGAAGCATATTGAAACGCATGAAGATTATGTGGAAGCCTTATCTTTTTATAGGCGCATTAAAGTTCTCGAAGAAGATATTACGCTGGGGCTGTCCCAACTTAGTCGAATGAAAAAGAAAAAAGAAACCCTCCTGAATGTGCTTCATCAACGGTTTGATCCAGGAGAACTGAGCTACAAGAAATTTGCTTCGGTCACACTGGAAGTGGAGAAGCTGTTGTACCTGAACATCCGCAGTGTGCTGAACCGATTGAATGTATTTGATGAAGCTGACTATGCCAACATGATGAAATCCAAATCCTCAACACTTCCCCAGAAGCTTTTTCAGGAAAAAACCAAGGTATACAACGATTATCTGTCTTATGTGAAAAATGCATTACACACCAATGAGGAAATCTTGCTCAAGCTCGATCAGTTGTTACTGGAGATTTCACGCCTCGACAGCTTTGAAGCCGGAGATATTGAACAGATGCCTTGTATGCAGGAGATTGATCAGTTAATCAAGCACACCAAATTATACAGACAGTGAGGGGTTGCTCGTATGGCCAAGAAGGGAAAGTTTTTTTTCATATCAATCGTGATGCTGGTACTCGTATTTGGTCTGGTCTATGCAGGAATTACACTAACATCGAACTTTGGCAAGTCAACCACACAGGTGAGCACAGAGAATGCAGGTAAGGAACTGGGGAAACTGTACGCGGACATTGCGCCAGCGACGGCGGAACCGGTCAAAGGACAGATTGATCTCGACCCGGTCGATGTGGCAGAATCACTGCCGGATATCTCCAAATTCGCAATTGCTGTAGAGAATACAACAAATGATTACGTCGAAATCTTTTCTTCCACAGAGAAGTCGGGCAGCGGGGTAGACGGCTGGTTAACCGAAGTGGGCGAGGAGTTCAACAAAGCTAATATTACCATTGGTGGCAAACAGGTGTCGGTCAAAATTCGCAACATTGCCTCTGGTACGGCCACCGATTATATCAAGTCTGGTAAGTATATGCCGGATGCATTCACACCTTCCAATGAACTGTGGGGCGAGATGGTTGAGGCTAGTGGGGTGAAGACGGAGATGGTATCCGAGCGATTGGTTGGGAATGTTCCGGGTATTGTCATCTCCAAAGCCAAATATGATGCACTGGTTGATACGTACGGTTCCGTTAATGTAAAAACCGTAACCGAAGCCATTGCCAACAATGAACTCGCGATGGGATATACCGATCCATTTGCCAGCTCCACAGGACTTAATTTCCTGGTGACTGCACTGAATACGTATGACAGCGCCAACCCGCTTGGCGAGAAGGCCATTGAAGGGTTTGAAAAATTCCAGACGAATGTACCGTTTACAGCCTCAACAACGATTCAGATGCGGGAAGCTGCCAAGTCAGGCAGACTGGATGCCTTTGTACTCGAATACCAGACGTATGTGAATACCGCTGATCTGAAGAGTGGATACGTCTTTACACCATTTGGTGTGAGACATGATAGCCCGTTGTATGCATTGGGACAATTGCCGCAGAACAAACAGGAGATTATCCAGAAGTTTGCGGAATTCGTAACCCAGGCGAAGTACCAACAATCGGCGGAAGAATTTGGTTTCAACGGTTTGCAGGATTACAAATCCGAATTGGCTACCGTGGATGGCGGTACGTTGCTGTCCGCGCAGAAAGTCTGGAAAGAGAAGAAGAATGGCAGTAAACCTATTGCTGCCGTGTTCGTGACAGACGTGTCCGGAAGTATGGACGGCGAGCCGCTTAACCGACTGAAGGAGTCTTTGCGCAAAGGTCAGAAGTATCTGGGCACAGAGAACAGTATTGGATTGGTTTCTTACTCTAGCGGGGTAACTGTGAATCTGCCAATTGCCAAGTATGATACGAACCAGCAGTCCATGTTTGTCGGAACAGTCGATAGTCTGCAAGCTGGTGGCGGTACGGCGACTTTTGATGGGATCGTAGTGGCAATGAAGATGCTGGAAGATTATATGGCTGCTAATCCAAACGTGAAGCCGTTGATTTTTGTCCTGAGTGATGGTGAGACCAACGAAGGTCATACCCTGAAGGATATCCGGGATCTGGTCGAGACGTACAAAGTGCCGATCTATACGATTGGATACAATGCGGACATCAAGGCTTTGGAGAGCATCTCCAGCATTAACGAGGCTGCAAGCATCAATGCCGATACCGACGATGTCGTATACAAGATCGGAAACCTGTTTAACGTACAGATGTAAATTTAAAGGGGGAACTGTAGATGTCATTTTCAATGGAAATACCGAGCCAGAAGGAAATTCAGAAGGTCATTGAGGAAGAGATGAAACCCGTGCCCGCCGAGGTCGCGGAGCTTCAACAAGTGGCAAATGCCAACGTAGAGATGATCATGACACTGGATCTCGAATCCCTGGAGAAACGCAAAGAGATTTTGCAATCCATTGACGGCTTTGGCATGAACACGATGAGATCCTCTTCTGAGAAAAACGCCTTGCTTCAAGTCTCCGTTGGACATCTGTCCAAGACGGGAGACGAGGGCGGTCAGGTCGCCAAAGGTTTGACCGAGCTGCATATGCAATTGAAGGATCTCGACCCAAGCGTGGTCGACTTTGCCAAGACCGGTTTCCTCGGGAAATTGTTTAATCCGCTTCGCGCCTATTTCCTGAAATACCAGAAGGCTGACGCAGTCATCGCTGACATCGTAACCTCTTTGGATAAAGGCAGATCTACCCTGCGTAACGATAATACAACGCTGGAGATTGAACAGCAGAATCTACGGGAACTCACCAAACGATTGCAAAAGGAAATCCAACTTGGTGTACTCATGGATGAATCCATCGATGGCCAGATTGAAGCGGCCAAGGTCCGCAATGAAGACCCCGAGAAAGTTCGTTTTATTACGGAAGAAGTGCTGTTCCCGCTCCGTCAGCGTGTGATGGACCTGCAACAGATGTTGGTTGTGAACCAGCAGGGCATCATGGCGATCGAAGTAGTGATCCGCAACAACAAGGAACTGATCCGAGGCGTAGACCGGGCGAAGAATGTAACGATCTCGGCATTGAAGATTGCCGTTACAGTAGCGAGTGCTTTGTATAATCAGAAGATTGTATTGCAGAAGATTGAGTTGCTGAACCAGACAACCAACGATCTGATCGCCGGAACATCCAAGATGCTCAAAGATCAGGGGATTGCCATTCAGAAGCAGGCATATGAAGCCAGCATCTCCGTGGATACGATGAAACAGGCGTTTACCGATGTGTTGTCAGCACTCGATTCAATCAGTCTTTATAAGCAGGAAGCTCTGCCAAGAATGCGCGAGACGATTAACCAGTTCCGTGAACTTGCGGATACCGGAGAGCAGCAGATTCAGCGGTTGGAGAAAGGGCAGAAACTGGGGCTGTAATTTTAGAAGAAAAAAATAATTTTGCGTATTAGATTGGTTATCTTCTTTTATAATTAGAAAAAGCGACCGTTCCTCATTAAGCATGGGGAATGGTCGCTTTTTGGATTTATGAAGATTGGTACTAACTGTCATACCCGATATTCCGTGCATAAGGGTATATCTGTTGCTCGTATTGGTCGAGGAGAACGCCAGCCGCACGTACTTTGGCACGACCTTGTTGCAGTATCTTAGAATTCACTTTGTTTTTGGAAACGGCTTGTTTGTACAACAAGTATCCTTCCAGCTGAAGGTAGCTTCCCTTGACATAATAGGCATGTATTTTCTTAAGTTCAGGATTGGAAGGTTTGATTTGTTTTAACATGGAGACCGTTTTTGTATAATTAGGGATCACCGTATTCGTAAGTTTGAGGTACATGGACTTGCGATTGGTTGAATTCACCTCACCTCCCACACTACCCAACGTGTCGATTGCTTTATTCTCATAAGGTACCAGACGAGATATTTGTTCAAGGTATTTTTCGAATTCCTTTTGATCTTTAGTGAGCTCCTGTTCGGCATCATCTAATTCTAATTCGTCCATAAGTTCTTCGTGCAAATAATCATCTTCACTATAACTCTGATCTGAATATGTAGAGGTTGCTACTTTGGCTGCATCAGCAGAAGTGGCTGGAGAGAGAAGCACTCCGCCAAGCAAAACAAAACTGGTAATCAATGATATAATCCACGACTTCTTCAAATGTAATGTCATCCTCCTTTTGTTTGTATTCCATTGGATAACCTAACATATCATTACTAGAAATTACAGGAATGCATTTACATAATTTTGGTGGTGAATCTTTCTTAAATCACTCTCAATCACCCTGCTATAGGGAAGTAAGACAATTCAGAATCTCAGTTTCTCAACACGACATTATCCGGCTTGTAATGGATGATCTTGAACAACTCCTCGGCCATGTAAGCGGGGCTGTGTTTGAAATCCTGTCTGATCCACTCCATGATCATGCCGAATATCGCATGAGATTGGTAACTTGCCAATATTTCATGGTTGATGTGCTGCGGGAAGATGTGGTTCAGATCCTGTAAGGCCAGATCCCGAAGAACATCACAGATCATACGCTGGAAGTTGGAGGAGGCCTCAGATTTTACAACCAATGTGTAGAATTGTGCATGTTGGTGCACATGCTCAAATATAGTGATCGCCGAAGAGGGCATCAGATTGACTTGGAACTCTTCCTCATCCTGATAGGGTTTACGAAAAGAAGTCACCAGATCCTGAATCACATCATTGATGATTTCGTTGAACAGGTCTTCTTTGTACTGATAGTGCCTGTAGAAAGTTCCCCGATTCAGGTCGGCACGCTGCACAATATCCGTAATCGAAATTTCTTTAAAGGGATGTTTTTGCATCAAATGGATGAGTGCATCCTTCAGTGCAGCTTTTGATTTTTTAATTCTTCGGTCCATCGAATTCATAGTTTCAGACATCTATTTACCTCCTCGCGAGTTCACTTTATTAATTAAAGTACATTCGGGCTTAATAGTGTTGTTTAACGTACAACTGGGCAAGCTTTTACTGATTGAAGTAAAACGCTATGACTTATTATACTAAGGATAAGAGTTAATGAACATTTGTTTGTTAACTTATTGTAAACGAATACACAAAGGAGGATACATGGAATGAAACTTCAAGATAAAGTTGCAGTTGTTACAGGTGCTGGTTCAGGTATGGGGAAAGCAATTGCCACGTTGTATGCTCAAGAAGGCGCGAAAGTCGTCGTATCGGATATTAACGAAGAGTCCGCACAAGCGGTAGTTAATGATATTAAAGCACGGGGCGGAGAAGCAATTGTCGTTCTGGCCAATGTAGCCAAAGAAGAAGATGTGCAAAATCTGATCGATACGACAGTTAGCACATACGGTACAGTAGATATTCTGGTTAACAATGCGGGAATTATGGATGGCATGGAGCCGGCAGCAGATGTAACGGATGAGAAGTGGGAGAGATTGTTCGCTGTGAACACAACCAGTGTGATGCGGACAACACGTAAAGTATTGCCGATTTTCCTGGAAAAACAAAAAGGTATCATCGTGAATATTGCTTCGGCAGGGGGCCTACACGGCGGACGTGCAGGGGCAGCCTATACGGCGTCCAAACATGCGGTTGTGGGCTTCACCAAAAATACAGGCTATATGTATGCTGAGCAAGGCATTCGCTGTAATGCAATCGCTCCAGGCGCTGTGGCAACCAATATCAGCTCTTCCATGACAGGTATTAGCCATTTCGGTGCAGGGCGGCAACAGCTTGGGATGGCAATTAACCCACGCATCGGGACGAGCGAAGAGATCGCCAAAGTGGCTTTGTTCCTTGGATCTGACGAGTCCAGCTTCGTGAATGGAACTGTCGTTACAGCAGATGCTGGGTGGAGCTCTTACTAATCCATTCAAGCGCAGACAAGCATGGAGTACGGAAATAGTGTGTGAATTAAGGAAGCCGCATGTGTATATGCGGCTTCTTTTTTGCACCTATGCACCTACGTACGGTGGATAACAGCATCATATTCCGTGTAGGACAAACGTTTGCATTACTACGCGAATACTCGAAATGAATCAATCTAAGGGTGGCTTTGGCTTGGAAAAGAGTGAGGATTCGCGCACGATCAGACGATGGGGGATAATGACCGGATTATGAAGCTGTGGTTCCCCACTAAGAATTTTTAACAGTACCTGAACGGCTGTATAACCAAGCTGATAAGTCCCGATGTCGATAGAGCTTAGGGGTGGAGAAGCCAGTTCCGATAATGCAATATTGTTAAAACTGACCACACTGATATCTTCAGGCACCAGATAATGAAGCTCCGCAAGAGCCCTCAATACCCCGAAGGCCACATTGTCATCGATGACAACAATTGCGGTGGGTCTGTCCGGCAAGGACATGAACAGCGACATCGCTCTAAATCCACTTTCCTGCAGAAATTCACCTTCCACAATCCAGTCACTATCCGCATCCAGCCCGGCGTGGGCAAGCGCTTTTTGGTATCCTAACATACGATCATGCGATAACGTAATGTCCGGAGGACCGCTGACAAATCCGATTCGGGTATGGCCCTGAGCGATCAGATGATGAGTCGCATCATAAGCGGTCTGCACATTATTGTTATCCACCATGGGGGCATTTGGATGAGCTTCACTGCGACCGATTAACACAAAAGGAAACTTTTCCGCTTCCAAAAAAGAAATGATGGGATCGTCTCGTTTGGACCCAAGCAGTAGAATGCCATCCACTCTACGGCCATGAACAAGGCGTGATATTGCATGCAGTTCATTGTCTGATGATGTTTCGGTTGTTAGCAGCAATTCATAATTCATACGGGTGGCATGTGTAATAATACCTCGCAGCAGTTCCCCGAAAAAGTAATTCTGAAACAACTCTTCTGCAGGACGCGGAAGCATAATCCCAAGGGTATGTGTTGTTTTGGAAACCAGGCTCTTCGCGATGATGTTGGGATGGTAGTTTAATTCTTTCATGATTTGCTTCACTTTGAGAGATGTCTTGGTGCTGATTCTGGGATGGTTGGAAATCACCCGTGACACTGTAGAAGGGGAAACACCCGCCAATTTGGCAATATCCTTGATCGTAATCATGTAAAAAATCCCTTCTGAACAATCGTATAAATATTCTCCTATGGTAATCCAAAGGATACGAGAAATCAATTGCTAACTGCCGAGTAAGGGATACTCATGAAGTAATATTAAGGAAGAAAGAGTCAGAACAAGGAAACAGGAAATTACTGTAGGTAGAAGAAAAAAAATGGTTGAAATTGAGCAAATATGGCTTGTGCAAACGTTTGTGCAAATAAAGTTTGTTATTGTATGATGTGATTGTTATTGTAGCGCTTACATCAGTGGATTTACATACTTCTTGACTTTTTTACCCCTACATATTGAACGGAGAGGTCATCTTGTCTTCCATTTGAGCAAACGTTTGTACAAAAGGGGATATGGGGTGCAGAACCTGACAACATACGCAGACAAAAGGGTGAAAAGCGCGAACTTTGTTGGACCAAGCAGAGGGAAGGGGACATTTTACATGAGAAAATGGCAAGGGGCAACATTGTCCGTCATGATGGCTTTTACACTGGCTGCGTGCGGGGCTGGAGGCGGAAGTCCATCTCCAACAACGGCAGGTGAGAATCCGGAGGAAGTTGTAGAGCTGACAGCCGAGAACCTTCAACCGGAAGAAGGGGCGACCCTGGTGATCTGGGAGGATAAAAATCAAAGCAGCTTTATTGAACAAAGGGTCAAAAAATTCGAAGAAAAATATGGGGTAACGGTCAAAATGGAGGAATTACCTCCAACCGATCAGGTAACCAAGCTGACGACGGATGGCCCAGCGGGTCTGGCGGCAGATGTTGTTGTTTTCCCGCATGATAAGATTGGTAGCGCTTCAGAGGCGGGACTTATTCTGCCCAATGACATATTCGAAGCAGAAACCGTAGAGAACACCAGCGACAACGCGCTGAAGGCAGTGACGTTCAAGGATATCCTGTACGGCTATCCGTACAGCGTGGAGACCTACGCCCTTTTCTATAACAAGGCACTCTATCCGGAAGCTCCGAAAAACTTTGATGAGATTATCAGTTTCGCCAAGACGTTCAATAATGTGAAGTCCAATCAGTACGCACTGATGTGGGAATTGCAGCAGTTTTATTATAACTATGCATTCCTGGCTTCACAGGGCGGTTATATTTTTGGAGACAACGGAATGGACAGCGCGGATCTCGGTCTGAATAACGAAGGAGCCCAGAAGGGTGGACAGTTCCTGCAGACGCTGAAGTCGGAGGTGCTGCCGCTTAAGATGGGTGACGTGAACTATGATATCAAAAAAGGATTATTCTCCAGCGGAAAACTCGCTATGGACATTAATGGTCCGTGGACCATTGCCGATTATCGCAATGCAGGTATTGATTTTGGCGTTGCTCCGCTTCCGGCAATTGATGGCAAACCGATGACCTCCTTCTCAGGCGTTAAAGCCTATTATGTGAATGCATTTACGCAATATCCGAATGCGTCGAAGCTATTGGCAGCGTTCCTTTCCAATGAAGAGGCCCAGATGGAGAACTTTGACCTGAACGGTACACTTCCTGCGAACAAAAACGTAGCTGCTGATCCGAAGTTGCAAGAGGACTCAATCAACAAGGCGTTCCTGGAACAGTTCAACAACTCAACTCCAATGCCTTCGCTTCCTGCCATGGACAGCGTATGGGGACCGATCACTTCGGCCATTACGGATATATGGGATACCGAAAAGGACGTGAAGGCATCACTGGATAACGCCGTGAAACAGATCCAGGAAAGCCTTGCAACCGTCCAATAAGGACGAACGACGAATGCGAAGATATGCATAAGAGCTGCATAAATTGAACTTCATATTTACACAAAAACGTAGAGGACAGAAGAAAGATGAAGAAGTAAAACGTGCGCCTTTATCACCGGATTTTCCCTTTTGGAAAAGGGATCGAAAAAAATCTGGGGATAACAGCGATCGGAAGCTTATTCTGTCATCGGAGTGGTCAGTGTAAGTACACTTTTGTTCAATGTATGCAGGTTAGCAATAGGCGGGGAGGAGAGAGCGAATGCAACAGCAGCATGTCCCGGTGCCTGTTGGACCGAACACGGAAAGACAGCATCGGATGACAGCGGCCATATGTTCCATCATACTGCAAGGTCTTGGACAGCTGTACAATCGACAATGGATTAAGGGGATTTGTCTACTGTTACTGGAGGGAGCAGGGCTTGCGTACCTGCTTCCTCGCCTGTCACAGGCCGTATGGGGCATATGGACACTGGGGGAAAATACACAGCGTTTTGTCAAAGTGAATGGGTCCACTGTACTTCAAAGGGGAGACCATTCCATCTTTTTGCTGCTTGATGGCATTATCGTACTGCTGGTGTTTTTTGTGTTTATCTTAATCTACATCTTGAATATTCGGGATGCGTACGTCACGGGGCTTGCGAGGGAGGAAGGCAAACAGACCCTAGGCGCAGCGGCATCGCTTCGGAACATGATGGACAAAAACTTTCCGTATCTGTTCCTGTCCATCCCGGCCCTGGGCATTCTTTTCTTCACCGTTATGCCCATCCTGTTTACGATCACGATCGCGTTTACCAACTATTCGGCCCCGGATCATATTCCGCCAGCAAAACTCGTGGACTGGGTAGGCTTCAAGACGTTCAGTGATCTGATCCAGCTGAAATCCTGGAGTCAGACATTCTACGGCGTTCTGACCTGGACGGTCATCTGGGCCATCTTGGCGACAGTCACCACCTATTTTGGCGGCGTGTTAGTAGCACTGTTGATTGAACAGCGTGGCATACGCTTCAAAAAGCTGTGGCGGACGATTTTTATTTTGCCTTATGCGATCCCACAGATCATCTCCTTGCTGCTCATGCGTAATCTGTTCAATGGTCAGTTTGGTCCGATCAATACGTACATGAGAGCATTTGGGCTGGAGGGATTACCCTGGCTGACAGATCCGTTCTGGGCTAAAGTCACCGTCATTGTTGTCAACATGTGGATTGGTATTCCGGTCAGTATGGTGCTGATTCTGGGTGTATTGACAGCCATCCCTCGTGATCTCTACGAGGCTGCCGAAGTGGACGGAGCATCTGCGTTTCAGAAATTCCGGATCATTACCATGCCGTTCATTCTTTTTGCCACAACCCCGGTACTCATCATGCAATTCGCCGGGAACTTCAACAACTTCAACGTCATCTTCCTGCTGACCAATGGAAATCCACTGCGGGGAGACTATCAATACGCAGGGGCAACGGACCTGCTGGTGACCTGGCTCTACAAGCTCACGCTCGACAATAACAAATTCAACATGGCTTCAGCGGTAGGCATTATCATCTTCCTCATTATCGCTTCATTCTCTATCTGGAACTTCCGCCGCTCCAAATCATTCAAGGAGGAGGACATGATTCAATGAAGACACGTAATAATCCGCTGCGTTTGGCCCTGAGTTATGTGCTGTTGCTGATCATCGCCGTTGTCTCCATCTATCCGGTACTCTGGATCTTTCTCTCTTCCCTGAGACCTGGTGCGGCATTGTTCAGTGAACGGTTATGGCCGGAAGCTTTCACGTTGACCCATTACGGGGAGCTGTTCAATAACCCGTCCTTTATGTACGGCAGATGGTATATGAACACGCTGAAAATTGCCTTTTTCACGATGATCTTCTCCACGTTGATGGTGACACTTGGGATGTATGCCTTGTCCCGCTTCCGCTTCCGTGGACGTAAAACGATTCTCTCCACCATGCTAATCCTCGGCATGTTCCCGAGTTTCATGAGCATGATTGCCATCTATATCATTTTGCTGCAAATTAAATTGCTCGACACCCACGCTGCGCTCATCCTGGTCTATTCTTCAGGGGCGGTACTGGGCGGATTTATCGTCAAAGGTTTCTTTGATACGATTCCCCGCAGTCTGGATGAAGCGGCCCGCATGGATGGTGCAAGTCACCTGCGGGTATTCACCAGCATCATCCTGCCTTTATCCAAGCCGATGCTGACTTATGTGGCACTAACCAGTTTCACGGGTGCATGGATGGACTTTATCTTCGCCCGGCTGGTGCTGCGGACAAAGGAGAACTGGACGCTTGCGGTGGGTATGTGGGATCTGGTCAACCGTTATCAGGACAGTAACTTTACGATGTTCGCTGCGGGTGCGGTACTGATCGCGATTCCAATTACACTGCTGTTCGTTTTCCTGCAACGATTCCTTGTTCAGGGTCTGACGGCAGGAGCTTCGAAGGGGTAATACCGTGCCATAACAGCATAGTCAGCCGCGATCCCTGCGGCACTTTAACCAGGCACTTCCGTGATGTCATGTCTTTATCGACTGGCACTGCAGCGGAAGTGCCTGATTCTGCATGGGCTCGAATGATGATTAGGGAGGAACGTGATATATGGGCATGAACCCGTCCAGTGAGCCCGAGATTATCGGATACCAAGATGGACAAGCTGCATTGCATAATACTATAGCTCCACCAACACTTTGGCGTAATGTTACCTTTCGGAGGATATTGTACGGCTACGGGATCTCGGTCTTCGGGGATTGCTTCAATGGGATTGCGATCAGCCTGTGGGTGTTACAGACCACGGGGAGTGCAAAGAGCATGGCAGCCGTACAGATCTGCAATATGGCCGTCAGTTTTCTGTTTGGATCGGTGGCGGGTACGGTTGCAGACCGATTGGATCGCAGGAAGCTGATGCTGGCCTCGGATGTATTTCGGGGCGTAATGGCTATAATGATTGCGATTAGCTTGTTCGGTTGGCATGCGCCGTTCCCGGTGGTGCTGTTGTTGCTTTCGCTATCCATGTTTTCAAGTCTTTTTCAGGCACCTGCATTCCACGCCTCTGTAGCAAGTATGGTAGGCAGGGAGCATATTCAACAAGCAACCGGAACCATTCATATGGTAGATAATCTTGCCCGGATCAGTGGACTAGCCGCAGCGGGAGTGGCTGTTGCTGCATTTGGCGGATTCGTTGCCATATTAATTACAGGGGCAACCTTCCTGTTGTCTGCAGTATGTGTAGTGATGGCGGGCCGCTTTCCAGAGGTGCAGCGATCCGTTAGTCAACAGACCACGTTTGCTCAGGAGTGGCGCAGTTCGTTTGGCTACATCTATCGGAATCGTCTGATTCGATCCATCGTATTGCTCAATCCCGTGCTGATTTTGTTTTTCATGTCTGCGATGATGCTGGTTCAAGTGATGGCGGTCAAGGTATGGGAGGCAAATCCGGTACAGTTTGGATTAATTGAGACCTGTATTCCGCTGGGATACATGATTGGCTCTGCATTGCTGATTGTTTCGGGAAAACGATTGAAGCGAAGAGGGAGATGGGTGTTTATCGGTCTGATTGTGTTGGGACCGCTTTATATTATTTTGGCGAATGTATCCTCACCAATCATGGCGTTGCCGTTTATCGTGGGCGGAGGTGCGATGTTCGCCTGCTGTACGATGCTCACCCAGATTATGCTGAGGACAGCCGTTCCGGACGAGCTGCAGGGAAGGGTCTATGGCGTGGTTGGAACAATCACCAGTACAGCGCCTATTCTGGGATTGACGGTAGTCTCCGTATTGGCAGATCAATGGGGCGCAGCTTCTGTGCTGCAAGGCGTGGGCATATTACTGCTGGCGACAGGTATTCTGGCCGCTACAACATTGAAGTCGATCCGAACCTATCAATGACATGTATGATACATCAAAATGATATGAATTGAACCCACATGTACACATTCAACAGAGAGAGGATAGAAGCAATCTAAGCAAGCTCGCTAGGTACAGCAAAACCCGGAGCATACGCTGCGTTAGCGTAACTCCGGGTTACCTTGTGGACTGAATATCCTATTGCCAGTTTACATTTACAGTCGCTGTACCGCTGGTTGGTGTGGTGAACGTGTGGTTGGAACCACCTTCCCACGTAATGGTTGCACCATTTTTCTTGAAGAATTTGAACTCCAGTTGTTTCCCGGCAGGCACGCTCACATCAAAGTACCAAGTTGGGTAGGCGTGGATAACCTGATTGAAAGCAGGGCCAATAGCTGTTGTACCCGTACTCCAGTTGCCCAGTTCTGCCACGTTACCTGCCAGATAGATGTTCTGACCCAGTGTGGTGGAAGCATTGTTAATGACAAATCGTACAGTGACCTGATCACCCGTAAGGATGGTGAAGTTGTTATACGCATTGCTGTTGACGCCATTCGCAGCTACTTTTACAGCATAATTGCCTGCGGCAACAGCTGGGATCGTCACTTTAATCTGTGTATCTTCCCAGGATGTAATGGCTGCACCGGTAACGGCTGATGTACCGAAGTATACCGTGCCTTTGGTGGAACCGAATCCGCGTCCGCTAATCGTAACGACATTACCCGGTTTGCCCATCACCGGACCTACATGTCCGATCGTTGGGGTTGTCTCGCTCGTTGTATATTGCCATACCGCTGTTGCACCGGCTGCCAGTGTGAAGGAAGAGACGTTGCCATTGGTGGAAGTGATGTTATTACCGTTCAGTGCACCGCCCAATACATCGGTGTAGTTGCCTGTTGGCAGTGAAGTGCTTAGATTCGCAATGCTTGCTGGTGTGGAGAGATTACGGTTCACCGCAACAACAGCTACACTTTTGCCAAATTTGCGCTCATAGACGTACACATCATTATTGATCCAGCGTTGCTGAGTGGAGCCATAGGCAATCGCCGGATTGGATTTGCGCAGAGGGGCCAGCTTGCTGATCACGTTGAAGGCAGTGGTTGTTTTGGAGAAGGAAGGCATTTTGGCCCGATTATCAGGGTCCCCGTTACCCGTCAGATACTGCTCGGTACCATAATAGATGGCAGGTACGCCGCGTGAAGTCAGCGTGAAGGCCAGCGCTTGTTCCAGACGACGATTGTTCACGGCACTTGTTTTGAACCGATCCATATCATGGTTGTCGATGAACGTAACTTGATCATTCACCTGATTGTAATCTGCCGCTGTGCCTGTAATCATCGAATCCAGAGCATACATATTGGACGTGTTATCCCGGAAGACATCACGTACGGCAGAGTTAAAGCGGAAATCAAGCAGGCTCATCCCGGATTCGTTGGCAAATTCTGTGTTATCCGCATCGGATGCAGCAGATCCCAGGAACCATTCACCAAAGGTGAATACAGGTTTATGTGCATAGATGGAGGACATCCAACTCTTTTGCCAGCCGAGAGGCATATGTTTCACCGCATCTACACGAATGCCGTCCACGCCCATATCAAGCCAGAGCTTGATTGCATCTTTGAAATATTGGTCAATGGTATTGTTGTTGTGATTCAGGTCAGCGAGGTCGTAGAGGTTTTTGTAGATTCCATTCTCCAGGGAGGAAAAGTCGGAGCCGCCGTTGTGATGGAAATATCCATTCGTATCATTCGTGTATCCGCCAACAAGATTACCGTTATCATATAACTTGCCATTCTCAGCAAAGGACGTATCGGTTTCCATGGCAGGAGACGTGTGGTTTGGTGCAAAGTCAATTACGATCTTGATGCCTTTGGCATGAGCAGTCGTAATCAGATTTTGAAAGTCAGCCATTGTTCCGAAATACGGATTGGTCTTCTTGAAATCACGTGCCCAGTAGCCATGATACGCTGTGTTAATCACGCCGCCGTAGTTGATGGTAGCGAAGATATTTTCAACCGGTTGGGAGATCCACAATGCCGTTACGCCCAGATCGCTAAAATAGTTATCGTTGATTTTGTTAATCAAACCCTGCCAGTCGCCGCCACAATACAGCTTCAGGTTACTACAAGTGGCATCGTAGGCAGCTCCGGTAGGATTGTTGGAAGGATTGCCGTCCAGGAAGCGGTCCGTAAAGATCTGATAGATGACGTCTGTACTAAAGTTCTGCTTGTTGGTAACCGCGGTATCCGCATCGGCATAGATCGCGGAAGCAGGCAGATAGGGAAGTGCGCCTCCTGCAAGTAAACTGAGTGTCAGTGTTGTGCTGAGGAGTACGCGTTTGGCCATTTGAAACATAGTAATCCACCCTTCTCGTGAATGTAGTAGTTTAGATAAACAACCAACCTGGCTCTTGAATAACAGCGCTTTCAATACAACAGGATGTTACGCAATGGATTGAAGACTTCCCTCCTTTTGACACGCCAACAACCCCGGCATCTCCTTCGGGAGTTACCGGGGTTGTCCTAAACCGCTCTGGTTTAAAAGCATGGCCCTCGAGTTATGATCACAACGCTATCGTAAGAAATATTGGATCTTATGTCAATAACTTTTTTGAGAGCATTTATTTTCTATTTTTATGTTTACAAAAGCATGTCCGGGGATTTAAACTATTCGCAGATTCACAATATAAGGGCTATGTATTCCAGGGACATTCACATGTTCTGGGACAACCCCGTCTCTACTGAGGCGGGGTTATTTGTTTGTCTATGATGCAGTCGAATCGGGAGAAGAAAGGCGGTTGATGATCAGTTGAGTACCCATTCTGTCATCGAATGTTTGGAAAGTGTTCAGGCCTCGCAGCTCGGCAATATTCGCAACATCTATGTGTATCTCCCGCCAGGTTACCATGAGCAGACAGACCGGCAGTATCCTGTGCTGTACGTTCATGCAGGGCAGCGGGCTTTTGGTCCATCTGGGCCAGGCAATGAAACGTGGAATATGGATCAGGCAGCGGATGGTCTGATTGCCTCCGGGCAGATTGAATCACTGATTATTGTTGGTATTGCACATGTCCGTCCAGTCACGCACAACGAATTCTACCACTTCATCGCTCCTGAGAGAGAGGCCGTGAGCGTGGGTTGCTCAGGCATTGCCTATGAACATTTCATCATTCATGAGCTCAAACCGCTCATTGATCATCGTTACCGTACGCTGCCGGACAAGTCGAATACCGGACTGTTGGGTTCATCTGCCGCGGCGCTTTGTACATTGCACATGGGGATGCGAAATCCGGATGTTTTCGGAAAACTGATCATGATGTCACCATTCTATGTGGATGTGCAGCTGGACGAAACGTCGGATAACGGACTGTTGGAAGAAAACATGTACCGTCTGCCAGAGGAAGTACCTGCCGTTCGAATGTGGATGGATATTGGAGATACGGAAGGTTTGTTTCTGCCTTCCCAGGTCAGAAGGGTGGCTCATCAATTGCTTGAACGGGGAGTCAGATCGGGTGAGGAATTGGCATTTCTGGAACAGCAGGGTGCCTGTCATCAGGAAGGTGACTGGGGAGCACGCGTTCATCTCCCGTTAATATACATGTTCGGCCACGTGGGTAAGCCCTCTTCGCTCAAACTGCTTGGAAGGGATGTCATCGGACTACAGGGTGGAATGACCGTGTGTATCAATGCACAGATTCACTACGAGAGTGGGTTGGTTCAGAGTCTGCTGCATGGGAATTATACTTCGAGTGACCCGAATATACTTCAGGTGAATACGAGTGGAGAGTTAATTCCGGTCGGTATTGGAAGTGCATTCATCACGCTGACTGTGGGGGAACTGTCTGCTACACGCATCTACTCTGTCATTCCAGAATTGTCCACTCATGTGGAGGTCTGCGTTCGTGCAGAGGTAGCTCCCGACGAAGACTTGGAGGAAACGATATATGGTGGTATGGGCATGAAGCTTGTTCGTTCTGGTAAAGGTCGATATGAAGGTAGTTACCGAGTCCCGCGAGATAGTGGTTTCTCCTTCCGATTTACTCGCGGTTTCCGTCGTTTCGAGACCGATGTGGATGGCAAACCTATTGCCAATCGGGTATTTCGAGCAACAGATGATATGTCTGTGGATTACCAAATCCAGTCATGGGGCAGTGCGTCTGCCAAAATGGGAACAGGAGGCCAAAAATGATCATTCACTCATTCGCTCCGGTGCTGGACATTCCCTATTATTATCCCTGCAATTTTCCTCTGATTCATGAAGTGATCCATCGACAAGGATCCATCACAAGTCTTGCACTGCTGGCGGCAAGTCGGTTGTACAGCCTTCCTTCCTGTGGGGATAAGGGAGTGGTGAAGCCTTATTTTCACAAGCTGGATTATGTAGAACCGATCTGGGAGATGTATGGTCAGCGGGAGCTGGGAAGCTTAGAAGAGGGGAAGACGCTGATCCGGCAGTATATCGGCGAAGGTGAGCTTTTTCTGGCTACAGGAACCAGTTATCACCTGCCTTATTGTGAGGATTATCAGAATCCCGAGTACATTCGCAAACACGTGAAGCAAGGCTCGCGACTGCATCTGGTAGACCATTGGATTGCTGTATATGGTATGGAAGATGAGCATGTTCACGTCTACGATCCCGTGCCCTCCAAGTATAAGGGGAAGGTTGCTCAAAGGGCCTTTCATGACTTCTGGAAAGGTAACCAAAGCATACCCGAGCTTGCGCAGGCCAAACGCAAAGAAGAACTCCGAACGTATGGCACCATGGACATTCGGGCGACTGTGAAGCTGGACTCTGACGGTTACCGAGACATGTTGATCCAGGCGTTAACAACGCAGATTGAAGAATTTCTGACAGGCCGGACGATTACACAAGGAGAGCGCAATTATTATTTTGGACATGCGGTATCGCTGCAACTGTTACATGCACTGCATGTGGTGAGTGAAGGGGAGCAGGACAATGAAATGCTGATATCCGGTCTGCTGTTTGATATGCGATGGAGTCGATATTTTCTTCGAGATCTTCTTCAGGAGTCGGCCTTATGGCTCGGTTCTCCACTTGATCAATATGCGAGAGAATTCAGCGAAATTATCGTACGTTGGGAGAAGGCCTACAATATGCTTCAGGTCAGTCGAATAAAACAGCGTGAGCAGTGGAAAGTACAGCTAACAGGTGTAATTAAAATGTTGGTCACCGATGAATGGCACTGGTATGAGTCACTTCGACAGTCCATACCTCAGGCAGATTGCTTCCCACGCCAGACTGTGTCGATGATTGGACAAGAACACAGGGAGGATTTGCTCCGTATCGTATTGGATAGTTGTCGGGAGTTAAACGCGTACCATAATACATCGATTCCACTTGGTGAGGGTGGTAACGCTCCACTGTATGGACGAAGTGGGCAACTGGATTCGCTGGAACTCGTGTCATTACTTGCAGTGGTAGAGCAGGGAATCGAAGATCGATGGGGGACGGGGATGGGAGCCGCACTGGCGGAGATGGCTGCTGCTTCCATGCCGGAAAGCCCATATCAGACTGTAGGTTCACTTGTTGATTATCTCGCACAGCAATGGGCACCTGACCGTGAGGAGGATGCAAGATGATGAACCAATTCTTACTTGAACGATTCGCGGAACAGGGACAGCATCCTGCACTGATCTGGAAAGATCAGGAGTACAGCTATCGGTGGCTGCTGGAACAGGTTGGCATCATGAGTAAGTGGATTACAGCAGAAGGGCTGACTGGGCAACTTGTAACGCTGGAGGAAGACTATTCCCCCTATGCAGCGGCAGCATTGGTTGCTTTGCTCGGACAAGGGTGTATCGTGCTTCCCATGGATCGGTACCTGGTTGAAGCCAAACGACAGGAATATATCCAGCTGGCACAGGTGAAGTGGCGTTTGGGCATTGAGGATGGCCAGTTGTGCATTCGGCAAACGTGTGAATTATCTGGAGAGGTTCCTGTATTGTTATCCTCGCTGGCACAGGATGGCGTAGGGGGATTGGTACTCTTTTCATCCGGATCAACCGGAGTGAGTAAAGCGACTGTGCATCGTGCAGATCGGCTGTTACATGGTTTTCGGCGGCAAGTTCGGCCTTTGCGAACGATTCCATTCATGATGTTTGATCATATCGGTGGTGTAAATACCATGCTGCAATCCCTGTCCAGTGGGGGCTGTCTGTGTATCATTGCGGATCGATCTCCCGAAGAAGTGTGCCGAACGATTGAGAAGTTTCGTGTGCAGGCTCTTCCGGTCTCTCCAACATTCATGAATCTGTTGCTGCTGGGTAGAAATGATGAGGGGTATGATCTATCCAGTCTTGAAGTTGTGTCATACGGATCGGAAGTGATGCCAGAATCCGTACTGGCAGCTTGGAACCGGAGATTTCCACAACTAAGGACGATACAAGCCTATGGCATGTCTGAACTGGGCATTCTGCCAACCCGCTCCAAAGAGCCAGGCTCGTTGCTGTTTTCCATTCAAGACGAGGGAGTCAAGTACCGGGTAGTGGAAGGAGAATTGCAGATTCATACAGCAACAGCGATGATTGGATATCTGAATGCACCATCGCCCTTTACAGAGGATGGGTGGCTGCGAACAGGTGATGAAGCTGTGCTGGAAGAGGGATACATTCGTATTCTGGGCCGTCGTTCCGAGATCATTAACGTAGGGGGACGGAAAGTGTATCCTGCCGAGGTCGAGGGTGTTCTGGAAGAGATGGAATGTATTGAAGCGGCCGTAGTTTCGGGCGATCACAGCGGTATCACCGGTCAGAGGGTGAAGGTGACGATCCGGCTGGCTACAGAATGTACTCTCACCGATCTGCGGCGATCCATCTGGGAATATTGTCGGGACAAGCTGCCTTCATACAAGATTCCGCAGAAAATCGTAATTACACAGGAAGCTCTCGTAAGTTCAAGAATGAAGAAAATACGAAAACCGATGACTTCGACACCCTTCGCCTCGGCTGGGAAATAGGTCGCTGCTTCGAAGAGGTTCACCTTGCTTGAATCGGTATCGCTAACGAACCTCAAACATCGTATTGGGGGGATAATCAAGAAAAGTAAAACCTAACGAATCTCAGTAACGTTATTGCGTCAAAAATACGGCTTCTTCTTGCGAAAATCGACTTATTGAACGCAATAAGGTCTCTCTGATTCGTTAGGCATTTAGTCCGTGTATAATGAAGCGAATAACGTGTGCTGGGTTCGTTAGAATATGACGTATAAGATGCACAAGACGTATAAGATGCAGGAGAGGCTGTTCCCCGGTCGTCAATATGACCTAGGGGACAGCCTCTTTGAAGTTATTTTCCCTTGTTAGCCGTATTCATATCAGGCTTTCGCGGGTTGTTTGGCCTCCATTTGCAGTAAGGAGAATCCGTATGCTTCCAGATCGAGGGTCAGTTTATTTTGCCGAGCTTCCACGGTGTTTGATGTGAACAGATTTCGCCAGACGTTACGATCTGCCAAAGGGAGTTCAAGGGTACACGGCTCATCACCCGCATTCAGCACAAGAAGCATGCGCTCTCCCGTATGCGAATCCAATCGTTCAATGGCAAGACAAGGGTCTCCGGCTTTTGCATATACAATCTTCAGTTCTGTGCTGCGCAGGGCAGGGTGCTGTTTGCGCAGGGCAATCGTACGGGTGAAGAATTCCAGAAGCTCGCGGTTCTGCTTGGTCTCATCCCACTCCATACACTTGCGGCAACCCGGATCATATCCGCCATCAAGTCCCACTTCGTCTCCATAATAGATACATGGTACACCTGGATACGTAAGTAGTAACGTAACGGCAAGTTTCATCTTGCGCTCATCTCCATCACACAAGGACAGCAGTCTGGGTGTATCATGACTTCCGAGCAGATTGAAGGCGGCTTCCGTTACAGGCTGTGAATAGGCTGCAAGCAGTTTGCCAATCTCATTGGCAAATCCAAGTCCATCGAGCTTGCCATGCACCGTATAGTCCAATACCGAATTGGTAAACGGATAATTCATCACGGCATCGAACTGGTCTCCCTGAAGCCACATGAGCGAATCATGCCAGATCTCACCAAGCAAATAGGCGTCAGGTTTGATGGCTTTTACCGTCTGACGGAATTCCCGCCAGAACTGATGATCCACCTCGTTGGCTACATCGAGCCTCCAGCCGTCAATGTCCATCTCTTCAATCCAGAAACGTCCTACCTCCAGCAGATATGCCTTCACCTCAGGGTGTTCTGTATTTAGCTTCGGCATAAGCGGTTCAAAGGCAAAAGTGTCATAAGTCGGTATGCCATCTTCCACACGTGGCGGCCAGTCCTTGATATAGAACCAGTCTGCGTAGGGGGAAGAGGCTCCATTCTTCATGACATCGACAAAAGGAGGGAACTCTCTGCCGGAATGATTGAACACCGCATCCAGAACGACACGTATGCCGCGCTGATGACAAGCGTCCACGAACGCCTTGAACTGTTCATTGGTTCCAAAGTGAGGATCAACTTTCATGTAATCGCCTGTATTGTATTTGTGATTCGTCGTGGCCTCGAACAGCGGACAGAAGTAGATGGCATTGATGCCGAGCTGACTTATATGATCCAGATGATCCAGCACACCTTGGAGATCACCGCCGAAGAAGTTCACCGGTGTAGGTTCTCCTCCCCAGGGTTCTGCATTTTTGGGACTGATGGATGGATCGCCATTGGCATAACGTTCAGGGAAAATCTGATAAAACACAGCGTCCTTAACCCAGGCAGGCGGTTCAAAAATGTCGACTGGATTCATAAATGGAAAATCAAAGAATTCAAGTGGATGATCAGGCAGCGCCTGCTCGAATCCGCGTTCTGTCATCCAGACTGATTCCTCTCCCTGAATCAGTTGGAATCCATACCGCAATCTGCGATAGGGAGGTGAAGTCTCGGCTTCCCAATAATCGAACATTTCATCCCGGGCAAAGATGTGCATGGGGATATGTGTGATCGTCCGATCCCAGGCATATTTGTCACCGGTAATGGCAATCACCGCATCCAGATCCCCACGTTTGGACCGAAGTCGGAGGTGCATGGTCGAGCGGTCATAAGCATAAGACCAATTGAGTTTGGGGCGGTGGTAGATGGCTTCAAGAATCATGTAAATCACTCCTCGTCAGATGATGAAATTCAGATAAAAGTGGCCATTAAACGCAAAAAAGGCACAACCTCAATTGTTCACGAGGTTGTACCTTTCGGCAGCATAGCCTTTTGATTATAGTGCTATTATACGAACTAACGCAGCAAAAGAAAACACTTTTTTTCCTTAAATTTCAAAAATTCTTAAAAAGGATAAAACGATGATTCCATTCACACGTAACGCCAGAATAGTGTAGTCTGACGTTATACATGTGTGGCTGTTTTACATTTGGTAGCCGAGTTTTTCGCCGTAGGCTTTAATTTCAGCATGGTATTGTTGAATGCTTTTGATTCCTAATGCAATCTTGTCATTACCTTGTTTAAGGAGCTTGCTGTTTACTTTCGTTTTGGCAACAGACTTTTTGAACAATTGATATCCTTCAAGCTGAGCATAGCTGCCTTTGATCAGTTTGGCATGGATTTTTTTCAGTTCAGCGTTCTCCGGTTTGATCTGTTTCAGCATGGAGACATACTTGGTGTAGTTAGGGATGGCTGTATTATTTAGTTTCAGATAGAAGGATTTGCGATTGGAAGATGTGATGTACGTGCTGCCACCCACTGCATTCAAGGCTTTCTTCTCGTATACGGCAGGATCAGTCAATGCATCCAGGTAGTTGAGGAAATCTTCTTCTTCGACTGTAGGAATCGGTTCTTGTTCTGACGTGTCAACTTCTTCATAGTATTCGTCTTCCGAATATGTAGTGGTTGAGTCATCCGCAGCAGCGGCATAGGACCCTGCAGGTGCGAACACCCCGCCGAGCAATACAAAACTCATAATAAATGATAAAATCCAAGATTTTTTCACGTTAAAAATTCCCCTATCTATAGATGTGATTTTATTCCAATGGATAATCTAACATAGTACGACAAGAAATTACAGGAATTGTTTTACAGTTGATTCATCAGTTAAACGCATATGAATGAATAATTATTCACTAGCCAAAAGGACATGTATTAGATGAAGCTACAAGTAAGAAGAGAAATGTGCATGTTAAGTGATAGAGAACAAATTACATATATGGTTTATGTGGAGGCGTATTGTATTCATATATATTGTATTGGTTGGGTTAATATATCTTTATTTAATGTTGTTTTATGAAGTTACAGAGTTCGACAGGGAGTGAGAAGTTTTTCCAAATAAAATGCTTGTATAATGATTTCATCTCCATTACAATACAATTGATAATGAGATTCAATATCATTTAGATAAAAAAGGGGAGACGGATTTCATGTATAAAGTAAAGAAAAAGCTATACATTTATGCAGCACTTCTTCTGATGATTTCACTACTTGCTGGTTGTGCTTCGGGTGGAAGTGCCGAGACAACGAATACGTCCAGCCAAGCTGCAAGCAGCAATGAGAGCAATAATGAAAGTGATACAACCGCCAGTGCGGCTGAAGATCAGACCCGAGTGATCAAACATGCCATGGGCGAAACCACAATCAAGGGAACCCCGCAAAAGATAGTGACACTGTTCCAGGGTGCAAATGATGTCGTTGTTGCACTTGGCGTGAAACCGACAGGCGTGGTGGAATCATGGGTTCAGCAGCCGGTATATGAATATCTGAGAGCAGATCTGGATGGAGTAACCCAAGTGGGTCAGGAATCCCAGCCCAATCTGGAGGAGATCAACAAGTTGAAACCGGACTTGATTATTGCTACGAAGATCAGACATGAAGAAATCTATGAGCAACTGTCGCAGATCGCACCAACGGTAGTGACGGAGACGCTTTTTGACTGGAAAGAAACGGTGAAAACTGTTGGGGAAGCGATGAATATGGTTGAGCAATCGGATAAATTGTTGTCTGATTGGGATGGCCGTGTAGCTGATTTTAAAGAGAAAATGGGGGATCGTCTGCCGATTGAAGCAACCATCACGAACTTTAGAGCCGATCAGGTTCGTATTTTCTACATGGGATACGCAGGTAAGATTCTGAAAGAACTTGGGTTCACGAGACCAGCGGGACATGACGCAGACACATGGGGAGTTGAATTGACTTCCAAAGAAAACATTCCGGATATGAATGCAGACATGATCTTTAACTTCAACTCAGGTACAGAAACCGATGCCATTCAGAAAAATTATGATGATTGGACCAGCAGTCCACTGTGGAAAAACCTTGATGCAGTCAAGAACAACCAACTGGTTCAGGTCGATGAAGTGGCCTGGAACATGGCAGGTGGATACACATCGGCCAACATGATGCTGGACGATCTATATAAGCAGTTCAACCTGAACTAACTAACAGGAGCAGGACCTGCCATGCACCAGGACATTCGTTAACGAAGTGTATGGGCAGGCAGGTCTTTTATCATTTTACAGATGAAAGAGTGAGAGTATGTTTCCCCTTTTTACAAAGGCAAGCGCCAAGATCTATGGACTGGCTGGTTTATTCATATTACTTCTACTTGCTTGCCTAGCCAGTATGATTCTGGGACGTACACATATCACGTTTCAGATGGCATGGGAAGCATTGCAATTCTATGACGAGAGTTCTGTGGAACATGTGGTTCTGCTGACGGAACGGTTGCCACGTACAGTTATTGCTGCCGTCGTGGGAGCAAGTCTGGCCGTGTCGGGCGGACTCATGCAGGCATTGACACGTAACCCGCTGGCATCACCAAGTGTATTCGGGATCAATGCAGGTGCGATCTTTTTTATTGTCATTGCTATTGTGGTATTGTCCGTATCTTCGCTCACTACCATGATGTGGTTTGGTTTTGCCGGAGCTGCGGTTGCCGCGGCGATTGTATACGCACTGGGTTCCCTCGGTCGTGATGGCCTGACACCGATCAAAATTGTACTGGCAGGTACGGCTATCTCAGCGTTGTTTGCCTCGTTCACACAGGCCATTCTGGTGTTGGATGGAACCGGATTGCAGGATGTACTGTTCTGGCTTGCCGGTTCAGTAAGTGGTCGGACGTTGGATATGTTATATCCTGTTCTGCCGTACATGACAGCCGCAGCCATTGTCTCTCTGTTCATGGGCAGAGCCATCAATCTGCTCTTGACGGGTGATGATATCGCCAAAGGCATGGGACAGAATGTACTTTTGGTCAAGGTGCTCATGGGAATTGTTACGGTATTGCTGGCGGGTGGTTCGGTTGCCGTAGCCGGTTCGATCGGGCTCGTTGGTCTGGTTGTCCCACATATCATGCGTGCACTTGTAGGCAACGATTACCGCTGGCTCGTTCCTTACTCTATTGTAGGGGGAGCGATTCTGCTGTTGTCTGCGGATGTGGTGGCAAGGCTGGTGATTATGCCGCAGGAAGTTCCACTTGGTGTCATGACTGCACTGATTGGCGGACCCTTCTTCGTGTACATTGCCCGTAAGGGGGTGACGAAGATATGAGGAAGCTGTTGACTTTCCGCAACAAAAAAGACACCGTTTCGGTGCAAATGGAACGAAAATCATTGGTTGTCATCGGCACGTGTATCCTCTTGTTCCTGGTGGCCGGAGTTGTTGGTACCAGTATGGGCAGTGACTTTATCTCTCCGCTGGATGTGCTTCGAACGATATTCGGTCTGAATGAAGGGGAGCATGACTTCGTCGTACTGACCTTAAGACTGCCACGGGTGTTATTATCTCTGCTCGTAGGAGCAGCCCTCGGGATGTCAGGCGCACTTCTGCAAGGTATTATCCGTAATCCGCTGGCCTCACCGGATGTCATCGGCATCACCGGCGGCGCGGCCGTTGCAGCTGTAGGTTTTGTTACGTTGCTGGGTGGAGCGGTAAGTATCAAGTTGTTGCCATTGTTCGCCATCGCTGGCGCAATTGTGACGGCATTGATCATCTACGTGCTTGCCTGGAAAAAGGGAGTCAGTCCAATCCGTCTGGTGCTGATCGGAATTGGAGTTTCAGCTATTACCGGAGCCGGAACCACCTTTATGCTGATCCTGAGTCCGTTCTACACGGCAGGTCAAGCCTATATCTGGCTGACAGGAAGTGTATATGGAGCATCGTGGACTGATGTCCAAACGATTTTACCGGTTATCGTAATCGTTGTACCGCTGGCGATCTGGTTCGCCCGTAGCCTGAATGCACAGGAGTTCGGGGATGATCTGGCTACGGGATTGGGTGTTACCGTTCAACGGCATCGTTCGGCGTTGTTGTTATGCAGTGTATTGCTGGCGGGAATTGCCGTTGCAGTAGCCGGAACCATTGGGTTTGTTGGCCTGATCGCTCCGCATATTGCCCGGAAAATGGTTGGACGGATGTTCGGCAGTATGTTAATTGTGTCTGGCCTAGTCGGTGCTTTGCTTGTATTTGCAGCAGATTTGATTGCCCGCACCGCTTTTCTACCGTTAGATGTTCCCGCAGGGGTATTCACCGCAGGCGTAGGCGCACCATTTTTCCTGTATTTGTTGTTCAAGAATCGAAATCAGTTTTGAGGAGGAGCGAGCTGTGAGTATTCTGGAAGCCAAGGAGCTTACGATCTCCTATGGAGCAGATCCTATTATTGAAAATTTGAACCTGACCATTCCCAAGGGACAGATTACCGTCCTGATTGGCAGCAACGGCTGTGGTAAATCTACGCTGCTGCGTACGATGGCCCGGTTGCTGAAATCCAGCTCCGGTTCGGTGCTGCTGGATGGTGAAGAGATTGCAAAGCTGCCGACCAAGGAAATTTCAAGACGCATGTCCATCCTGCCACAGGGTCCGACCGCTCCGGAGGGCCTGACGGTGAACCAACTGGTTAAGCAAGGACGTTATCCACATCAAACATGGCTGAAGCAATGGTCACGAGAGGATGAGCGCATGGTCAAGCTGGCACTGGAATCCACACATCTGACTGAACTCGCGGATCGGCCTGTGGATGCACTGTCCGGTGGACAGCGTCAGCGTGCCTGGATTGCAATGACACTTGCGCAGGGCACCGAAACGCTACTGCTGGATGAACCTACAACCTATCTGGATATGACACATCAGATTGATATCCTTGATCTGCTATTTGAGTTGAACGAACGGGAAGGACGCACGATTGTCATGGTACTTCATGATCTGAATCTGGCATGTCGTTATGCGCATCACATTGTGGCTGTTCACAACAAGTCGATCTACGCGGAAGGTAAACCAGAGGATATCGTTACACAGGACATGGTCCGTAAAGTCTTCCAGATGGAGTGTGAGATTGCAGTTGATCCGTTGTTCGGTACACCAACCTGCATCCCGCATGGAAGAGGGAGGAAGCTGAATGGGGAACAGCGTTACACTCAGCTGGCTTGAGGATCAAAAAGTCCGCTCTTGATTCGTTCAACAGTTATTCAAAACTCCACATCGACTCCATTGCATAGCATACAGATAACAAATTAGGCAAGCTATTGGTTAAACCATGTCCCAGGCTTGCCTGGTTTGTTGTGCCTATTAATCGATCCTAAACCACATACGGCGACTCAAACCCACACTAAATTCAATCTTATTTTTCCTTAAAAGTTTATTATTGACAATATAACTCGAATTGCCATAAAATAGATTTTGTATGATATTGATAATCATTATCAATATTAAATTACAATAAAAATTGATGAACGTATGAGCAATATAAGTTGAATTAATCATTTACATGCAACGGAGAGGACAGAAAAAACCTGAAAAAGCGAAGCGTTCGCCTTTATCCCCGGATTTTTCCATTGAGAAAAGGGAATCGAAAAAATCTGGGGATAACAGCGATTGGAAGGTTGTTCTGTCATTGTAGTTTCGGTGTAAATAATCCTTAATTCAACTTATATAGGAGCGAGTACCTTCATTCGAATCGAGGAGGATTTTCAGTGTTTCCGAAAGGGATTCATAATCTGCAAAACCGACTCATTATAAGCAAAGCGAGAGAAATGGGCATCACCTGTGAGCCACTTCTTGAGGGATGCGAAGATTTTCTGAAGCTGTCTGTAGGGGACAAAGAGATCATCATTAACAAAACCAGATCTCACCATCTGCCCTTAATCGCTGGACTGCTCGCGAAGAACAAGCAGGCATGCAATATGTTGCTGCATGAGCAGGGGATGCCTGTACCATCGTTTATCGTGATCCCGGGGATGGGAAGCAATGCAGCAGATTTTCTGAATAGATACGGCTCCATTGTGGTGAAACCGCTGGATGCGAGCAGCAGCATGGGCGTGACGCTGGATGTGCGTACCGAAGATGAACTGGAGGTAGCCATTTATCTTGCGAGTGTCCATGGCAGCAGCATCATGTTGCAGCAATATGTAACCGGAATCGATTACAGAGTGCTGATCATCAACGGTGAAGTGGCGGCTGTGAACCAGTATCGGCCTGTCTATGTCGAGGGAGACGGAACTTCAACCGTTCGGGCATTGATAGAGCAGTTGAATCAGGATCGAATC
Source organism: Paenibacillus sp. AGC31 (assembly GCF_057334655.1). Lineage (NCBI taxonomy): Bacteria > Bacillati > Bacillota > Bacilli > Caryophanales > Paenibacillaceae > Paenibacillus > Paenibacillus sp. AGC31. The sequence goes on from NZ_JBHFJH010000024.1 coordinate 110,681, forward strand.
GAGATGACGCACATTGGCGAGTATGAAGCTTTTCCTCAGGTTGATGCAGAAACGGAACGAGTGCTAGAGGTATTGCATGCACAAGGGACAACTCTGGATGAAGTTCCTGCCGCCGGAAAAGAAATCGAGTTATACGATCTTCGTAACTCAGCCGCCGGAAAAATCAGTGAATTCTACAAGGATTGTACCGAAATCATTCATCCCGATAATGCCCAAATGATCATTCAGGCGGCAAAGACTCTTCAGATCGATGTAGCAGGAGTTGATGTTCGTTGTTGTGATATCCGCACGCCGATCTCCAGAGATCAGGGAGGCATCCTGGAAGTGAACGCCTTGCCAGATCTGACACACCACGTCTTTCCCCATGGTGGAACAACTCGTGATGTGGTTCGGTTATACCTGGAATACCTGTGTCAGGAGCAACTCGAATATAAGACGTATAACAACGGATAAAAGATGCAGAACAAGAGTTACAGGCAGCTGGTTCAGCCTGAATCGATTATAAGGAGCGTTAGAGGGCTATGTCAGTAGAGGTGCAGACGGAATATCTGAAGATGCAAAATGAGAAGGAGTCCAATGCAAGATCGTACCCCAGACATTTCCCACTTGTCATTAGCAAGGCCCATGGGGTGAAGATTACCGATACGGAAGGCCGCGTATTCTACGATTGCCTGGCTGGTGCAGGAACATTGGCACTGGGGCATAACCATGACACGGTGGTCAACGCCATTCGAGATGTGCTGGATCAGCAGATTCCGCTTCATACACTGGATTTGGTAACACCGCTGAAGCTTGCATATATGCAAGAATTGTTCTCCATTCTTCCGGCAGAGATGCGAGATAAAGCCAAAATCCAGTTCTGTGGTCCAACCGGAGCGGATGCAGTAGAAGCAGCCATTAAGCTGGTCAAACATGCGACAGGTGGCAAGTCTATTCTTGCCTTTCAGGGAGGTTATCACGGTTCAACCCAAGCGACAATGTCGATGAGTGGCAACCTGAGCAAGAAACAACATCTGCAAAGCCTGTTACCCGATGTTCATTTCCTGCCGTTTCCTTATGAATACCGCTGCCCATTTGGTGTTGGTGAAGGCATGACGGCCCGGTTGAGCGCACAGTATATCGAGAACCTGCTCGATGATTGCGAGAGCGGTATTGCCGCACCGTGTGGGGTTATTGTGGAGACGGTACAGGGTGAAGGTGGAGCCATTCCGGCAGATATTGAATGGCTTAGGGAGCTGCGCCGAATCACGGCAGAGCGAAGCATTCCGCTTATCATCGACGAAGTGCAGACAGGCATCGGACGGACAGGGCGAATGTTTTCGTTCGAACATGCCGGGATTGTACCTGATGTAATCATCTGCTCCAAAGCAGTTGGCGGAAGTCTGCCCATGTCTGTCGTCATCTATAAGGAAGAGTTGGATCAATGGCAACCTGGTGCACACACAGGCACGTTCCGTGGCAATCAACTAGCCATGGCAGCGGGACTTGCGACACTTCGTTATATTCGGGAACAGGATGTTTTACACAACGTGCATCTACGCAGTGAGCAGTTCATGAATCAACTGAATGCAATGAAAGAGCGGTATGCAGAGATTGGTGATGTGCGAGGTAGAGGACTGATGATTGGCGTTGAGGTGGTTGATCCAATGGGACGCAAGGATCGTCTGGGTCATTATCTGCCTAATGGTGCGCTGGCTGAGTCTATTCAGCGTGAATGTTTCAAGAATGGATTAATTGTAGAACTGGGCGGGCGTCATTCAGCTGTTGTTCGTTTTCTGCCGCCGCTGAATATTACGGAACAAGAATCGGGTGCAATCCTTGCGATCTTTGAGAAATCGGTAGCTGAAGCGATTGCCCTGGCAACAGCCGCATGTTGAAGCTTTCCCTGATGAAGAGGCATGCAGTATTACTCGCGATTCTGATCGGTGCCTTTTCGCTGGTGCTGACGAACAGTGCATTTAACCTGCTGCTGCCTTATTTTGTGCAATATTATCAGATCTCTACGACAGCAGGCGGATGGATCATCGCGCTGTACATGCTGGCTATGACGTTAACAATGCCGCTGGCTTCCCTGATTGTGGACCGACTAGGGCGTAAGCAGACGTATATGTTGGGCATCAGTATCTATGGACTGTTCTCGGTAGCAGGTGCGTTGTTTTATCACTCTATTGAAGTACTCTTGCTGGTTCGTTTCATGCATGGCGTTGCCGCGGGGCTGATGATTCCGTTATCACTTGTGCTGTTGTTTGATGTATACGGCCCGGAGGTACGAGGGCGAATTACCGGAGCGTGGGGCTTGCTGCTTATGCTGGCTCCGGCTGCCGGACCAACACTGGGTGGTTTCATTATTCAGTATGGACGGCTTGAAATGCTGTTCTGGCTCAATGTTCCGCTGGCAGTGTTCTCGTTCATTGGGTGCGGTCGAGTCATTCAGACCTATATCCCTGCCCGCAGGAAAAAATGGCATCCATCCAGTGTGATAATGCTGATCAGTGCTGTAGGTGCTCTTAGTCTGGGGGTACAGTTGTACGCGAGTCCTGTTGTGGTGGTATGGGTACCTTGGCTGCTGATTGCACTGGGTGTGGTATTACTCATTCGTTTTATCCAGACAGAGAACGGTCGCAAGGAACCATTGATCCGATACCAGTTGCTGCGGCGTAATGCCGTCTTTCCGCTGACCGTGCTGATCTCGACGATTCAGGATTGTGTGATGTTTGGCGTGATCTTTGCATTGCCATTGTTGTTCCAGGATGTCTTCCACTTGTCACCAGCCATGTCCGGTGCGCTGTTCATTCCCTTATCCATCTGCACAAGTCTGTTCATGTGGATTGGCGGCAGCTTGCTGGACCGAGGTCGGTCCATACATTTTATCGCATGGGGCACGTTGCTGGTGTCGATATCCATTCTGTCGTTTGCGGTTCTACCCATGGGAGCATCGATCTGGATCATCGGTATGCTCATGGCGTGCCGGGGAATTGGCGTTGGTCTGTCAGGCATGAGTATCTCTGCTATTGGTTTACAGGCTTTACCGGAGGAAGACATGCATGAAGGCTCGGTGTTATCGACCACAATTGAGCGGCTCGCTTCTTCGTTTGCGGTGATGGGCTTGACCCTATATTACGATATGCGTTGGCAATGGCTTGCCGGGGCAGGAACGTCCATGGAGATGGCCAAATGGGGAGCGCTCAAAGAGATTTGTATCGGACTTGGCTGCGCCATACTGCTTACACTTCCCCTGGTCTTACTTATAACCCGAAAGAAGGTTGGCATCATTGTTCGAGATGGAAAACAAGCTCCGGTCTGAGGCTGAGCAGCAGGCCCATGAACATTCATGCAAACTGCTGCTGAACTGTTACATCCGTGAGCTTGCGCTAGAGAAGGAAAACGATATTCGGATCAATTCAAATACGCTGACGTACGCTGTTGCTTTTCAAGCCAGCGGGGTGACGGTGACAGGACGCTTGTCTTATTACTCTGCCATGGGGGAGCATGAATACCTCAGCATGGAATCTGGCAGGGAAGCGGTGCATTATCGTGACCTTGTTCGTTGGATCACATCTGAGCTAAGCGGGAATGGGAAACAGGGAGCGAGTTCGGACCAGCATGGAATGAAGAAAAGTGTGATGGAAATGAAGCGTTCACTTGAGCTGGAGAATGTACATCCATTGGATGAGAATACGAATCGCGTAGAGGCGACGTATGCCAAAGATTTTGCACAAAAGGTAGATAACAGTGTGGGCAACCTCACGTTGTATATCGAACAAGCAGCCGGTCTCGATATCCACGACTATCGCACATCGGAACAGTCACTGTTGTATGGTCATCCGTTCCATCCGTTCCCGAAGAACTCCAAAGGCTTCAGCGAGCAGGATGTGCAGAAGTACAGTCCGGAGTTACGGACATCATTTCAACTCTGTTATATCGCCGTGAGGCAGGATGTCTACGTTCAGGAATGGGTCGATGACGAGGCGGCAATGGATTTGCAAGACTTACTGTGGAGCCATGTGGAGCCTATTTTAAAAGAAAAGAGTGAGATGTATGGGCTGCTGCCTGTCCATCCATGGCAATACGCATACATATCACGGTTGTCAGAGGTACAGCACTATATTCGAGATGAAAAATTAATTCTGCTTGGTAGTGCGGGGCCTACCGTCTATCCAACCTCTTCGGTTCGTACGGTTTATGTTCCCGAATGGAACTGCAATATCAAGCTGTCACTGAATATGCAGATCACCAACATGATTCGCACCAACAGTGCTGAGCAGATGCGCAGAACACTGGATGCCTCCAAATACGTCAGGCAGCATGACTGCTTCGGTGCTGAAGCGAACACACATATTGCGTATGAGACGGGTGTAGCGACTTGTGCTTTTGAAGATGAAGAGTTAACCAGTCTGTTTACGATAGCTTATCGACCCATTGAGTTTGATGTTGAGCATACGTATGTCTTATCCAGTCTGGTTGAAGCACCGCTTCCCAGGATGCGGTCGAGACTGATGGCGATGCTGGGTGGTGGACGTGACATTGCCGAGCGTTGGCTGGAACGTTATCTGAAATGTTCTCTGTTGCCGATTGTACGGGCGGCGGGAGAGAAAGGCATTCATTTTGAAGCTCATTTGCAGAATACCCTTGTGACCTTAAAGGATGGGTTGCCTGTTGATTTTATCGTCCGCGATCTGGAAGGAGTCAGTGTGGATGAGGAACTTATAAGTGAGCAGGATCGTGCTGCGTCCGATTTATTATTTTATTCGCGAGAGAAAGCCTGGGCGCGGACTTCTTACTATTTTATCGTTAATCATCTGGGTTCTCTAATTCATGCCATGGCGCGAGATGTGAACGTATTCGAGGAGCATTTCTGGAAGCAGGTACGTGAGGTACTTGTAGATGAACTGGAACGAACGGGCAATGCATATGTGCAACATCTGCTGACAACGGATGCTTTTCTGGCCAAACAAAACTTGGTGAGTTGTCTAAGAGGGATCAGCCAGACCCCGGCCTACGTGCCGGTGAGCAATGTAATGAAACGAATGGGGAGTGAAGTACGTGGGAGTCGTGGGATACAGGGCTGAAGCAGGCGGCAGGACAGAAGCAGCCTACGTGGGTGTACAGGAACGGATCATGCGGCAGACGTTGGAGGCGATGTGGTTCGAAGGCATTCTGGACAGTCATGTAAGTGGGAGCGAATGGCGAACCGAGGGACTTACATCGTCAGGGAAACCTGTGGCGTACACGTGTGAAGCCGAACGGAAGTTTTCTTTTGGCCGAGTGAAGGTGAAGAAGGGTTCGATCCAAAGGGAAGGCGTCCGCTGCACCGATCTGGATCTGTTTCTGGAGGAAATCGTGCTGAATGCTTTGAAGGGTGCAAATGTGACGGCTTTTATCCAGGAACTGCTCGAAACGATGGCAAAGGATAGTCAATGCCGGGCGATATTGCCCATGAACATTCCGAGTGAAGATCGTCATTATGATGCGCTCGAAAGTCATATGACTGACGGTCATCTGTACCATCCGAGTTATAAGTCGAGGCTGGGATTTTCTTTGAAAGACAATCTGTCTTATGGCCCTGAATTTAACACGGAAGTTGCATTAGTCTGGGTTGCTGTGAAAAAAGAATTGGCTCAGACCGCTGTATCCGCAGGGTATAGCTCTGAAAAACTGGTGGGGCAACATCTGACGGCAGAGGATATGCAACGATTTCAACAGATCCTGCAACAACAAGGTCGTACGGACATGGCCGAGAACGTTAACGCATATGCGACGAGTGCAGATCAGCTTGAGAGCAGTGCCGAGGTTGGTGAAATAACAGCTGTTCATGATAGCTCAATAGGCTCTGGCGTAGGTAGCAAAGGCAGCAAGGTTGATGGAAAAATAAGTGCTGACGCTGGTGATCGCTATGTGTTCATACCAGTTCATCCATGGCAGTGGGAGCATCAGTTGGAATCGGTATTTGCCCGTCAACGGATGGATGGGGACATTGTGTATCTTGGTCCATCGTCTTCGCCCTATCGTGCACAGCAGTCGATCCGTTCACTCTCGAACCGGGTGAACCCGGAAGCCCCATACATCAAGCTGGCCCTTAGCATCACCAACACGTCGAGCACACGTATTCTGGCACAGCATACGACCCAGAACGCACCGCTGATCAGCGATTGGCTGGAAGAACTCGTTTGTGAGGATGAGCTGTTGCAGCAGGCTCAGTTTGGCATTTTGAAAGAAATCATGGGACTGTCATTCCGTTATGAACTGTTGCCTGCAACCCAATATGGACGAGCCTACGGCACACTTGGTGCGATCTGGCGGGAGAATGTATCGGTTCATCTGAAGGAAGGCGAGACAGCATGGCCGCTGAATGCGTTGATGTTGGTGCAGCCGGATGGTATTCCATTTATTCAGGATGCTGTAGAACGACATGGTGTGGAAAAGTGGAGCGAGGCCCTTGTTCGCACAGTTACACTGCCGATTATTCATCTGCTCTATGCACACGGGATTGCGCTGGAATCTCACGCTCAGAATATCATTTTGGTACTGGAAGATGAATTGCCCAAACGAATTATTATCAAGGATTTGCATGATGGTGTTCGCTATGTGCCGGATCAACTGTTGTACCCGGAACGGGCACCGAAACTGAATCCAGAGCCCGAAACTCATCGCAAGTTCAATCGGTATTCCTTCATCTATGCAGGCGATGTGTCGGAAGTCCGTGACTATACATATGATGCATTCTTTTTTATCTGTATGACGGATATTGCGCTGGCTTTGGAGAAGTTTGGGTTGTCGGAGGAAGCGTTCTGGCAGCTGTGCGCAGGTGTGATTGTGGATTATCAGAAGCAGCACCCGGAGTACGAAGAGCGATTCGCTGCATTTGACCTTTTTGCCGAAGATGCACTGATCGAAGAGATGACCAAGCGCCGTCTGTATGGGGACGGGGAGTTATATTTCCGCAAAGCGAGCAATCCGCTCAAGATATCAAAGGATGCACTTGAATCAGAGAGAACACCCGAATTAAAGGGAATCGTCGAATGAGGATTAACACGCTGAAGGAAAAAATTGCACGCAAACAGCCCGTATATGGTCTTTTTGTATCCATACCACACCCGATCATCATCGAGATGATCGGACATGCGGAATATGACTTTGTCATTATTGATCTGGAACATGCCGCAACATCGATGGAGTCGGTGGAAGAGTTGGTTCGTGCTGCGGAGCTGGTCGGCCTAACCCCGTTGGTACGGATCTCGAAGGTGGAGAGAGCGGAGATTCTCAAAGTGCTGGACTGCGGCGCACAAGGCATCGTCATTCCGCATGTCGAGCAACTGGAGCAGGTGGAAGAAGCGGTTCGCCACGCCTACTATCATCCGGTTGGCATGCGTAGCTTGAATAGTGGTCGTCCCGGTGTATTCGGGAAATATCCACTCACGGGATATATTGGGGAAGCGAACGAACAAGTGATGGTTGTACCTATGATTGAAAGTGCGGAGGGAGTTCGGCAAAGTGCACAGATTCTATCTCACCCACAGGTGAGTTTTGTATTGGAAGGAGCGGCGGATCTGTCGCAATCCCTCGGCGTGCCATGGCAGACAGAGCACCCGGATGTGAGACGTGCGCTGGATGAATTGCATGCTACTGCCCAGCAGTGCAAAGTACCTTATGCAACGGTCACCAGAGGTGTGGAGGATATGTCGCTTTGGGCTGAGCGGGGAGTACATATATACGTGCTTGGTGATGATCGGAATACGGCGTTTCGGGCATATGCTCAAAAACGGAATGACTACAGGAATGCGGGTGGGCAGATATGAAACCTAGTGTATGGCATGCGATTGATGAACTGCAACGCGGGATGGAAGAACCGGTATGTGCGTACGTTTACGACTTGGCTGGCATTCAGCAACAGGTACGTCAGATGTTAGGCTGTATGCCCGGAAACACACAGTTGTTTTACGCCATCAAGGCGAATCCAGATCCGCGGATCATTGAGGCGTTGCTTCCATTGGTGAAGGGTTTTGAAGTGGCTTCGATTGGAGAGCTACTCAAGGTTAGAGCGGTAAGCCGAGAGATTCCGATTCTGTTTGGAGGTCCGGGTAAAAAGGAGAGCGAACTGAGGCTAGCCATCGAGAATGGCGTGAGTTACATTCATGTGGAAAGTTGGCTGGAGTTGCGGCGGATTATCACGATTGCGAAAGAAAGAGCGAAGGAACATGAGCATGATCAGGTGCAGGGGAGCAGGCAGAAGCAAGAGTGGGAACTGAAGCCGGAGCAAGCGCAGGAAGTGCGCATACTGCTCCGAATCAACCTGCGAAGCAGTACGTTACCTCGGACGAAGATTGTTATGGGTGGTGGGCCGAGTCCTTTTGGAATCGATGAAGAGGCAGTGGAAGAAGCCATTGAACTCATTCGTGTGGAAGGCGCGGGTGTGGTTCGGTTAAGCGGGTTCCATTTCCATTCCTTGTCCAACAATATGGATGCCAGGCTGCATGCCGAGATGATCGAGCTGTATTTGCAAAAGGTGGAGCAGTGGCAGCAGCAGTATGATCTACCTGTGGAAGTGGTGAATGCAGGAGGTGGATTCGGTGTCACGTATGATGGCAGTCCCGGATTCGACTGGCCATTATTCACTTCTCTGCTGGAGCAAAGTGAAGCCAGACAGCGCCTTGTTTCACGCGGAGGCCAGCTGTATTTCGAATCGGGTCGACTGCTGGTGGCAGACCATGGGTATTACGCAGCAGAGGTTACGGATATCAAAACTTCTCATGGTCAGTATTTTGCCGTGTTAAGGGGAGGTACGCACCACAATCGTCTGCCTGCTTCATGGGGACATAACCACCCGTTTCAGATTATGGGGACAGACCGTTGGAAACATTCATTTGCCCGGCCAGAGGTAAGAGGTCGTCGAGTCCATATCGTAGGTGAGCTATGCACACCCAAAGATCGCATGCATTCCGATGCGGAGGTAGCGCTGCTACGGGTAGGAGACATTGTTGTATTTGAAAAGTCTGGGGCTTATTGCTGGACCATCTCGCATCATGATTTTCTGGGGCATCCGCACCCGGCATTCCATTATCTAACGGAGGACAATAATCATGTCAACACTGATGAAGCGTTCCAGTCTGCAAGCTGCTGAACGCCGGATTATGGCGGATCTGATGAATTCATTTTTGTCGGAGCAATTACTCCCACTGGAGGATTACCCATTTATTGATTTTGCTACGGCACCTGCACCGTTCCGGCGATTGTATAAGGAATATGACAGCGAAGAGCTTAATCAGAATGTAGCTTCTCGCTACAGATTACACACTCAAGGCGTGCTGTGTCTGGTTGAAGAAGGGGTGAGACAGGGGATTCAGTGGGTCCAGGGTTCACCGATCTACGAGGAGAAAACAGATGGAAGCTGGGTTCTCCTTGATTCTCCGGCAGAGGTTGGACGTGCCGTGTTACAGAAGGCTTTGTCGGATGAGGCCTATGCGCAGCCCGGAGTGGCGGAGTTTCTTGCTAGTCTGGACATTGCTGTGGAGCAGTATGCTCTGGGCTGGGAACAAGTCCAGTATCTGTCCACCAACGTCCCAGCTTCTGCTTATGAATGGTTTATCAAGGGGGAGCGCGTTGCGGCATTACGGGATCGTCCATTTCACCCATCGTCCAAAGCCAAAGTGGGATTCAATGCAGAGGATGTCACACGGTATGCAGCGGAATTCGGGAAGGCGATTTCGCTGCGCTGGGTGGCTATACGGTTGGATGCAGTGCAGCAAGGTTGCGAAGATGGGATGTCCATTTTGGACGTGTTAGACGATGTTCAGCGTGGAGTAGTGGAAGCCGAGTTTACCCGCAAAGGGATCACGTTGGACGAATATCTGCCGATGCCTGTTCATCCATGGCAATTGGAACATGTGATCCTGCCCCGTTTCACTGGAGAGGTCGAGGAAGGCAGCATTGTCGTATTGGATGTAGAAGGGGGCGACGTACAGGCCACATCCTCTCTGCGCTCGATGGCTCCGTCAACCGAATCTACCCTAATGCTCAAGCTACCGGTTAGTGTGCTGTCTCTGGGGGCTGCTCGTTACCTTCCAGTAGTCAAACTTCTGAATGGTCTTGCTGGAGAACGGATGCTAAGGCAAGCTGTTGCCTGTGACGAGACGTTGAAGCACAAAGTGTATATGTGTGAAGAACCGAACTGGTGGGGTTTCATGCCGGAATCCATGGGACTGTTCGATGATCATCCCCGGCATCTGGCTGCACAGATTCGTGTGTATCCCTCTGAGTTATTGGATGAAGATTACAAAGTAATCCCAATGGCCGCACTGGGTGTGAATCTGGAAGGGCATCATCTATTAACGGAGATTCTGGGGGATAACCTGAGCAGCACGGATGTCCTCGACTTCTATACCAGTATAGCTACGACGTTTTATGACATCGTGATACGTCTGTTCAAGGTGGGCGTTGTGCCTGAGATTCATGGTCAGAACTGTTGTCTGGTGTTACGGGATAATCAGGTAAAAGGTCTATTGTTCCGCGATCATGATTCGGTGCGTTTGCATCAGCCTTATCTGGACAAGCATGGCATTGCAGACCCTGCATACCATATTCGGCCGGGTTACTCGAACAGCCTGTATAACGAGACGATCCAGAAGCTGATCTTTTATGTGCAGTCTTTGGGGACGCAGGTGAATCTGGCTGCGATCATGGAGGCACTTAGCGAGGTGTATCACATCCCGGAAACGAAGTTATGGGAGATCACTGAGCAGGCTTGGAAGGAAGCGCTGCAACATGTGCAGCTTCCCGAATCTGATCGGGCCGCCCTCGCTCATGCGATATTCGAGAGCAGGGAGTGGCCCGTGAAGTTAGTTGTCCGTCCGCTGCTTGAAGCGGATGGGGTGCCTGGCGCGATGCCATCGGGCAAAGGCATAGGGTGGAACCCTTTTTACAAGGGATAGAAGTAGAGTAAGGTTGGTGTAGGAGTGTAGAGAGAAGAAGTGGCGTGCTAAAGGATTGATATAGAAGGTGACCCGTTAGACGGGTTGCCTTTTTGGTTTGTTGTCATCGAAAGTTACAATGCTTGGAGGGAATAAAATGTTCATTAATCTGGCTAAAAAATCTTCTGAAATGGAGGTACAGGAAAGAGACTGATGGTATAATCGGGTTATGTGTTATAGTCATACTTGTGTATTACCGAAAAGGTTTTCGGAAAAAGCGACATCTACTGTTGTAACCGCAATCATAATTTACTTCAAGAAAGTGAGAATCTACCATGAATCAGAAGAGACTTTTTAATGATGGATGGCAATTTGCGAAAAGTAAGCTGGATGTTACGGAACCTGCGGGTCTGGTCTATGAACCTGTGGAACTTCCCCATGATTGGCTGATATATAATACGCTTGAACTGTATGAGGACAGCATTGGATGGTACCGCAAGACGATCCATTACACGAAGGATGAGCAGCAGCTTTTGCTTTGTTTTGATGGCGTGTACATGGATTCTTCGGTGTATGTGAACGGGCAGTTGGTTGGGGAGTGGAAGTATGGCTATTCTGCTTTTGAACATGAGATCACGGATGCACTGGTGGAAGGCGACAATGAGATTGTAGTCAAAGTAGTGCATCAGAGCCCGAACAGCAGATGGTATTCCGGAGCCGGAATCTATCGCCATGTGTGGCTGAAAACGAGAGACCGCAATCACATCGTGACGGATGGAACGTATGTATCGATTCAGCAGCAGCCGGATGGCTGGCAGGTGGAAGTAGATACGGAGCTGAACCTGGAACAGAATCAACAAGCAGAGCTGATGCATACGATCTTGTATGAAGGTCAGGTGGTGGCATCCAGCCAAGCGAATGTTACGGCTTCGGTGGGTGAGAATGCGGCAGCATCAGTAGATAGCCAACAGCTTATGGTTGTGAATCCTAACCTATGGAGCCCGGATGCACCGCATCTGTATGAACTGGTGACGGAGCTGCGATTGACCTCGGAGGATCAGGAACATCGGACAGTGGAGTCGGTATCACAGCGCATTGGATTCCGGAATATCAAGCTGGATGCCAATGAAGGGTTCCACCTGAACGGAGTTAAGATGAAGCTGAACGGCGTGTGTGAACACCATGATCTCGGGGCGTTGGGAGCTGCGTTTAACCTGACGGCATTGCGTAGAAGATTCGTTTTGCTCAAAGAAATGGGTGTTAACGCCATCCGCACCGCGCATAATATGCCTGCCAAAGAGTTCATGGAACTTGCGGATGAGATGGGGATGTTGGTAGTATCGGAAGCCTTCGATATGTGGGAACGTGCCAAAACGCCATACGACTATGCGAGATTTTTCCCAGAGTGGGTGCATACCGATGTGAAGAGCTGGGTGAAGCGCGACCGTAACCATGCCAGCCTGATTATGTGGAGTATCGGGAATGAAATCTATGATACCCATGCGGATGAGCGTGGACAGGAAGTAACCCGGATGCTGATGGATTATGTGCTGGAATTTGATCCAAAAGGCAATGCTGGCGTGACGATTGGTTCCAACTACATGCCTTGGGAAAATGCACAAAAATGCGCAGATATCGTGAAGCTGGCAGGTTACAACTATGCGGAAAAATATTATGACAAACATCATGAAGAGCATCCGGATTGGATCATCTATGGTAGTGAGACGTCTTCTGTGGTGCAGAGCCGCGGCATTTATCACTTCCCGTTCGAACAGCCGATTCTGGCAGATGATGATGAGCAGTGCTCGGCTTTGGGTAACAGTACGACGAGCTGGGGTGCGAAGTCGGCAGAATACTGCATTTTGGCAGAGCGGGATACGCCTTATTCACTGGGCCAGTTCCTGTGGACCGGATTCGATTATATCGGAGAGCCGACACCGTATCATACGAAGAATTCGTATTTTGGACAGCTGGATACAGCAACGTTCCCGAAAGACTCCTATTACATCTACCAAGCGGCTTGGACGGATTATAAGAAAAGTCCGATGGTTCACTTGTTCCCTTACTGGGATTTCAGCCCGGGTCAGATCATTGATGTACGCGTGTGCAGCAACGCACCGAAGATTGAGCTGCAACTCAATGGCAAAACCATTGGCACGTACGATATCGATCATGCCAATGGAACACAACTATCCGGCTGGTGGAAAGTGCCTTATGAAGAGGGCGAGCTGAAAGCGATCGCCTATGATGAGAACGGGCAGATCATTGCAACCGATGTGCAAAGATCCTATACGGATGCGAAGAAAATTCGTCTGCAAGCAGATCGGGAGCAGCTGCAAGCGAATGGTACAGACCTCATTTTTGTCGAAATTGATGTGGAAGATGAGGCGGGTAATCCGGTTCACAATGCGAACAATCGCGTACAAGTTCAGGTGACGGGTGCAGGACGATTGCTGGGTCTGGATAACGGGGACAGCACGGACTACGATCCATACAAAGGGTTGAGCAGAAGACTGTTCAGCGGCAAACTGATGGCTATCATCGGAGCGACGAATGAACCTGGAACGGTGCGGATTGAAGTTTCTTCCGAAGGGTTGGAAGGGGCTGTAGCTGAGTTTGAATCGCGTATTGTGGATGCGGAACTGGTTGATGAGAAACTAGCGAAAGCTGTCTTCATGAACAATGAAGAACGTCCGGTGCTAACGGGGAATGCTCAGGAGATTCCTTTGCGGAAAATTGAGATCATCAGTAAAGCAGGACAGTTGCTCGATCCATCTAACCCGGAGCTGGTCGTAACCGCCAAGCTGTACCCGGAGAACACCTCTTATCGCGATATCGAGTGGGCCGTTGTGAATGATGCGGGGATCGAGTCCAACATTGCTAAAGTGGAAGCTGTCCAAGCAGAAACGGGCGACAACGGTGAGCATCAACATGCGGTGAAGGTATCGGCTATAGGTGACGGGGAGTTCCGGCTTCGCGCAACCAGTACCAACGGTACGGATAAAACGAAACTGATCTCGCAGCTGGAGTTCAAGGCGGACGGTCTGGGTACAGCATACAAAGATCCATACGGCTTCATCACGGGCGGACTGTACGATTACACCAAAGGTGAGGTTGGTAACGGCAATGAGCGTGGGGTAGCGACAAGTCGGGACGGGGAGACGCATGTAGGCTTCCGCAATATTGACTTCGGGCCATACGGTTCCGATACGATTACCATTCCAATCTTTACGTTGTCTACGGAGGACTACTTCATTCAGATCTGGGAAGGTATGCCGGATGAAGAAGGAAGTACGATGATCGCGGATGTGGTGTATGACAAAGAGTCCATTTGGAATGTGTACCAGGAAGAGACATACCAATTGTCCAAACGTCTTAGCGGAATTACGTCGATCTGTTTTGTACTGAAGCAGAAGATTCATATTAAAGGCTTCTCCTTCGAACGTCAGAGTCGGGCCTTCGAGCAGAATGCTGCTGCATCCTGTGATCATCTCTATGGAGATACGTTCAAAATTGAGGGTGACCGTGTTGAAGGTATCGGAAACAATGTGTCACTGGAGTTTGAAAACATGGACTTTACGGCAGAAGGTACGTCGAAGCTCGTGATCTACGGCCATTCACCGATTGATAAGAATACGATTCATATTCGCTTCACAGGTGCGGACGGACAGAGCAACCAGCTGGTTGAGTTCACACAGTCGAGTGGATACGAAGAACGGGTGTTTGAGCTTGAACAGGTGAAAGGTGAGCAGAAAGTAAGCTTTATCTTCCTGCCAGGCAGTCAGTTTGACTTCGGCTGGTTCCGATTCGAGAAGTAGAGTACAGATCAATCCCCTTCAAGTAAACGGTGTTCGTTCAGAACATGTGGTTACTTGAAGGGGATTTTTTAATAATGTGTAACGCTGATGCAAGAAAACGGAGCGCTCATGCCTTCTTCTATGGAGAAAAAATGTTGCAGAAGTTATTGTTCCATTTTACGTTGTAATGAAGAAATCCCCTCGGGTCCACGGTGTTGATCGCATGTCATCATGTGATCTTTTTTCACTGTAACCAGGAGGGGATATGGTAGGCCAACTGCTGTTGGTTTAGAGTTGAACTGCTGTTTTCTTACCTTCTTTACGTTTCTTAGCGTATTCTGCTGTAGCGGTAAACAAGACATCCGAGGATGAATTCAGGGACGTTTCAAATGAGTCTTGCAACACTCCGATGATGAAGCCAACCCCAACGACTTGCATCGCAATATCATTCGATATGCCGAACAAGCTGCATGCCATAGGAATAAGAAGAAGAGAGCCACCCGCCACACCCGAGGCGCCAGTAGCGGCAACAGCGGATAACACGCTGAGAATCAGCGCTGTTCCAAAATCCACTTGAATACCCATCGTATGAACAGCTGCAAGGGATAAGACCGATATGGTAACGGCTGCCCCCGCCATATTAATCGTAGCGCCCAACGGGATGGATACCGAATACGTATCCTTGTCCAAGCCTAACTTTTCACATAATCTCATATTGACTGGAATGTTCGCCGCAGAACTTCGTGTAAAGAATGCCGTAATCCCGCTTTCTCTTAAGCACTGAAAGACGAGGGGATATGGATTCTTACGAATGTTCAGATATACGATTAGTGGATTCACAACAAGCGCGGTGAACACCATACATCCAACAAGAACGGAAAGTAATTTTCCGTAACCCAACAAAGACGAAAGTCCGCTTGTTGTAATGGAGTCAAAAATAAGACCCATAATCCCGAACGGTGCAAACTGGATTACCCATTTCACAATCTTCGATACAGCTTCCGAGAATTGAGTAATCAGGTTTTTAGTGTTATCACTCGAGCTTTTGAGAGCAACACCTAGCAGCAAGGCCCAAGCCAGAATACCGATATAGTTAGCGTTCATCAGTGCACTTACCGGATTATCAACCAACTTCAATAATAAGCTCTTCAGGACCTCAACAATGCCATCAGGTGGAGTCAATTCTTGCACATCCGATACCAATGTCAATGTAACCGGAAATAAGAAACTTGCCACAACCGCGAGCAGCCCAGCCAGAAAGGTACTCATAACGTAAAGGACGATAATCCTTTTCATATTGGTTTGAACACCTTTTCGATGGTTGGATATAGCGGCCATCACCAAAAGTAACACTAAGATTGGAGCAACCGCCTTTAATGCTGAGACAAATAAGGAACCAAAAAGTGCAATTCCTGTTGCACCGGGCACGATCAGGGCCAAGACAATCCCCAAGACAATTCCTAGTAAAATTCGTTTAATAAGACTCATTCGGTTCCATTTCGTTAATGCCGTTCTCATCCATATTCCTCCGAGTTTCAATATAAAATCTTATCAAGCAACGCATCGTCGCTGTAATGGAGCATAGCGTTAGTTTATCACGGAATTTGTCTCTTGTGTGGTGTGGTAATATTTGTATTATAGATCATCCCATCCCCCGCTGTCCTTTTGCCTTCCCCATCGTGTATACCTTTGTTCATATGCTGATGTTTAGTCTCTATTATGTATTTTTCGCCTCAGAACAGTTCAGTTCCGCGGTAACTCAGGGGTACAGCGTTTTCTTGAATGGGAATATGCAGCGATTGGTGGAGATGGGGATAAGTTTGATCATGGCAGTAGCGTTGTTTGTAGTATTCCAAGGCTGGAGCTATTGGACGGCAAAAAGGAAGTTGAACTCCGCTTCATAAGGGTATTTCGCTTCCCTCATAATTAAACAATGAAGCCATGCTGGCAAGACAAAGGACAACTACAGCAGGACTCTTGTCTTTTTTATTGGGCTTTCCTCATAGTTATTCGCACACTCTCCGAATGTGCTAAGGACATAGTATAGGGCATATATACTGTGTGCCTTGGCCTAAGGAGATGACCATTTTGAAGTATCTGAACAAGAGGACAGCCACCCTCAACAAATTAAGGCCCAGTCGTTCTACGTTGAAATGTAGAAAAAAACACTTGGGAAAACGAAAGAAATGCCATATTATCCGCAGATCTTATCGGAAAAAGCGCTGCTCACTGAAGCGTCCATTAAGATCACAGAAAATGGCCCGTGACAAAAAAGTCATTGCATTACCGAGAGGGGTAGGCAGCAACCCGGTATGCTGTGAGCCCGCCCCCCAGCTGGCTCCGTTGAGACAGCACGAATTGGAGACTGTGAGTCTCCCTGGAACGCAAGGTGTGGCAGGTGCCCAGGGCCCTGCCGGATCTCACGGTGAGCCGGGGCAAGCGGGGCTTCATGGAGCGCAAGGCCCGGCTGGTCCTCAAGGTGAATCGGGGCAACGGGGAGTTCCTGGAGCGCAGGGTCCTGCAGGTGCTCAAGGCGAACCGGGTCAACCGGGAGCTCCCGGAGCGCAAGGCCCGGCAGGCCCTCAAGGTGAGCCGGGTCAACCGGGAATTCCGGGAGCGCAAGGCCCGGCTGGTCCTCAAGGTGAATCGGGTCAACCCGGAGTTCCCGGGGCGCAAGGTCCGGCTGGTCCTCAAGGTGAACCGGGTCAAGCAGGACTTCCCGGAGCGCAGGGTCCCGCAGGTCCTCAGGGTGAGCCAGGTCAACCGGGAACTCCCGGAGTCCAAGGACCAACGGGTCCCCCAGGTGAGCAAGGTCCGCCGGGCACCGTACCCGGAATTGAAATCATTCCTACGGCAAACCGTTACTTCTATTTTCCGGATACCGATCTGGATTTGTCGGCATCGGTTGTAATTCCTGCCACAGAATTCACAAATGACGATGGCGACAGCATAACCGAATTTGCCGGGGTTGGACTTACTAGTTTCAACAATCTTTATATAAACGGGATTGTCCAACCAAGAAACTCATACAGTGTAAGTGCAGAGAGGTTGTTTTTTTCGTCACAAAACGGTGTGATCTTTGCAGGGACACCTATCACTATCGAGATAATTATAATAACAGCCAATATTATAAATGGTTAAAATTGGATTTAGTTGCTGGTTCCTTTGCCTTCACTACTCCCAAACCTACCACATATACTATGTTAGGTAGGAGGTGAGAAACATGCCACTTGTGACACCATTTCAGAACAGTTTAAGATTTGTTGCAACCATTGGTGATGGGACCGGCACTGGGGCAACGTTTGCCATTGCTGCGACTGCTTTTACAAACGACGCTGGTGTAGCTGCAACCGCATTTCCAGGCACCTACAACTACTACAATCTTTATATTAATGGCCTTATGCAAACAGCAGATACATCCTCGGCTACGACGACTACAATTACAATTCCCGGTGGAGATGCATTAAATGATGGGACTCCAATTGTCGTACAATTTGTAGTGTCTTAAAGAAGATTTAATCATGCTGTATTGTTATCTTGTGCGACTTCTATCTGTGATAGAAGTTGTTCTTTTTGTACAAGATACCCAGTCGACTCAACGGCATTCATCCATGCATTAATGTGCAAAAATAGTTACCCAAGGATGTTGCCCAACGACCGGATAACCTCTGAGGAAATGATCCTTCCGTTTGATTCCAATCTTCCTTCCCACTTGTTAAAATTTAGGTACATAAACTAAGGTCAGGTTGGTGGTGAAAAGTAAATGCAGCGAATCGAGGTACATCCCGATCTATTGGAGGAAAAGGCCCGGTTGGTCCAACAGAAGAAACAGGAACTGGAGCGAATGGTCTGGGAACTGGAAAAATCGATCTATATGTTGCAGTCCGATTGGTCTGGTGTGACAGGAGAGCGATTCTTTTGGGATTTTATGCAGGTGAAAGAAGTGTTCCCGACTACACTCGGGCTGTTGGACGAAATCCAGAAAGAGTTTACGTTTATCGCCATGAACTTCAGAACAACGGATGGCACAGGAGAGGTTGCGCTATACATTCCAGAGGAGCTAAAGCGAAATTTCGCTGTAGGGCTGCTTGATAAATCAGTAGGAGAAACATTAACAGGAATGGGCCAGACGGCAGAAGCTTTCTTCTCTAACCCGTTCAGTACATTAAGCAGTGTGGCATATGCCATGACAGTGGACAAAGTTGTAGATGTTGGGCGTGGTATTCAGTTTGCATGGGATACCGCCTGGGGTACGGGAACCGCGAGATCTGACATAGAGCAATTTGTGGATGAGCAGAAGAAACAGATCGATGAGAGTGGAGCAGGATATTACGGTGGAGCGATGACAGGTCAGGCTTTGGCGTATGTTTTGTTTGGCAGAGCTTTTCGTTCGAAGGATGACATTGGATCTGGGGGATCAGGGGGAGATAAGAAGGAGCCTCAAAAGGGAATTGACAGTCCCAGAGATCTAATAAAGCCAAGTGAATCACCTAATCCAGAGGCCTTACCAAGTGGAGCGAGAACAAAAATTCCAAATAATGCGGATAAGGCGACTAAACAGTCTTTAGAATTAGAAAATGATGCTGCTGATCAATTGGCGAGAAGTGGATATCGGATTGAACAGAACCCTAAAGTTTTAGATAGTGATGGAATTGATTCCAAAAGAGATCCCGATTTTAGAATTGAAGGGCGTATATTTGATTGTTATGCACCAACTGAAAATAAAGGTATTAGAGGTATTTGGAGTGAGGTTCAAGAAAAGGTTGTGATTAAACAACAAACCAAGAATGTGGTGATTAATTTAACAAAGTGGTCTGGAGATGATTCTGCGTTGCTTAAGCAATTTAAAGAATGGGAAATCCAAGGTTTAGAAGAAGTTATCGCAATCAAAAAGGACGGTAAGATCATATCAGTATTCCCTTAAAGTAGAGGAGACAAGTTTATGGAATATTCACTGAAGTTGAATGGAAAACAAGATCCTTTATGGTTGAAAAGATTAATTGAAAGTAAGAGTTTTGAAGTGAATTATATGAACCGACAACACAATGCATTGTTCATTCATGAGTTTGATCTAAGCGGTGGTTTGAAAATAACTGCTTATGATAATATTTTCCCGGCTGATCATCCAGCAGCTTCTTATGAAACTATGTTTCAAGAAGAGGATTTTATGTATCAACAAACCATATCTTTTGAATTGGAGAATAATCAACAATATGAATTATGGTATAAAACAATGTACGAAATTTCCTTTTATGTTATCGGATCACTCAAAGTAGATGGAGTATTCTATCACACATCTGGAGAAGAGATATTTTTCTATAAAAACGGAACGTATACGTTCAACGTAACATATCTTGAATTACTCCAAACGCATTACGGAGAACTTCTTGAAAATATTGAGTATTCAATTTTTAAGAAACCTCACAACTGAATTACAGATAAATAATGTATAAAGGCACTTCTACCAGACAAATGTAGAGGTGCTTCTTACTATAAAATCTTAGGAGAACAAATTGCCATGATTTTAAAGAAACGCTTCGTAATGATTGGATGCTGTATTGGCTTAGCATTATTACTTGTTCTAACCTATAGCTTTTATAAAGAAAAAAGAATGTATGAACAGTATCTAACGATGAATGTACGACAAGATATGGTTGATATGAAAAGTACAATTATAAATAATGATATTTTGTTTGATCGAATACTTGAGAATGAGCAAATAACAAACGAGATGGTTGAGGATGGAGAACAAGCCAGCCAGCTCTATTACAACTTTACAAATATGACGCAGATTATAGATAAGTATAACTTGATGAATCTAAATTTCAGTGAAGAAGCTAACTGGCTGGTAATACCCGGATCTTTATTCACAAACGATCTAGGTCAAGATGATGTAATGCCACCTACACTTCACCGCATGCGAATGACGTTCGAGAGACTGGACATAACCAGTTATCCTGTAACACTTGAACTTAAAACCAGGATCGAGGAGTATCAACAGTTAAATCAGCGATGGCTGAACATTGTTGGGGATTTTGAATCCAAGGAAACTAACGAGAAGGACTGGCCCCAAATCTTGAATGATTTGGAGCAAGAGACTCGAGCTTACTTTCAAGAGAAAGATGTTGAATTTGTTGATGATGACGTATGGAGAGATGGTCTAAATCCAAGGTACGAATGACGAGTAAGAGTGACAGTTGATCTAGATATGCTTTGCACCAAAAGTGGAGTACTTCTGTCGTTCAGAGGCAATAGAAAGTACTCCATTTTTTTATTCACATACTGATTTTTAATCTAATCTAATTTAATAGTTTATTCTTTAAATGGTTGTATTCTTCTATACTAATAAGCTTCTTTTCAAGTAGATCCGATAGTTTTAATAATTCATCTGCTACAGAAGAGTGAGGAAATATTTTTTCTTCTTCTTTTCTAGATTCAATAAGTGTAGTTTGTTCTTCTTGATCCACTGTTTTAATGAGGTAACTAAGAAGGTTATGCCAATGAGTAGCTTTGTCGTTTGCTATTATAAATGAAGAAGAATTCTTAGCGACAGGTTGTTCGAACAAAGCAAAGTTAATCCTATAAAATGATCTTTGAGGGTCATTAACAACAACCTGCAATTGTATTGATCTAACATGGGTTTGAGAAGTTTGAAGCGCACTGAGACCACCGATGATCGCACCAACATTCCCGCCAACTAGGCTCCCAATCATGGCACCACCGACTTGGCTAGATCTTGAGGTTTTGGTGTGAGTTACTCCATCAATAATAATCTCGGACTGGAGTATATCTTCATAGTGAAATATTTTCGTTTCATAATTAAACTTGGAGAGAGTACGAGAGAGTTCAACCCCTTGGTTATCATGTGTGTTATACATAAAACATACTTGCTGCTTCGTTTCGTCAATTGCAATCATACTCTCTAAATCTACGGAACGAAACTCCTGACTAGCAGCGAATTGACTTGTACGATTAAGAGTCATATCCATTACTCCATCCATATCTTCAGCAAATCTCCTCTTCCTAACTTCACCAAGAATAAGAGCTCCGAAGTTGAATATGGCGAACCCCACTACTCCAAACCAAAAAACAAATTTACTATCATTGGAGATACCCAGCAAACTAATTGATCCAAAAATGATCATACCCAAACAACCTACACCATACCACAAACTACTCACACTCCTAATTATGTATAATTAAAATACGATCTGTTATATTTATCGGAATTTATCTTGAAAATTGAATAAGGAAGGATTCTATACTATCGGTTATAAATAGGGATGTATAGAGATTTACAATACGTTATCCACAACCATCCTACACCCACACAAGATTGTTCGGGAACAGACAGAAGATAAGACGGCAGTGTTGGCGCAGATCCGAACGTGTAATGAGATTATTGCTACCCTGAAAGGCACACTGGGGGAAGAAGAGTACAACGAATTGCAACTGGACGAGCAGGGGGAAGTGCTGACCCATGTGTATTCCAAGCTGAACAGCATTCGTGCGGTCCGGGATACCAAAATCGTTCGTCCAGATACGCCGATCTCCCAAAGCTCTTTATTCACAGGTGCAAAGTCCGAACCGAGTATGTTATTGGAGCTGCAAAAGGAGATCGTGACAGCCGATCGGATCGACTGGCTGGTGTCATTTATCAAATTTAGCGGGCTTCGCCTACTTCTGGAACAGCTTCAGCAATTTACAGCAGGCGGCGGGAAGTTGCGGATTATCACGACCACCTATATGGAAGCAACCGACCTCAAAGCCATTACCGAACTTAGCAAACTGCCCAACACGGAAATCCAGATTTCCTATGATACCAAAGTGACTCGGCTGCACGCCAAAACGTACATTTTTCACCGGGATACTGGATTCACTACTGCCTATGTCGGCTCCTCTAACCTGTCCAACCCGGCGCTGACCAGTGGTATGGAGTGGAACCTCAAGGTGACGGAGAAGGATTCACTCGATGTGCTGCGCAAGATTGAAGCGACCTTCGAGAGTTACTGGAATGACCGTGAATTTACGCGGTATGTAGCTGAGGATGAAGGCAATGAGGCACAGTTGAAGGCGGCTCTGAATCGCAAAAAAGATCAGTCCAACCACTTTCACCTCGACATCCAGCCTTACGATTATCAAAAAGAAGTACTTGAACAGCTTCACGCCGAGCGTACGCTGTATGGACGAACCCGTAATCTGATCGTCGCCGCCACAGGCGTTGGCAAAACGGTCATTTCAGCCTTCGATTACAAACGATTCCGTGCAAGCCATGCGGGAGCAAAGCTACTTTTTGTCGCCCATCGGGAAGAAATCTTAAAGCAAAGCCGGGATACGTTCCGGTATATCCTGAAGGATATGAACTTGGGCGAGCTACATGTGGGGAATTACCGAGCAGAGGCGCTGGATCACCTGTTTGTTAGTATTCAGAGTCTTAACTCCATGAAGCTGACGGAGGTCACCAGCCCAGATTATTACGATTACATCATTGTGGATGAATTCCACCATGCCGCTGCGCCTTCGTACCAGAAGCTGTTGTCCCACTACGAACCTAAGATTTTGCTAGGGCTTACTGCCACGCCTGAACGGATGGATGGCAAAGACATTACCGCCTACTTCGATCATACGATTGCCGCCGAGATCCGTCTGACTGATGCAATTGACCGCAAGCTCCTGAGCCCTTTTCAATATTTTGGCGTCACCGATACTGTCGATCTATCCCAGGTGAAGTGGTCGCGTAAAGGCTACGACCTGAACGAACTGGACAAGCTCTACACTCATAACAAAATCCGTGCCAACCAGATCATCCAAAGTCTGAACAAATACGTAACCGATCTGGACGATGTGAAGGGACTTGGGTTCTGCGTAGGGGTGGATCATGCGATGTACATGGCAAAAATATTTAACGAAGCCGGCATTCCATCCATAGCCCTGCATGGCAGGTCGAACGAACAGGAGCGTCATTCTGCGAAAGGACAGCTGGTGAACGGGGAACTGCGCATGATCTTTGTCGTTGATCTGTACAATGAGGGCGTGGATATCCCTGAGGTAAACACCATTCTGTTCCTGCGTCCTACCGAGAGTCTGACCGTATTCCTGCAACAGTTGGGACGCGGACTGCGGATGGCAGGTGGCAAAGAGTGCCTGACCGTGCTCGACTTCATCGGGCAATCGCATCAGGAGTACAGGTTCCAAGATAAGTTCCGCGCTCTGATCGGCGTCACCAAACATTCCATCTCGTACTACGTCGAGAACGGCTTTTCTAACCTGCCACGCGGCACGTTCATTCAATTAGAGAAGCAAGCGAAAGAATACATCATGCGCAACCTCAAGCAGATGAGTCGTAATCGCAGAGCGCTGATCCAGAAGCTGCAAACGTTCCAGCAAGACACCGGACTGCCGCTAACCTTGGCTCATTTTGTAGATCATCACGGGATATCACTGGTTGAATTGTATGGTGGACGTACGGGTAAAAGGTATTTCCGCGGTATGTTGGCCGAAGCTGGACTAACATCGCCCATCGAGGGCGAGCAGGAGGAATATATCCGCAGACTACCGTCGGTACTGACGATCAACTCCAGAAGCTGGCTGACGTTCCTGATCGACTTTATTGAAAAAGGCCAAGAACCGACTACCGCGGATGAACAGCGCATGTTGATCATGTTCTATTACACCTTCCACCGGGCTGCGCCCGAGAAGCTAGGACTGAGCAGCATCGAAGAGGGTGTGCAGCGTGTGCTGTCTTGTGAAGCATTCCGAGCAGAGCTTGTGGATATTTTCAAATATAATCTGGCTCATCTGCGATTTGTGGATAAAAGTAATCCGTTCCCGTACACTTGTCCACTGGATATCCACTGTACGTACTCCATCGACCAAGTGCTCGCCGCCTTCGGTTACTGGAATGATCAGCAATCACCCGCCTTCCGTGAAGGCGTGAAGTATTTTGCCGATGAACAGACGGACATCTTCTTCATTACATTGAACAAATCGGACAAAGATTTCTCACCATCTACTCTGTATGAGGATTATGCGATCAACGAGCGGCTATTCCACTGGCAGACTCAAAGCAGGGTGTCGGAGCATACGGTTACCGCGCAGCGGTATATCCATCACCGCGAGAGAGGTAACTGGATCGTGCTGTTCGTGCGGGAGTATAAGGAGGAGCATAACTATACATCTCCATTTGTCTTCCTGGGCGAAGCCGATTATGTGAGTCATGAGGGGAACAAACCTATGAGCTTTGTATGGCGACTGCGGGAAGAGATGCCTGCGAAGATGGTGGCGGTGGCGAATAAGTGTATTGTTTGAATTAGTAGAGGGTAAAGCCTGCTGTAGGTAGCAGGTTTTTTGTTCAGAATTCTATTCATACGAAAGTTCGTGATTCGTGATTATTAAAAGAAAATGTCGAATTATCTGGAAAAGGGTTTTTAGACTATTCATTCAAAAGTCATGTTCAAGATTAATTTTTGAGGGTCTTTTTCCTCATTTTTAATGATAATCGTTGCGATGTAAAACAGAAATTGGTAATGTTTAATGATGACTCACTAGTGTAGAATTCGTCTAACAATCCGTAATTACTCTTCATCAATACGATATGTCTTTATGAGATCGATAAGTTTAATGATTTGTAAATTGATGAGAGTAATTAAACGGCGAATTTCAAAATGTGGGCTAAGAAGCTCTTAAGCTGGCCAGCAAACAAAATTAGAGAGTTTCTACATTTATTATTTTATCAGGAGGTTTATTCATTGAGAAAAAGTATAATGTTTTTAGCTGTGATTTTGCTTGTTACTCTGTTTCCTAAGTCAACATATGCTGCAACTGATGATCAATTTACAATAAAGAATGTATATGAATATAACAATGAAACGTATGATAAAATTAAACAGTATGATCATTTAAACGTGGAACTGTTGTCAGAGAATAGCTTATCCATGGTTTTGGATACAGGAGAAGAAATTTTAAATGTGACTGATATTGCTTATGATATGAACTATGATAGCGAATCGAATACAACTTTAATTTCAGCTAGTGGGATGTTGCAAAATGGTAAATCTTTTGTATTGAAGTTAGGTTACGATCAGAAGGAGAACGCTAACGGAGACATTATTATTACATCTACTTCAGAGGAAAATGAATTTCCTGAAGAAACCTTTATTCGTTTCAATAATAATGAATGGATTTCTTTAAAGGAGATGCATGAAGGAATCCAGACTAATGAACAGCCAAGAGAAGTTCCGTCTGTGATCGGACCAATGGCCGCTGCTAATTTGCCTGTTGTTAAGTCGTCTAAATATGGAAAATATACATTCTCGAATGTACAATGGAATACAACGAATTTGATGTCAAATAACGATAATAACATGCAAATTAAATTCCAACCTTTGTTTTCTAATCTGGCAACATGGAAAGCACCGAATGGGAGTACAGGTCAGCTCATAAAGAAACAATCCGACATCCATACGATTTTAACTCGTTATGAATCTTACGATGTTAATTCGACATATGCTATTGCATACACTAGACCAATTGTTAAGACGTCGAGTCAGCGCTCCATTCCGATTGCTATATCCTATGCAGGAATAGGGACTGAATTCCAGATCCCTATTGGTTCGAGTAACACAAGTAATGAAGGAAACCCTGCTAGATGGGATCTGAAAAGTATGTCGATTCCGCTTCAAGACTCAAGTGGTAGAGACCTTGAAAAATATACAATACAAGGTGTCACAAGTATTACGGGTAAAGGGAAGAATGTGAAAATTCAAGCAGGTGTCTATGTTAAAATTGGGGCATTCTATTCCTTCGGTAATAAGCCTGCTCAGTGGACTACATTTACAGATACTTACACACATGATATAACCGCTAAAGTTCAATAATTACCTTAACGAGCTTTAGCTCTAAGGAGGAAATATGAAGAAACTCTTGCTTTTGGCATTGCTAGTTACATTGATTACTGGTTGCAGTTCAAATGATCGAGAAAAGGCAATAGATTATCTTGTGAAGAATCAAACCAATGATGTGACTGTCATCGTTTTTGGAGATAAGCCATCTGAGCGTTCCTACATCATAGATTTGCAAAAGGATCTCCAATTCATCAATGAGAACTTGAGAACAGATAATCCTATTGCGAATGTGAGCTATATTGATATTAGTGAGAAGCAACAGTATAATTTCGAGGAGATTTTCGAGATCCAAACTTATCCACATGTCATTGTATTTGAAAAGAATCAGATCGTCTTAGAAGCACAAACACCGGATGAGATTGTTCGCTTCTACGAGAAAGAAAAGTAGAATTATCTAAACCTTGCAGGGCAAATGCCTTTCAAGGTTTTTTATTTAACCAAGTTTTGTTAGTAGGGGTTGATAAGTGTATTGTATGAATAGCAAAAGTACGGGCTTATTGTTAGATAAGGTGTTTTGTTTGAAAAATAGTGGAAATAAGTGGATTTATGCTTGATAATGATTCTATAAGCCTGATTCTCTTTCAATTATCTAGTCCATTGACTTATATGTAGAAATTAAGATAAATAAGGAAGGTGATAAAGACATGGAAAGTGATGAAGTACATTATTCAAGTAATAAAAGTGGAAATTATAAATTTTGGATCTTAATTGGATTTATATTGATTTTGCTTGCCGTGACAAATCCAAGCAAAGACGATTTTGTTAAGTGGGTCGTAAACTCTTCAATAGAAGAGTCAGATAATGAATGGGTTAGTGCAGGGATCAGTTTGTTTGGGAGCTCAGTTGTAAGTGGCGTTACTACGCAACAAGATCTAATATTTGTTTCAATTTTTAAAATGGAGCTTGGAACAGAAACAACTTCTACATTGGGTTTCGGAAAACGCTTCTTTATTAGACTTCCTTAATTCTGAAGAAATGAAATTACTGCTATACAGCTGATTGAATAGGAAAATAAAACGATGAAGCATTTATATGTCATAATGTTGATCATAGTTATTACAGGCTGTGATTCTAGTAACGATCTGACTAACAAAGAAAATACTATAACTACTGAGTCAAGTACATATGAGAGTGTTGAAAAATGAGAAAAGCAATGTGGAGTGGACCACATATCAAAACAGCAGCTTCAGCTTCAGTATTAGTTATCCTGGATGTTTGATGATGAAATTGAATACAACTACTACGTTAAAGTATCAAAAGATTTTTTTGATGAAAACGAAAAAACTATACTTCGTATTGCTAAAAATATGAAAGCCATTTAAAAGGTAAATCGGTTATATTTTTATAAGTTCTAAGGAGAATAAGTGAATGAATGAAATAATATGGCTCGTTATTGGTGTTGTTACATTATCAGTTGTTGCTGGACTATTACAGCCTTCTAAAAAGTAAAAAAGAAAAAAGTTCAACCCACGGAAGAAACAGACTACTAAAAAAACTGTGAGTAGCGGATTTAATCGTGCCTCCTCTATGTGTAGATCAGACGAAGTGATTCTAACTTTACCACTAGATAAAATGATCGGAGCAGAGTTCGAACGTTTACTTACACTCTATTTTAGAGACAACGGTTATACCGTAAAAGAAGTTGGCGTTGGGGGTAAAGATGGAGGAGTAGATCTGGTTATTACGGATAAGCGCGGTGAAAAAACAGCAGTCCAAGCCAAATGTTATGCCGATCATAATAAGGTGCAAGTAATGACTGTTCGTGAGCTGGTAGGTGCGAAAAGGAATCATGACTGTATTTTGTCTCTAATCGTGACCACATCTGATCTTACGGGTCCAGCAAGAAAAGAAGCCGATCAATTCAAAGTGGATTATTGGCACGGTGGTTTAGTAGACAGCAAGCTTCGCAGTTGGGGTAAATGGGTGCCATCCAATAGAAAAATGAAAATTGCACCGATTAAGAACGAGCAAGCGTCATCTAAGACATTATCTAATATCAAATGTAGTTGTGGTTCTTTAATGGTTAAACGTAAGAATAAAGCTGGGGCGGAATTTTGGGGATGTAGTAGCTACCCTACTTGTAGAAGAACGAAAGCTATCTGAATGACCTCAATAAAATGACGGTGAAACAAAGGCGAAGCAGCTTGTAAGCTGCCTTGCCTTTGTTATTTTTATGTTCAAGATCACTTTAATATTTCTCGTATCACATTTTTGGTTAGTTGAATACTGTCAGGGGAGGCATCTCTTAACATTTCTAAAATCTCCTGTATAACTACTTCTGACTCTGTGAAATGAAAATCCTCGTCTACATAAGCGAAAAGCTGTATTAAGTTTACTTCAAGTGACTCAGCGATCTTTGCCAGGTTCACCAAAGAAACATTCTTTTCTCCACGTTCGATCTGTCCTATGTATGAAAAATGAAATCCACCTTTTTCTCCGAGGGATTCCTGTGAATACCCTCTTTCTTTGCGTAGTGCGCGAATTCTGGCTCCGACTAGCTTCAAAACTTCTCTGTCCTCGTTCATGGTATTCACCTCTCTATGTTCAAAAGTGTAGACAAGTTTCCTCAAGGTAAACACCAAACGAAAAATACAAATCGTTTATTTGATTACTATATGTATCATTTTATTGTATAATACTGGTATTAACTCTTTGGAGGGATGACAATGGCAAGAAATTGGTCCATAACCGAAGCACATTGTAATCACCAAGTAGATTTTACCCCACGTTTGCAAGACCATGATATCTCCACACAATCTAGGTCCAAACATATTCCTGCTTACCATATGCTACGTACCACAATAATGGGCTATCACCAACATGCTATGTATCATCTCCAACTTGCCGCCATCATGTGTAATCACAATCAGTTTAAAGCCTGCCTAATTCTATGTGATTGGGCTCTAGCCTCCATGATTAAGGCGCTTTATATCCATAAGTATCATTCAGTTCATCCACCCAAAGAACTCACCATGAATGAAATCTTGCCTTTAGTGCATACGGAGACTGAACCCGGACTAGATATTGCCTTGTTCATCGGCACGATGCAACATATGTCATCCCAAGCGGATTACCCATATGACCAGCCACTAGAACCGAACAATATCGAAAAGCTTATTCAACGAACAGAAGAGATATTGGATGATTTATCTGCACGTATGATGAAGGATTCATCAGAGTAAGATGTTTTTTTAATTGATCATTTGGGTTAAATGTTTGATTTATCTGTGTTACGCTTACAAGATGACATCATCCAAATAAAGGGTATATGATGCAGAGATTACAAAGGATGCTCTTTGCTTTGCATCTGGAAAGTAGGTGTACATTTTGAAAAGAGTAATTGCTATCGCGTTTTTCATATTATCTATAATGGAATTGGTTACATTAATCCTAATTGGTAAAAGCATGATGATTGGATACATGGAACCGAGTACGTTTAGAGGGATAATTTCATTCCCACTAGGCGCTACGTACCTCTCGATCTGGATGTTCTTTTCACGGCAAGAGTTTACCGGAGGACGAGTCGCGGCACAGATCAGTTTTACAGCGGCATTGTTGACGGCGTGCCCGTTGGTGTGTTTGTTAATTATTTTCTATTAAATCAAGAGATTAAGAAGATTTCCTTTGAATTAGGACCTATGAAGTACGTTGTTGGAAATATTGTTATGGTGGGAAAGGAAAAATCAGGATGTTAGAAGGATGTATATACATCAAGCTTCTGCTAACATGGTAAAATCCTATTTCAAACGCGGAGAATGATATGAGTACAATTAAAGTAACACCAGAGCAGCTGCTGCATGTATCCAGACAAATCGAGCAGGGTAGGCAGCAGTTGGAGGGTATACGTAATGACCTGATCGCACGGATCGGATTCATCCAGTCTCAGTGGGCGGGAGCAACGCAAGAACGGTTTTTCTATGATTTTCAGCAGTCACGTTCTGTACTGGATCGAGCACTGGAAAGTATGGTTATGTCATCCCAAGATATGTTCGCGATTGCTGAGAGATTCAAACAAGCGGATCAGGAACAGGTGAGCTTGGGAGCCATTGCTGGACAGATTGCTGCCCTTACAATGATGAACCATAATATAGGTAACACAGAAGAACAAAGACGAATGGTATATAATCCTTTGTTTGGAGTTAACATGCCTGCGAGTGAAGCAGAGGATGGTATGCCAGGGCAAAAAGAGTTTGTTAAGTATTGGGAAAATGGTGGCAGTTATGAAGAAATGAGAGCTGGACCGAAGCAACCGGAGTCTGGTGGTGGGGATCTATATGATGAACAGATTATTGCGTTTAAGGAAGGTCGTCATCCCATAACTGGAGAATCCATACCAGCATGGCAAGCAGCAGTTTCTATAGGAGGTTTACAGACTGCTAAGCTCGTATTGGCTTTTACTGGAATGTATAATAAGGGTTATAAGGTTCCGAAAGAAGGATTAGCACTCCCAAAAGGTATGATTGGTGGAAGAATTACAGTAAGTAATGAAAGAATTCACCATGCTTCACTTGGAGATTTTAATTCTAAAAATAGATTGATCAATGGTGGTCACGGTCAAGATAATATTAATTACCTACTTAAAAATAAGATCCCATTTAACATTGCTAAAGAATATGAAAATGGTGTACGGGTTGGTAATATACCTAATCACAAAAATAAAGCAAAGCGAAGTGGAGAGGGCCAAGCATGGTTCCCTAAGGAGTGGACATCGGAAGATATCAAAAAGTCAGGTGAGCATGTAGCAAATCTGCCTGAGAATAGAATTAAGGGGGACGGTGAATGGATGTTTGGAAACTATAATAACGTTAGAGTAGGCGTAATCAAGAACGATGGACAGATCGGAACGATTACTCCAGATAATTCAAGACAACCGTGAGGAGAATAAAACTTGGTAGACTACAGTGAAAAAGTTATCTCATTAATAAAGAAAAGAAAAGATTTACACCCTGACGATCCAGCTATTCAAACGATATGGAATGAGATGGTAGACATTCTAAAAGTGAACGAGCAAAGTGCCATATCATTTCTAAATCAATGTGGAGAAAAAGATTTATATTGGCTGAGTGAGATATTTGAAGATCTATCTTCTGAATTCCAAAGTCGAGCATTTATAGATTGTCTTCTTCAATTGCAAAAGAAGTATCCTGATCTGGATATGGAGCAAGACATAGAATATGCGATCCAATCAATGGAGGATTAATAATAAGATCATTGAAAGTAATCAGGAAAACATAGTTTTCAACAAATGAATAAACGGACTCTCAAGTGGGTGGCATGGTGTCAAAAAGTATTTATATGAAGAACAAAGAAGAGGTGCTTGCACCGGAACTTATGGCGTATACCTTGGCCAAATTAGGTTCGTATGAATGGAATAGAACAGAGATGTATAATCCGAATCGGATATATGAGAAACCTGCGGGTTTTTATTTTAGATTCCACAACGCTGATCAGCTTTACGAGGAATTAAAGCATTGTATTCAGCACTTTAAGGGTAACCTTGAGTGGACGATCTATGTAAGTCCTTCAACCAAAAATAAAAATTATGTCATTGAGCCTGCTGATGTATACCATGCGAAACAAACTGAGGCATATCAGGTGAATTTGGAACTTGAAGAAGTGCTTCAAGAATCATATAAAGAAATATGTGAGCAAGCGCTTCAAGACATCCCATTGTTATGTAACCATATTGAGCAATGGTTTGAGTTGGAACATAAGCAACTACATCCGCCTACAATACCGAATTGAAAACATTGGGAAAATGAAAGAATTATATGATGTAAGAAGGTTTGGATATGGAAAGTTTAGAAATTATTTTGATTGATTTTAACAAAAATAATCTAGATCGATTCATTAAGAATGATTTGAACATTCAGTTGGATCATATCAAAAGTTCTCACTTTTATGATAACCGTAGTGAAAACGATATTGAATTTCAGCAAATAGAGAGCCTTGAAGAGATTCTTTCTCCTAAGGGAACGGGGAATATATTATTGTCTCAGCTTTATCTGGGTCATACCTATAACGACGTGATGATTGTATTTTCATTCGATGAGGAATCTGGAGATATCGTTATGAATTTTCCTGAAGAGGAGTTGTTCAGCGGAGAAAATTCAGAGACAACGTTAAATGCTCAGAAGTTAATAGAGTATATTCTTGATATTATGAAGAAGTATGCAATTGAAAAAGTTAGAATCGGTTATGAACCAGCTATGGATGATGACACTTGTTTGGTTGAGATTGATAAAGAAACAAAGAATATGAATGCTATTGTCTCAAAACTGTTGGCTTAGAATCCTTCTGAACCAGAGTTTGTTGCAAAATAATTAGACATTAATAATGGCAGAAAGCCCATTTCAACTCGAATACGAGTAGTCATGGGCTATTTTTATCTCCTCAATCCAATCCACTACTTTACAAAATCACCCATCCCTCCCCATAGCAAATGGTATAATGGCAAAAAGGGAGATTCTTGCGCAAGGCTCGAAGGCTCTCACAGCAGAAAGGATGTTATACCACATGCCTACATACAACAAATTGGTGCGGGACAAGATTCCGCATATTATCACATCCAGTGGTAAGGAATGCCGGACGCGCATTCTGGACCTGGAGGAGTATAAGCAAGAACTAAGAACGAAGCTGCAAGAAGAATCGGATGAGTACGTAAATGCAGCGAGTGATCAGGAAGCCCTAGAAGAACTGGCTGACATGCTGGAGGTGATCCGGGCGCTGGCGGGGGTGCATGGAGCGAATGCAGCACAGTTGGATAAGCTGCGGGCGGACAAGGCCGAGGAGCGCGGTGGATTCCAGGAACGGGTGTATCTGATCGATGTCGACGAAGCTTAATGTTAAACTCATTACAGATAACTTGGCAGACGAACTCATTTCCCGGATGCAGCATGCGTCCGGGATTTATATTATGACTTCCTTTATTATGCAGTCTGGTGTGAAGCTGCTTGCTCCGCATTTGAAACGGGCAGCAGAACGTGGAGCAGAGGTACGAATGCTCGCAGGAGATTATCTGTATATCACACAGCCGGAAGGTTTGCGGGCGCTCTGTGAGGTTGATTCACGAATTGAAGCGCGGCTGTGGCGAAGTATGGGCACTTCTTTTCACCCGAAAGCGTATCTGTTCGATCATGACAACGGGGAAGGACTACTGATTGTCGGCTCGTCGAACTTTTCGTTCACGGCGCTGAAGACGGGATATGAATGGAATCTGGCGATGAATGCGGAGGCGGAGCCATATACGTTCCAGATGGCTTTGGACAAGTTCATGCAGAGCTTCTACCACGAGACAACCTTGCCGGTAAACCCGGATTCGATTGAACTGTATGAGGAAGAGTACCGCAAATATCACCAGAAGAACCCGGAGATGATCCAGCGCATCACGGAGATGGAAGAAGCGGAATTTGGCACAGGTCTACCAGAGGACAAAGAGGAAGAAACCGCCGAGCTGTCGCTGGTGCCGATTCAACCGCGCTTTGCGCAGTTGGACGCCCTCGAAGCACTTCATGGCACGATGGAGGAGCAGTACGACAAGGCGATGGTCGTTATGGCGACCGGGCTTGGCAAAACGTATCTGGCGGGTTTCTTCGCCCAGCGGTTCCAGCGGGTGTTGTTTGTGGCGCATCGTGAAGAGATTCTGTTCCAGGCGAAGAAGTCATTTCAACGGATCATGCCGGAGCGCAGTCATGGGATCTATAACGGGCAGTATAAAGATGGGACGGCGGATTGTGTGTATGCTTCGATCTTTACGCTGAGTATGCAGAAGCACCGGGATATGTTTTCCGTCGATGCATTTGATCTGATCGTGGTGGACGAATTTCATCATGCGGCGGCGAAGACGTATATGTCGGTGATTGAGCATTTTCAGCCTAAGTTCTTGTTGGGCATCACGGCTACCCCGGATCGACTGGATGGCAAGGATGTGTATGCGCTCTGTGATGGGAATGTGGCGTACCAGATGCACTTTATTGAAGCGATCCGGAGGGGTTGGTTGGCTCCATTTCAATATTACGGAGTATTCGACGATACGGACTACTCGCAGATTCGTTGGATTGGGACGAAGTATGATGAAGAACAGCTTATGGCTGTTCAGTTGCAAGAGGAGCATGTGGAGACCATTTATGAAGCCTGGCGGCGGCACAAGCAGACTAGAACGATTGGCTTTTGCTCCTCGATCCGGCAGGCGGACTATTTGGCTGCGTATTTTCGCAGTCAGGGGGTGAAGGTGCTCAGTCTACATTCGCGCACATCGGAGATGTCCCGGGAGGAAGCCATTCGCCAGCTTGATGCGGGCGATCTGGAGGTTGTGCTGACGGTGGATCTGTTCAATGAGGGGACAGATATCCCGCGTGTGGATACGCTTTTGTTCGTACGTCCAACGGAGTCACTCACCGTGTTCACCCAGCAGGTGGGGCGTGGTCTAAGGCTGGCGGAGGGCAAATCGCATTGTGTCATCATCGACCTGATCGGAAACTACCGCAATGCGGATGTGAAGCTGAGTCTGCTGGACGTGCGCGGGGACGAGGAACGAAGCGGGAAAGCGATGGATTCGGCTGTGCCTGAAGTTCCGGACAACTGTGGGATTCATCTGGAGACTCGAGTGGTGAACCTACTTCAGGAGCTAAGCCGCAAACGGCTGCCGCGCCGCGAGAAGTTGCATCAGGATTTTCTGGATGTGAAACGAGAGCTGGGGCGTATTCCGAACTATCTGGAGTTGCATCTGATGGGACATTCGAAGAGTATCGGGTACCGGAACGAATTTGGCTCCTATGTTGGATTTCTCTATTGGGCGGAGCTGCTGTCCCCGGCTGAGGGAGAGGTGTACGTTCGGCATGAGGCGTGGCTGCGTGATGTGGAGAATACACTCATGAACAAAAGCTACAAAATGATCGTGCTGTTGTACATGCTGGAGCGAGGTGAAGCCTACTGGATGGACCCGATCACACCGGGGGAGATGGCGAGATTCTTCCATACGTATCTGACGGAGAAGGAGTACCGGAAACGGAAAGACTTTTCGGACAAAGGCAAACTTGGGTTATGGGAATGGAATGAAAAGACGGCAACACGGATTGAGAAACTGATTATCGACATGCCGATGTCAATGTGGAGCGGGGCGAAGGGTAGCATGACGCGATTCGAGGATGGCGTGTTCTCGCTGAATGTGCAGGTTAAGGATGCGGAGGAAAAGGCGCTACTGTATCGTTGGACGAAGGAGATTTGTCAGTATCGTTTGCATGCGTATTTTGAGCGAGGACAGTAGAATAATACACGAAAAGCTGCTTTTGCATTCAGGTTGGTCTGAATTCAGGCAGCTTTTTTTGTCTATCGTATGTAGGGTGGAACGTGCAATTTTACTAGGATCTTTCGTTTCTTAATAAAATCTCCTGGTCCGCTTTCAGATTTAACCTCTAGGGAAGGGAAATAGAAAGAGAGTGAAACATGAGTATAGCGATCATCTTTAAGATACCTTTTAGCACCATGGTTGAAGACATGGGAATATTGATGTAAAACTCCGTAAATCCCACTTCCACATCGTAATATTTTTTGAAGTATTCTTGTCCCATCGGAATTGCTTTTTCAAAATATACTTGTTCCTCTTTATAAGATAGTCCTCCACAGTCAGTTGAAATAAGTACAAGGGTTTAAGTTGGAAGCTTCATTGGGAGTTAACCTCTTCCTCACTCTTGCGTTTGTCTATAAATTCTGCAGGTCCTCCAGCTGAATCAACTTTTAGAGAGGGCAGGGAGAAAGATAAAGAGAGAGAAGTATATGGGTCATCTTTAACATGACCATACAATACGATTGTAGATGACATAGGTAAATGAACTTCGAAACGATTGAATTCTACATCTGCATCGTAATATTTCTTAAAGTATTCTTGTCCAATAGGTATCGCTTTCTCATAATAATCTTGTTCATCAGCTTTAGAAAGGCCACCACAGCCTGTGAGAATAGCTATCGATATTATGAATAGTGTGACTGTACGAATAATTTTTGACAAAATCAATAAACCTCCTTTCTTGGAAAAAAGTATGCAACATAGTATACTATAAACCTAAAGAAAGGAGAATAGTAATGAATGGCTATATAACTGAAGAAACATACCATTACATATCTAAAACAGTATATAACTCGGACATAGAAGCAGGACAGAAATATGACGAAATCCCCGACTGGAAAATAGTAAAACCCCATTCAACTTTACATGACAGCAAGACCGGATTTGACGCTGAAGTATTCCATAATGAAAATACGAATCAAATCATCATAGGTTATAGAGGTACAGAGCCCGGAGGTCGTCCTATTAAGGAGAAACTTCCCGATCTGGAAACGGATGTACTTGACGTTGTTATGGGAAGAGCGAAGCAACTTGAGAATACATACAATCAACATCAGAGCGGAGTAGAACGGACTCCAAGCAAGTACGACCAAAACGTGATTAACGAGGGGTACAAGGATACACAATTTTATCAGGCAGAGGAACTGTATAGAACGGTTAAGAAGGAATATCCAACTGCGGATATCACCACAACAGGACATTCACTGGGCGGTGGATTAGCCGAGTACGTAGCGGCAAGAAATGACTTATCGGCAGTAACATATGACCCAGCTGATATATTGCCTGTATTGTCGGACGACATCATTAAGCGTATTGATAACGGTGATTATAAAGATAAGATCTATTCTATATCACATCCTGGTGACATTGTTAGCTCTGGTATTATGAGTGCGCGCAAAACAGTAGGAACAGGACTTTTTATTAACAATACATATGAAGAAGCCAACAGCAGATTTTATGTACGAGTATCTATCCCTGACAAGGACAGCGAATATAATTTTTTTAAGAGCTTTCTAGGTTTGACTGAAAATAAAGTGGTTTATGTGCCTATCAATGTCCCATTTCTGAATCAAGATCCTATAAGCAAATTTTTGAATTCATTTGGTAACCAGAAAACTCATGATTTGAACTATTTCCAGTTTGATGAACATGGATTTATCACAAATAAGTTATTCACAACTACCGATGGACAACCTGTAAACGGTAATCTGCGTTTTGATGCTTACATAAAATCTTTGGTAGCTCAAGACAACATGAAAAAAGCATTTGATCAACTTCTACAAAAATATGGGTCGAAGTTGGGTGTGTATGGGCAATATGCAGCAGCAGCGAGTGGTGTTACCATACAGCTCTCTGTTGAGGATTTGAAGGCCGCGGGGCAGAAGATGGAGCAATATGTGCAAGAATTTCAGTCAAGTCTACCTACAGCGATTAATTCCATCTTACGATTGGTTGAAACGAGTCGAAGTCGATCTTTGGAACCGATCGTGGACAGACTAACACATGACTTGTATCAATTTAGCCGCTGGTATGAAGAGGAAGCGCATCTTATCGCAGAGTATATCAATAAAAAGGCGGAAGATTTCAGAATTGCTGACGAGGGATAACAAGGAGGATTAGAGGTGTCTGGACGAATTTTGGTTGAGTTGCACGATTTGATGCAAGCAGAGAAAGATCTGACTCATTTGATGAATCTATTAAAAGCGAATAAGGCCCACGTTCAGTCTATAGGGGAAAGTGTAGGCGATTGGAAAGGCCAAGCAGCAGAAGAAATGAGAAGTAAAATGGATCAATTCCTGACTGTAATGGCAAGAAGGATCGCCGAATTTGAGTATCAACAGGTGGATTTAGCAAGATATAATTATCGTATGGAAGAAGCAGATCGCGCTGGAAACTAAATCTTCTACCTATTATCATTTGCGATTTTAGTGGTGAAATATTCTTATTATTGGAAAGTTTGGTTTATATTTAGGATCTGTAAGACCTATACGTAGAAAAGAGTTTAAAGTGATAGTAAAGAAGAAGTACATACGGAAAGTAGAGGGATTTAGAAAATGAAGAAACTGATATTAACGGTATTAGCAGGTATATTGACGGTAAGCTTGATGGGATCAGGAACGGAATCGCTTGCAGCTGCAAGCACACCAAAGCAAGTCGAGGTACTATTAAACACTGTGAAAATGAAATTTCCAGATGCGAAGCCGTTTCAGGATAGTCAAGGTAGTGTGATGGTGCCAATCCGATTTGTGTCTGAAGCCCTTGGCGCAAAGGTGACGTATGCGAAGACCGGGAAAGTGTCCCATGTAGGTATTGTTGGTAAAGACCATAAGGTGGATATGACGATTGGCCAAACAACTGCCCTGATAGACGGCCAGAAGAAGGACTATGGCACACAGATTATTCTGATACAGAATCGGACATTCGTTCCGCTGCGTCTGGTGAGTGAAGGACTGGGCCAAAAAGTGGAATGGGACAAGATTGATCGCTGGGTCTGGATCGGGAACAAAGACTTTCGGAGTACGGATAATAAGCAGTTTAAGCTGAACTCCCTGGGTGATTTTAAAACTTATGGTAAGACAGATTATTTGTTCAAGAATATTAAAGGAAAAACTTTTTCTGGGATCAAGGTTATTAAGCAAACTGATCTTCCGATTCGTTTAGGTGATGGTCAGGTCATTTATAGTATCGAATTAGTTCAGGTCAAAGGTAAGGATTATATCGCGATTCGCAGTAGCCATAGAGGAACTCCTATTGAGTTCTTGATAAAAAATCAATTTTCTAAGGGACGTAATCACATCGATAACGCCTTTGTGAATAACGGTGATAAAACAGGAACAGGCTACTATCCGATCATAGATGAATCAGATCTTTTCCAAAACGGAAAATTTGTAGAAGACTATGACTACACGAAATTCAAGTTGAGTTCAGCAGACTACATTATGTTGCGAGATGGTGATATGGCTGACTACGCAGTAGTTGTCGTTAATCCGTTCAAGTAGGAGAATGGACCAATGGTGAAAAAGTTAATCAACTCATCACTAAGTGCAATTTTCGTACTATCATCTTTATTTATGATTTTTATATTTCGTCCTGGTCAGGCTGAGGCAATCGGCAGTTCTCGTCTATTTCAAGATCCGGATAAACCTAATGTTTATTATTTTGTTGGTATGGTGTATTACGAAGTATGGCGGAATAGTGCTGGAACTTGGACTGGAGATGGTAAGAAACCAAGTGATACAATTCAGCGTGTTGATGGAGGGCCATATGAGTTTACCTTTGCCTCGGGCCGGAAGGTTAAAAGTGTTGAGGTAAGCCCTTATAAATTCAATTGGAAGTATGCAGATGAGACTTTTAACACTTCACGAACAGGCGAACTGGCAGCAAACAATAAGCAGTATTACCAAGATGCTACTTCGATAGAAAATTACACTCTAAGCAGGAGCAGTCCCGTGGGAGTTGGAACAAATTCAGTCAATATGAGAGTTTTTGTAGATCAGGGGAAACTAGAAGCAGCCAGACCTGTTAACCGAAAACTCGAAGAAGAGCAGAATGGTCAAACCTTTGCCCAAGGAGTCCTTGGCTATCGTTACTTCTTCCCAACCCTGTTCACGATCGAGCTTGAACCTGAAGAAGGTAAGGCGGTAGTCAAACACTGGACCACGACAGGCCAAAGCTTGGATGGTATGGATGGGTTTACAGATAAGGAAGTGAAGCTGGAGAAGGACAAGGAATACAACTTTGCCCATACCGCTCCTGGAGAGAAGTACTCCTACGAGGGCTACAAAAAAAGCACCGTGGCCGCGCCGAGCGGTGGATCAAGGAGTTCTGGAGATCCTGGGAAATTTACGTACAACGGGAAGTACCCTGTGTACTACGTGTATTTCTACTATAAGCTGAAGAACGATGAAACGCCAGAAATTCCGAACAACGTATGTACGCCGCCGCAGCCGGGACGCATGCTAGAAGGCAAGTACATGGACCCGGTTGTCACTGGCATAATCAAAGCGGATCAGCGTGGCAGTGAACCATTTGATGTGCTGAAGGGCATTCCTACATCAGAAAGCTTGTACGGCAATGTCTTCAGCCGAGATTATTTGTTTCAGAACCAATTTGTACAGATGACAGGTACATGTACATATACGGTCAATGTAGAACAAACATGGACATTGACTTGGACGGAGGAAAGCACGACCACTGATGCGGAAGGAAACAGCCAAACGGTTCGAACGCCAAAGAGTGATACTGAAGTCGTACCCAGCCAATACCAGGTCGTTCGGCCATACGCGTACTGGACAATTGATGAGCTGAGCGTATACAACATTCAGGAAGCCACGTTGATCAACTACGCTTTCAATGGTGAACAGATTACGATTACACCAGAAGGGTACACGCCGCCAGAGTTCCAGGCTGAAGAGACCGGCAATCTATATCCGCCACCCCAGCCGGGCACGCAGCAAGGACCATCACGTACCAAGTCGGGTGGAAACAGCCGACCCTCTCCAGATCAGGAGAATTTGCAGGATGTAGCGGAGGCCGCAGTTCCGGATGTCGAGGTCGAAAATGACTCTCTCGTGTTCAAGGGTCAAACGATCATGAACAAGCTACGGACCGCGAAAGAAGGACCGCAGCCTGAACAGATTCCGGTGCCAGTACAGATTGGGAAAGATGTGCTGTACAGCCCGTATCATTATATCCCGATCGGAAAGACCAACAAGAAGGACACTACTAGCAAAGGACTTATTAATTATATCTTAGCCGATGGCAGTATCGATGCCGAAGAGGAAGAACTGGAATATGATATCTATGGCATCAACACTGTCACTGTGCACACGCCAGTCGTGAACTACTCGCTGGTTTCGGATGACCAGCCGCATAATCAGAAAACGACACCCAATATGAATCGCTCTGCCCTTATTTTGGAGCGTCCGTTCACTGTGCGCATTCCCACCAGTGGACAGCATTTGGATGTCAACTCGTATCCAGGGTATGGAAACCGGGATTATGCCAAGTATTATCGTATCAAACAGGTGCGGTTTCCGTTTGACGTGTACAGTACCGACCGGACGCAGTTTTATCCTCGGGATACGTGGATTGATATTCCGGTGTATGTACTGGACACGACCTTCTATCTTCCCGTGTGGGTCGATGAAGGAGATTATCAGGTGGAGTTTCGCAATATTGCCGAAAATGCACCTGCCGACTTTGAATCGATGTCCAGAAGTAATGCTCAGCCGGACGCGAACACAGACCTGACCTACCACCTGGCAAGTGACGAAGTATCTGTGGAGGTCATCGGCCGATTGTATGATTTTCAGATTACGGACATTGCAGACTATAACTGGGAACTGGTCTTCCGCCGTTTTAAGGGAAGCATTGCGCCGACTTGGATCAGTTACTGGACAGGTACGCAGGATATCGATGGGGACAAGCGAGGCAACAACCCACAGTTTACCGTACCGATTCGACCCGGTAGTCATCCGCTGCAAGGATACCAGAATGTAGCGGTAAAGACAGGATATCACTTCAAATTCGATTTTAAAACGAAAGGCAATATGTTTGGTCCGAGGGACGGCATTCGCCTGACCCCGACCTTTGATTTTGTGAGCAAGGACGGGAAAACGCGCGTGCCGGTGGATTTGTATTACTCCACGAATCAGCGCAACTTTATCCGCATCGGCTCGGCCGAGGACCAAGTGAAGCGGTTCGTAATTCTGAATGATCGGTTGCGTCAGGTACCGTCAGAACAGCTACGGGATACCGCAACATACAAATACAACCGATATGGCGAAATTCATCCGGGGATGATGAGTGAGCGGTCGTATCAGGACTATTATCGGGAGAAATATACGAAGATGAAAACTCCGGTAGGTGGGTATAGCCTGCTGCTGATGCCAGAGCAGTTGCGGACGTTTATCGGTCCCAAAACGAACATTCCCACTACCGCTAGTGCTGATGTACTGCGTACCAATGCGGCCATTCAGCAATGGTACGGCGAGTATAGTTTGCCTGCGGAACCGTATGTCGTGCAGGCAGGGACTAATTTGGCCGAGTACGGGCGGACCCATGGTGGTTTGGATGCAAAGTCACCGATCTTTTTGAAGGATGGTTATATCGTTGTGAACTTCAACCTCGAATCGATCCGGGAGGGGAATTTGGCGGCACCGCATCTGCAATACATTCATGCGCCGCTGATGAACCAATGGCTGCTAGAGGGCTTCCAGCGTCAGGTGGAGGACAGCTACGGGAATAGCTTTGCTTTGCGAGATGGAGACGTGGTGTTCTACCATGCGGATCGTTCCAGTCGTGATGATTTTAGCGCACAGGTACCGCATTAAGAGGTAGGGTAGCGAAGTCGGATGGACTCTTTGCGGCGAGAGAAATCATTATCTCTTAAGGATATTGGCATCTCATATAGGTTCAGGAATTTGACGTTTGATAGATCAGAGGGGTTGTATTTCAAGGCTCTACTTATCATCGCTATTTAAACGATGCTACGCAAGCCGGGAAGGACAGATGGATAAGGCGGTAAGCAAGGGTAATCACATGTGGTTTGAAAAACGTATCTTCCATACATATGGAAGATACGTTTTTTTTACTATGTTACCTTGTATGTGGAGGGGATCCAATTCACACAAAACACTTTTGCTTACCCTCCACATAAACCATAATAGCTTGATACAAAAACCTCAAAAAGTCCTCATCACCAAACTGATCAAAATAACCCGCATAGCGACGATCCGTCGTATAGGCTTCAGCGATACATCTCAGAATCTCATCATCACAGCTCATAAACTGTTCCAGACAACTCTTCCATTCACGCACTAACGCTTGTACCTCACCAGAAGCAGGGGACAGATCCTGATGTTTCGCCAATTCCCGAAATACCTGCTCCATGTTGACCGAGAACTGCTGGTAAGCTTGTTCTTGTTCTTCCGCAGACAGTTGGTTCACATTGGCTTCGAATTCCTGATATTTCTCGGTATCCCCGTAGATGAACTTCGCCTCAGATTCATATTGTTCTTGAATGGACAGGATGGAAGAGTCATCAAACAGATGAAGATGAGAGATATCCGTTCCATCTACATACTCGTCCAACTGGTCGATGATGGTTTCGAGCTTTTGTTTGCGTTGAACGAGTGTACTACGGTGCTCTCTTAGGATATCTTTCTGTTCTTCTTTGGAGAGTTGCATCATGGCTGCAATGTCTTTTAATGAGAAATTCATTTCTTTGAACAGAAGAATCATTTGCAGATTCCCCAGTGCCTCTTGATCGTAATACCGATAGCCATTGTCCTCGACTTTGCTCGGTTTTAGGAGATCCGTTTTATCGTAATAATGTAATGCGCGTTTGGTGATGCCTGTAATCTGAATGATATCTTTAACGGTGAAATAGGGTATCTTCATTCCAAAATTCCTTTGTTTCAGCAAGGATGACACTTGCCGGAGTAATGGTTGCTTCGGTAATCGGTGTACCTGTTTTGTTCAGATAATATTGGA
Source organism: Paenibacillus sp. AGC31 (assembly GCF_057334655.1). Classification (NCBI taxonomy): domain Bacteria; kingdom Bacillati; phylum Bacillota; class Bacilli; order Caryophanales; family Paenibacillaceae; genus Paenibacillus; species Paenibacillus sp. AGC31. The sequence goes on from NZ_JBHFJH010000024.1 coordinate 154,626, forward strand.
TTAAGTGATAACCGCAGGCATAGCCAGCCGCATAGGGCATACCTACGGGAGTGAAGTTCTGCAGTGTGGCAAGTTCATCGCCGTATAGGTACGGATTAATCTGGTCAAAACCGGTGACATGCAGCTGGTCTTTCATTTTTGGCTTGATTACGGTATTCAATGTCTCCATATCCGTTTTGGCTACCCAGGGTCCTAGCAACTCTTCTCCATACAGGGATGTCGCAAAGCTCTCGGCCAACCCCTCGCTAACAACCATCTCGCCAAGCGTAATCTGTGGATTCCACTGGATATATTGATACCTTACGTTATGATTGCATTCATGGGCTAACACGGATTGCATACGAGGTAGAGTATACCTATTGGGGATCAGGTTCGCAATAATATAACCCGGGATTCCACCATCTCCGCTGATACCTTCGTTCATCATGAGTGAAGGGCTATTCTTGTCGCCTAATAAAATCGTGTATAGATATTCGGAGACCGGTAGCTCAATCCCGTGATCTGTAAAGGTAGATAGACTCGTACGAACAGCTTCATGGCACTGTTGCCAAAATGCTTCAGACGAGATCGCTGCTAACGATTCGTTAATCTCAGGTGTGATATCTGCTGGAGCGATATTCATAAAGTTATTCATCATAATCACGTCGAAGCCGTGAGGCTCTTGAGAGCGAAACGGGATCTGTTGAATGTTCCATTTGTTCATGAATGGATTCATCATAAGCTCGCGGTATAACTCCAATTTCTCATCGGGTACAGCCTGGATGATCTCCTTATAGATTTTATCTGAACGTAAAGCGGTAATTTTCATCCTTAATCTCTCCTTCATGTAAGCTTGAGATCATTATCAAGTATGACCTAACGTAACAGTCAAGCGTTGATGTTACGCTGCTGGCTCTCTGAATGATTCTGCATTTTCATAGCGAATATCAGAGCAGACAGGATATAGATCAGGCTTAACAAGAGATAAGGAAGTTGGAGCGAGAATACGCGATCAAATGTCGTTTCACTAACCCGCACCAATAATCCGCCGAGAAGCGTACCGATGGCACTAATGCCAAAGGATAGAAAGCGAAACACACTTCCGACCCTGCCAAGCATCTCATTAGGAACGGAACGTTGCAGGATGGAGGAACGGGTAACATTGTAGACAATGATGAAAAATGCAGCACAGAAGTACAGACTACCTACCATATACGCATTTGTAGTTAGACCCACCACACCGTAGATGATTCCCATGCACAAAATGGAGGAGATAATCAATTGTTTTGTACTCCATTTCTTGCGCATATAAGCAACAGCTTGGCTCCCTACAATGCTACCAATTGTTGCAATGGAGATGAGAATACCGAATGCAAAAGCATCCAACTGAAGCACATCTCGTACAAAGAAGATCTGAGTAGCCAGAATGATCGAATACATCAGCGTAATGGTCACAGACAGAATCGCTAGTCCGCGGAGAAAACGATCACGATAGACATATTGAATACCGGACCACATCTCGCGTTTCCAATTCTTCATCGGTCGAACTTCTTTCTTGGTTGTTTCCGTATCCCCAGGGTAGAAGTTTCCCTTCAAACTGATTAAAAAAAGTAGAGCAATAACAGCCGTTACGGCGTCTATGGCAAAAGGAAAAACAATATGCAGGGTGACGATAAACCCTCCCAGAGCAACGCCCAGAATATCACTTGTGATTAACTGTCCCGCGGTGAATTGCCCATTGGCTTTCTCCAATTTACTTTCATCTACTAGTTGTGGGATTACCGTCTGCACTGTACTGTCGAATACGACTCGGCTAAGGCCAATTCCAAACATGAACAGAGCCAGAATCGGAATGCTCACCCATCCTCCCCAGATGCATAACGTCAGAGCAAGTAGAAGGATCATTCGAGTAAAGCCTGCGCCAATCAGCATATGTTTCCGTGAGTAACGGTCGATGAGGACACCTACAGGTAGACTGAAGAGAAGCCAAGGCAAACGAAGTGCCGTCATCGTGACAGAGGCATACAGCGTATCGCTCGTTAGTGTTGATATGAGCCAAGGGACCGCAGCAAGTGTAAGTCCATCACCCAAAAAGGTAAGCGAAAATGCACCGAATAACTTGGTATAGTTCGACTTGAATTTCATCGTTCCCTCCATCAATGAGATGTATAGCATAGCAACATTAAGGTTGGAAAATAATATGTTTTCACTTAAACCAAATTTAAGTTATTCTAAAATGGTTTTCAATCCTATTTTTACAATAAATAACTTCACAAAACGCTTACAAACTTTCAATTCTACCCTACCTTTTCCGTTACGAAGCTGAGATAATGGGAGAGGATTAAGGCGTGAAACAGACGCGACAACCATGTTCACCAACAGTCTAAAAATAACAGCTGCACATCCATAGGAGGATTATTAATGACGACACAACCATTGAATCTGATCCAATCCACGGAGGGCCAAGCGTTGCTTGCCCAAATGTATGGACAATCACAAGTAGAGGAACAGACCGCACGTTACACAAAGCTGAACGCAACGTTTGAAGAGTACTTTGGCGCGCAAGAGGGAAGCAAGTTGTTCAGCGCAGCAGGACGCAGTGAGATTGGCGGCAACCACACGGATCATAACCATGGTAAAGTGCTAGCGGGCAGCATTACGCTGGATACGATTGCAGTGGCTGCGCCAACGGCAGAATCGGTTATTACTTTTTATTCGGAAGGCTACGACAAGAAATATGTAATCGATCTCACAGATCTCACGCCAAATGCGGAAGACGATGGCACAACAGCATTGATTCGTGGTATGGCTGCGGGATTCGGAGAGTTTGGACACCAGGTTGGCGGCTTCCAAGCGTACATCTCTAGTAACGTATTCTCGGCATCAGGTCTCAGTTCATCGGCATCATTCGAGATGCTGATCTGTACGATTTTGAATCATTTCTATAATGATGGAGCATTGGATGTTGTAACCTTGGCCAAAATCGGTCAGTATGCGGAGAATCACTATTGGAACAAACCTTCCGGTCTGTTGGATCAGATGGCTTGTGCGTATGGTGGACTCATTGCCATTGATTTTGAAAATCCTGCACAGCCGGTTATCGAGCCTGTTCAGTGGGATTTCCAACAAAACGGCTACTCATTGGTCATTGTGAATACGGGCGGCAACCACGCTGATCTGACGGAAGATTACGCTGCTGTGCCATATGAGATGAGAGCGGTTGCTCAGGCACTGGGCAGTGAGTATGTTCGGGAAATTACAGCTGACGCAATCTACGCCAACCTCAAGAAGGTTCGTGAAGCGGCTGGGGATCGTGCAGTGCTGCGTGCGCTTCATTTCCTGGAGGAAAACAATCGTGTCGATGGTCAGGTTCAGGCGTTGCGTGATGGACGTTTTGCTGATTTCCTCAAACTGATTACGGCGTCTGGTAATTCGTCATGGAAATGGTTGCAGAATGTATATCAGAGTGGTGCTGTGAAGGAACAGGAGATTGGCATTGCGCTGGCTGTGACGGAAAATTATCTGCAAAACTTGGGTGATGGCGCTTGTCGTATTCATGGTGGTGGATTCGCAGGGGTTATTCTGACGATCCTTCCAAACGAAAAAGTAGAAGAGTATATGTCATGGATGCACGACATGCTGGAAACGCCGATTATTGTCGTTAATGTGCGTGCACAAGGCGCAGTATGTCTGAATGCTTTGATCGCTAACGCGGGCTAAAAAGCACTTAGATAAATAGTTCAACATGATTCAACGAAGTCCGGGCCATGCCCGGGCTTTTTGGATTGTCCATTTTTTGAAAAAACTTCAAACTTTGAAGGTCTGTAATGTGTTATTTAAGTAGTTGCTATATCTCAATAATGTTCTTATGGGAGGAAGGGTCAGATGAGTACACCTACAGTGGCTGGTCAGGAAGAGGCTCAATTATACGAGGAGTTGCGGCGTGCGATCGATGAATTCGAAGAGGGCGAGCAGCGGCAAATAGTTCTGAGTCGGATGGTCAGACAGCTCAGGTTTGCCAAGTGGCGCAAAGATCGTATGCGCAAGGTTGATGCATACTCTCAAAAGATCAAACCGGCGACACTTTGGATCATAATAGCCACAGGTGCACTTGCGCCGGTATTGTTATTTAGCGTGTTCATCTGGGTGTCGTTGTGGGTGGAATAATGAGGAAATGGAGTTTTTTACGAGACTCCTAATTATCAATTCTTCTTACGCTCATACATCTACTTAAGAGGTTTGATGTCATCAGGTGCTGAGGCTGTTTTGACTTCATAAGTATCATAATCTACCATTGCAAATATTTCTTGAGTTTTATTCCCTTTTACGTACCCGTTAGTGATACCGTATGAGACAAGTCAGATGGAATGAATTTGTGGCCTGTAAACTCAACATCAATTCCATAGGTTTCTTTAAAATAAGCTAGGCTTGCGATTTCGGCTTTTTGTACAATTTCTTTTTGCTCGTTGGACATGCAACCGCAAAATACAGTGATACTTAATCAATTAGGATAGTGATTTCGGTTTCCTTATGATCTTTAACATGTCCACTCAAACTAATATTGTGGCTAAGATCTTTCGGCATAAATTTATGATCAATGAATTCCACTTTAGTATTATAGTGATTAATGAAGTATTGATGACCCACTTGAGTGGCTTCTTCAATAATCTTGTCTTGATTCGTTATAGAGTTACATCCTCCCAATATAAGGGATAAGATTATAAGTATAAAAGATACAGATTGAATATTTTTAAAATAATCTTTAACCTCCTATATATGTTAACTTAGCACATTATAATATACTTTAACTTTTTAGATCAGTAAACAGAGAAGAGTTTTTATGCGTACGATTCATGGAAGGTTGCAGTAAGATACAGTAATTGTCTAAATCTGCTCATAAGTAAAGAGTCAGATAGGAAGTGATCCTCCTACCTAACTCTTTACTTTCCTTGGGTAAGCAGTGCTATAACTGATTAGTGTATATCAGTAGTATTCCTGTTCAATGTTTGAATTTTCTCTTGAATATACTGGTGGTAATCGCGGAAGCTGCTAATGTGATGCAAGGAATCAGAATTCTCGGACTGAATCTTAATTTTACCGTCCTGAGGCAGATTTTTCATCTCAGCAATGACGGATTTGGAACCTTGGATATCACCGGACATGTCCTGGATTCGCTGTAATAATGCCGGATGTCCTTCATGTTGGAGCATTTCGGCGAGCGGTCTCATTTCCTCCAACTTTTGGCTCGACCGTTCAAGTGTGGTCATTACTTTGTCTCCATCTGTACTTGCACTAAGCGAAACCATTCGGTGAATATGGTCTTTCTCCATACGTTCAAGCGCCTCAAGATGGGAAGCTTCCAGTCGTTTGGGATCGCTCCAACTCTCCGACCGAACGGTGTCATTCTGTTGCTGGGAAGCATTGTTCGCAGTGCCATTACCACAGCCCCATAACAGAGATGAGCAGGTTAACACGGCTCCAACGGCGATGATACTTTTTAACCTCATGCTGTCACTCCTTCGATAATTTTCCTGAAGGTAGTATGAGCTATAATATCCAAAATCATGCTTCTTCTCTTCATTTCTGTCCCATAATTAAGCATATCACTGATTTTATCTGGTAAAAATGGCCTAGAAGGATTCATTATTATTTGCTATTTAAACTCAAATTACAGACTTTCTACTTATTTTTGCAGGCATGTGTTTTCGGGTGTGTAGATATTGATTTATAATAAATGGATATAAATACAGGTAAATTGTTACAAATAAACTACGTCTAACAACTGCAAAAAAAGAGACCTGGACGTTTCCTCCAGGTCATTCCTAATGAAACATTAACATTGGTATATTACTTTGCTGTTTTTTCTGGGGAAGAAGGTACTTCCTTTTTTGGATTTCGACTATCGATAAACCAGCCTGGTCCTTGTACACTGATAACCTCCTGTGAGTCGTAGTTATAGGAAACTGTGATACGTTCATCCTCATGTCCCGTTATATGACCGTATAGATATAGACGTGAATGAATGGAAGGATCATCAATATCGTGACTCGTTACAATAAAGTCCGCATTATAGTATTTCTTTATGTACTGAACACTTATTGGTTTAGCTGTTTCTACAATACTTTGCTTCTCTGAGGTAGACATACTTGAACATCCTCCTAATAAGAATAGAAAAATAAGTACGGTCAGAGCTATAGGCTTTATTTGCATAAGCGTTAATTCTCCTTTTATGGAAATAAACTCTAAAGACACTTTAATACAAATTATTGTAATAGACAAGGTGGGGTATCATGACATACATAAATGATAAGACCTATTGGACCATTGCTGATGAGGTATACATACGAGAATTACCATCATCCGGATATAAAAATGAAAATCTTCCAGGTTGGACAATAGTTGAACCGAAGGGAGCAATACTCCACGATACGAATGGTTCGGGATTTGATGCTTCAGTGTTTTACAATGAGGATAATAATCAAGTTATTATTGGTTATAGAGGAACTGAACCACCTGATCGTCCCAAATGGAGTGTACTAACAGACTGGGAGACTGATTTAAATGATGTTGTGGGTAATCGAACCAAGAATTTGGAGGAAACTCACAATTATATGGAGCAATATAAGGAAGAGATTGCCTCGCTACCTCTGCATAAACAAATGCCTTTTATTGAGGCTGAGTCTAGGTATCAGAATAATCAATTTGTTCAGGCAATGGACCTCTTTGATAAAGTGAAGGAGGAGTACCCAGAAGCTGATATATCAACGACTGGACACTCGTTGGGAGGTGCTCAGGCGGAATATGTGGCGATTCGTAATGGAATATCGTCAGCTAGTTATAATCCGCCAAGTATTGTGCATTTACTTCCTGATGATTTACAAGAAAAGGTTCGGAACGGAGATTATCTGAAAACGAATGTGGCCTATGTCCATCCAGGGGATTCTGTGGGTTCTGGTGTGAAGAATGCTGAGCAGCATGTCGGTGCTACTTATTATATCAATTCGACTTTTGAAGATGCTAATCGATACGAGACCATCCCCATGTTCTTACCGGCACCTCGGGAGACGTGGTGGGAACAAAGATTGTTTGGTAACAAGTGGTCGTTTGAATTTATTCGTGTTCCGTCTATATCCGGAGAACAAAGTGTACTATCTAAGTTTTTGGATTCCATGCTAGTGGGTCAGAGAACACATAGTATGGATCATTTTACATTCGATGAGAAAGGGAACATAAGTAATACATTGTATACGATAGATGGGCGACGTGTGGATGGTCAGCCTAGAGTAGAAAATTATTCAGAGATGATGAAGGCAAGAGAAGAGTTTAAGGAAGCGATGAATATGCTTGTCGAGAAGCATGGTTCTGCTATGGGAGGTTTTGGCCAACTTGCGGCAGCATTACTAGGAATCAGCCCAGTCGATATGAATAGACAGAACTCAGCGTACTATGTTGGCGACCAACACGGAAGCACCATTCAGCTAACACCTGAGGAGCTTGGACATGCTTCCAGACAGATGCGGGATAGTCTACATGGTTTTGCCAATGATGCGCGCTCTTCAATCCAGATGTTTCAAGCGCATATATCAACAAGTGAGAGCCAGTCCTTTACACCCATTGCCTATGATGCTACAGCAACGTTGGAGCGGGTCAATCGGTGGTACCAAGAATCCATTACAGAGATCGCAGATTATATCGAACGAAAAAGACAGGATTTTGTTCTGGCAGATCGATAATAGTTTAGTTGCAATGAACTACAGGAGGTGTACATATGGGGAGAATATCTGTCTCTCTGTCAGATTTGAGAAGAGCGATCCAGCAGTGTGAACAGTTGCAGCAACGCTTGATTCAACAGGAACAGCAGATGCGAAACATATATGGAAGACTGCACGATTGGAAGGGGGAGTCTGCAGTACAGTTGTCTGCAAAAATGTCGACATTTCTTGAAGGAACTACATCCAAATTAGCAGAGTTAGAAGCACACAAAGAACAATTAAAACAATATATAAGGAAGATGGAAGAGGCCGACCGCGAAGATCGACGCAAAGCTCAGTACCCTTATTAATCGTCCTTATTTTCCGAACTGGGGGGAATTATGTATATCTATAACAATTTGATATGGCGCTGGACCATCAATCTTCTGTATCCTGCCATTATCTTTGTCTTCCAGAGCTGGGGACCGATATTGGATTCTTGGACAGGTCCTATTTTGTTCGTCGCGGTGTTCTGCTTTCTATGGAGCGATGTAAAAGACATGTTCCTCTCTACAGGATTGACATGGTTTATTGCCATCCCGTGTTGGTGGTATTTCATCGAGCGTCCGAAACCATCGTTCGGTGCAGAACATTTTGCGGCACATCTATGGTTAATTGTACTTATGTATATTGTCCTTGTGCTCATTCCTCAGACCTTAATTCTGACTACTCGGTTGCGGGTAATGGATTATATTAGGGGGAAGCAGATATGAGTCGCATCAAAAGAATCAACAAGCCATACTTCATCTTCCTCATCTGGAACGTACTTATGATTGGTGCTGTACAGGGGTTAACCTTCCAGCATGAGCCTGGTAGAGGCGTGTCTGGTAACGGTAACCTGGGACTTCTGGTGTTAGCTCCATCTCTTCTGACCTTTCTTATTCTATGTATCTGGAAGACAACTTTGTCCAAATGGTGGTTGTACGATCAGCGTCAGCGCTGGGGAGGGAAGGTGCATGCTTTTGTACCCTTGGGTGCTCTTCTACTGTGTGTGTTGTCAGTCTTTCTGGAGTTACGTATCATGGATGACTTACGCATACAACTCAATGGATTTACGAATGATCCGAATTCGGCAGTATACCGTTTTGGTTGGCTGAACCAATACACGAACATACTGTTTTACAACGTGCCGATCCTGCTGTTCGGCTTGTCTTTCTCAATACTGACAGGCTGGCTGATGGAATGGAAACTTCGCAGCCATAGATCCGCATGATCCGATCTGCAAGCGAACGACATCCATCTACACAAACACCCCTTATCCGGCTCCAGACGGACAAGGGGTGTTTTGCGTTCTTGCTATACTTTCCGTTTATATTTCCCTGTGTACGGGATGGTGAGGTGGATTTTTAGATCCTGAATCGAGTCTTCGGTAAGCATCATCTTGCTGCCATTGTTTGATAACTTTCGCCAGAGTTTCGGATTTTTGCGATACAGCTTCTCCTGAAGACCGTAAATATCCACACCACGCTCAAGGCCGTGACGATAGGTCTGCATGATCTGCTCGCGCAACTTCACTTCACTAATCTGGATCATCTCTTCATACGAGGTGGGCACCAGGTATTCGTACAGGGCAGTGAGGTATTGGGCGTCAATGTTGAACGTAACGTTTTCTCCATGAATGACAGGTTTAATTTTGATCTTTGGCAATCCTACACTGAGTGCCCCATAGATCGTTCCATCCTTCTGCACAAGCAAGGGAGCACGCCGCATGTCTTTGATTAGCCAATGATAACCGGGAAGCTGACTGCGTGGAAAGTATTCAAAGTCATAGCCAGTCTTTTCGAAAAAGGCCCCTTCCACCAGAAACAAATCATGTTTCTTCTCATTCTCAGCCCACTGGGTATCGTTCAATGCAAGACTCGGCAGATACGTCGTGGTAGCGGGATCATTATGTGTTGCAATGAGCTTAAAACTAAGCACAGGCGGGTACAACGATTCTTCCATATAAGTGGGGAGTGGGTTGTGAAGAATGCTGTCCAGTGGCGACATATTATAGATGGACGTTGCACTCAGGATTTTCTCCAGAGGCTCTCGTGTTCCGTACACCCAGGTAGTATAACGGGATTCTGGAAACCGTCCCAGCATGTCGAACACTTCTTTGATGTGTTTGCTGGTCAGCACACCTTCGGCCATAACGATGGCTGTCACATGCCCCCAAGCCATGTGTAATTGAGCCGTGCGGAACAGCTCGTTCAGCGCTAGACTCATGGTTTTCCCCTCGGCATGTCCGACCCATACAGGCGGTGTATCTGCACTTTTGGTTGAACTTTCACTTTTGGCGACACTGGCAAAATCCAGCGTTTGTACATACAGGTGATACATGCCGTCTTTATAATCAATGCCAAATGCTTTGGCGTAGTCTACCTGTTGAATCTCAAAGGCACTCCAGCACCCACTTGTCATCACACACATCGATAGGCTTAACAGACCCAGCAAATATCGCTGTAACAAGTGTTTCATCGTCCGTTTCCTTTCTTACGGGGTTCTTGAGTCTCAAGATAGACGGGTCTTCGTTTACCTAACCCCTTTGGCAGTTTGAATAATGAAGCTATCGCTTGTTTGAAATGAAGTGGTGTTAACGGCGTGAGATATGGAATGCCAAATGATTTGAGATCGGCCAGGTAGATGAGGAACATAATCAACGACAGGATGAACCCATAGATACCGAGGGAAGCTCCCAAGACAAAACAAAGGAACCGCAGGATCAGCACAGAACTGGTCATGACCTGATTCACAATGGTTGCTCCAGCTACAACGGTAACTGCGATGATGACAATCATGAGGGGAGAGACCATACCGGCTCGAATGGCGGAATCTCCGATAATCAGACCTCCAACGACAGTTAGTGTCTGGCCGATGGCACTTGGCAAACGTACCCCTGCCTCACGGAACAGCTCCATCAGCAGCATAATGAGAAACATCTCCATTCCCGATTCCATCGGAAGTCCCATGCGTCCAACCGAGATCGTCGCGACTAGAGGAAAGGGGATCTGATCCATATGAAAGGAGGTCAGCGCAATATAGAATCCGGGCAGGAACACGGTGATCATCAGGCCAAGAAAGCGCAGCATCCGTCCTACGTTCACAGCCAAGAAGGGAAAGCTGGCATCCTCCGGTGATTTGAGCAAAAGAAACAGATTGACTGGCCCAATAATAGCGCTGGGATTGCCGTCGACAATGAGGATAAAACGTCCGTTCAGGAGACATTCTGCAGCAAAGTCAGGCCTGCCCGTATAATGGGTGACGGGAAACAAAGTAATCTTCGAAGGGGACAGCAATTCTTCCAGTTCATTGGCGGTCAAGATGCGTTCGGTCTCAATCTTACGCAACCGATCCTGGACGTCTTCGATTAGCTCCGGGTTCGCGATATTCTTGATATACATCAGGGCTACCTTGGTTGCAGAACGTGAACCGATCAGTTCGATATTACAGGCCAGCTGGTTCGTACGCAGACGTGTACGTATCAGAGCAACATTGACGGCAAGGGGTTCAATGAATCCGTCTCTCGCTCCGCGAATCGAAACCTCGGTGGTCGATTCCTCCGGCGTTCGAGTGGGGATGTTGGAAATATCAATACTCCACATGGCTTGAAGGGAAGGAATACAGATCAACATATGGCCTTCAAATACACGGAGAGACATCAGTTCAGTTCCAAATGCCGGATCTTGCAGATCCATTCGGGTCCAATCCAGGCTGATGCACTTTTCAATGTCTGATGTACGGATAAAGTGTGTATTTTCATATGTTCGTTTGAGTTCCGGAAGAATAATATCGTAGATCGCTTCACTATCCACCATACCGCTGCAATAGGTCATAAGGAGTTGCATCGGAGGTTCTCCGAACATATGACTATTGATGATGACATCATCAGATCCCGCAAAAAAGGTGTTCAGGTTATGCTCGTTCATTCGGAACGGTTCAACTTCACGATTATTCTTGGGCTGGGTTGAGATCGGCATGTTCGGGAGCCTCCTTGTCCTTTTTGTGGATTAATGCGGCAATGGTTAATATCACGGTAACGATTGAGACATAGGCCAGCATGACCGGGAACTGAATATGATCTACGTAATAGTCTACGTAATCAATGCGCCACCATTGCATCGCCATGAAGCTCATGATGACGGTGATGGTAAGAATGGCGATATATCGTTTCTTCGGCCTGCGGAAATTCAGCAGATCGACGATGAGATACAAAGATATGGCCACTCTTGCGAAAGAACCACTAAGCCACTGATAGATGGACAGAAAATCAACGTGTTGCAGCAGCTTGCCGATATTTACAAGTTTCCATTGCTCATAGGGACTGTTCCGTTGTTTTGCTGCTTCTTCTGGGCCGAATTCCACGATGGCTCCGATGGTTGGTCCAATCGCCATACTAAGCATGAACAAGCCGAGGATCAGAACATACCACCACCGAATTTTGCCTTTGACTTCATGTTGGAACAGCATGAGTATCCAGATTTCCATAAGCCCGGCAAGGGAGTAGATCATGCCCCGCCACACGGGGCCCATGCCGTTCTCCATGATCGGGAACAATAGGCTGTAGTCCTTATATTTCATATTGGCGGACATTACAAAATAACCAAGCAAAATTACAAAGGGTAGCAGCAGACTGGAAGTCATGGCAATGGAGCGTATGCCTTTAGCCGCTGCCCACGCAGCAACCAGTGCTCCGCCACCAGCCAGAACATAGGGAGGCGTGAATTGAAGATATGTGGATACGGTCCAGTTAGTTGTCTCGTACAACGTATGTGTGCCAAGTGTGAACAGCAGAATGGAAGCAGAGATCCGGAAGATCCAGGAAGGAACAGCACCGAATTCTCGCGTAATCCAATCTGTTAGCCGCTGTCCACGTACACGTCGAATGATGATATACATCATACACAGAAACAACATGAACAGTGGAGCGGCGGCTACGACAGACAACCAGCCGTCTCTGCCGCCAGCTTCGAGTATCGCTGGAACAGACAAGACATGGCAAACGAGCCCTGCACTTAATAAAAGGATGGAAAAGGACAACCAAATGGTAATTTGACCTTTTTCACGACTCATGGAAATCCTCCTTTCCAATGAAGGAAGTTTCCGTTAGGTTGTACAGCATACAGGAAGTTGATTCCTTTTTCAGATTTTTTCACAGAAAGCTGCAAGCGATATGGACGGACTAAGCAGAAAGCTTTAACATACAGATATAGCAATGTCGAAGACAAGCACTGAGCGAAGCATAGAGAAATAGGGAGGAAACCTACGATGACAATAACGACTAAGGCACCTGGAGAGACAAAAGTTGGCTTTATTGGTACAGGCGTGATGGGTAAAAGCATGGCTGGGCACATCCAGCAAGCGGGATACCCGCTTCATGTGTACACGCGAACTGCTACCAAAGCGGAAGCGTTGGTGAAGGAAGGTGCTGTATGGCATGACACACCAGGCAAACTGGCTGCTGCGTGTGATGTCATCATCACAATGGTGGGGTATCCGAAGGATGTCGAGGAGATTTATCTCGGTGAGGATGGTCTCGTGGCCAATGCCAAACCGGGTTCATATCTGATTGATATGACAACATCCAGTCCGCTACTGGCTGCACGAATCTTTGAAGCTGCGGAAGCCAAAGGACTGCATGCACTGGACGCGCCTGTATCGGGCGGTGATATCGGAGCGCAGAACGCGAAGCTGTCCATTATGGTTGGTGGTAGCTCGGAGGCCTTTGAAGCCGTGCGTCCGCTGTTTGAGCAGATGGGCACCAACATTGTGCTGCAAGGCAAGGCGGGAGCCGGACAGCATACCAAAATGTGCAACCAGATTGCCATTGCCTCTGGCATGATGGGTGTATGCGAAGCACTTGCCTATGCCAAGACGTCTGGTCTGGACGCGGAGACCGTGCTGAAGAGCATTGCTACCGGCGCAGCCGGAAGCTGGTCGCTCAGCAATCTCGGTCCGCGCATGATCGCAGGCGATTATGAGCCTGGATTCTATGTGAAACATTTTATCAAAGACATGGGAATTGCACTGGAGTCTGCAAAAGCGATGGGCATGAAAACACCTGGGTTGGCTCTGGCCGAATCCCTGTATCAGGAAATAGCGAATAATGGTTTGGACGAGAAGGGTACTCAGGTGCTCTACACCTATTATCTTCAGGCTTAACATCCAAGAGAACAGCAGCGTATTCTTTTTCTATTCAGGAAAGGGTTGCGCTGTTTTTTTCAATTTTGCGGTTTGTTTATGCGTCTAAAGTCACGGAATTGGTTAAATGTTCATATGTACTTTGCGTATTGGAGAGATTTTGATCGTTTTCCCTTTATTTTTACCCCGCTTTATCCGACATAAGTAATAGAAGTTTACATAATGAATGTGTCAAAGGATGTTATTCCTCCTGTAATGGTCACCCGTAACCCACACTATAATAGAACGGAGCTTGCCCATGTTCAAGAAAATCCTGTCTCTGTTCAAGACACAACCAGAGCTTGCGAACCAGATTACAGCCTCCGCTTCAGCGTTACCATCGACGACAACCATTCCCCCGCGTATGGTCCGTAGTAAGCGCAAGAAAAAGGCGGAAGGGGATTGGACACGCCAGCCGGAGGAACCTAGTACAGCAGATCAGCTGATCGGTCTTCCAAGTCAATATAAAGTGCTGAACGACCTGCTCGTTACCAATCCGAAGTCACGCTCCGGTTATTCGCAGATTGATCATGTCGTGATCGGGCCTCGGGCAATCTTTGTGATCGAAACCCGAAATCTGACGACAGGTGAGATTCGCGGCGGAAGAAGAGAGGCCAATTGGTCGGTCAGCAGCAGTCGGGTCAAAATGTACAATCCACTTATGCAGCATCGTGCACATGTGGAAGCCATCCATGCACACCTCGGAGACTACAAAAGAGTACGTCTTGTCTCCATGGTGACCTTCACCAACCGTTGCCGCATCAGTGTTGATCCTGCTGTGAGATATGTGAATTCAGATGAACTGATCATCTACGATCATGAATTGGTGGAAACGATTCAGCGCAAGACAGAACGACTTGAGACAGAGGTTCCCGAAACCGTATTTCAAGAGAAGGATATCCAGGCGATCTACGCTCTGTTATCATCGGTCAATTCCACCGATCCTCAGATTCGGTCAGAGCATATGGAGAAGGCTAAAGGGATCAAATAATTACGCTTCACGAACACTGTTGTCCATACGGGCGGCAGTGTTTTTGTGTTGCGGTGGTAGTTAATGTGCGAGTAGTAAAAGGCTTTAGACACAGGTATATCGTCGTATACAACCGATTTTTAACTTATGATAGAATGTAGACCATGTCCAATTGTGTGAATCAAGCATGTTATATGAAAGGATATTTTTGTAAGAGAGTGTTCAAGTCTTGGAGCAGAGGTTAATGGCTCTCAGGAATATACATAGGATAGGGGAAGATTATACGATGAAATGGAATTATACGATAAAGACGTTTACAGTTATGCTTGGTTTGGCAGCGATTCTGACAGCTTGTGGTGGCGGAGCGAAAGAGACGTCATCGCCGGAGTCTGCTTCCGGTACAGAAGTTGCTTCATCAGAAACAAGCAGCTCGAATGCTGCCGTAACAGAAACTGCAGCAACCGGTTCGAATGGGAGTGAGGAGACAGGTTCAGCCGCAAAAGAATCTTCTTCAGCCGACGACGGCAAGATTGGAAAGGACTCCACACTGGAAGAGTTGAAGCAGCAGTATGCCGATAAACTCGGTTATATCCGTATCCCGCTTACGGATCATCCGGTGCGTCGGGTCAGTGAGGAAGGTTCCAAAAATATTAATGTAGCCAACTACAGCGATGCCGTTGTAGACATGAATGCAGGGGTGCCAATTCACTCTGATTCGCAGCAGTTGATTGATGATGCCTTTCCTTTTTTTACAACCGTACAAGCACCTGACGAATCTTATATAACTTGGGAAGAAGCAACCAATCTGGAGCGTGCCATGGTGAAAACACTGTTTATCGCGCGTGAAGGCCTGCTGATTACCGAAGATGCGATGAAAAATAAGGACTACAGCAGTACATCGTTCCAGGACTCCAAAGATTTTTTCAGCATTACCGCGAAATTTGAATCCATGGCGCCTGTCGCACAGCATCCGCGTGACATTACGTTGAGTACGTTATACGACAAAGCCCGCACGTCGTGGGGCAAGCTTGCTGCGATGGACCCGGAGCAGGATGAAGCGGCGTTTGCCGAGATGTACAAGACGACGAGAACCGATGCCAATAATGCCATGGGGTTGCTTAATGTTCTGTTGTCTACGAATGAGGAAGAACGGATCAAAGAGATTTACGGGGAATAAAAATGCCGTGATTCAGAGATAAATTTGGATCATCCGGGTAACAAGTCTGGATCACATGCCTTCAAACTCTGACTACCGATTGAAGCGGGGTCAGGGTTTTTCTGGTTTTTTCCAATAGGTGTATGATATGTTTTTAGGAGTAAGACATGTCCGGAATATAGGTGAGGTGTGTGAAAGATGTGGTGGATGAAATTTTGTAAACGCTTTAAATTTAAAACGAAGCTAATCTTGTTTTTATCTACCGCAACGGTCTTAATCTCCGGAATCACAGGGTTGATCACCTATCGCATCCATATCGACCTGTTCAATGAAGAGGTCAGTCGCCAGTATAGTCTTACCGCAGAGCAGATTCTTGCACGTCTGGATTCCAGGGTACACGACATGTATAAAGTCACCGATTATATCACACTGAATCCCTCCGTAAAAGATGCCATCAAAGCACAGACCTCTGGCATCTCGTCCTATGATCAGATGAAGCTGGAAGATGAACTGGATGATCAGTTGTATCAGGTAAGGCTGGATGCACCGGAGATTATGGGGCTCCGCATATATGACCTGAAGGAAAACATATTTAATCTCGGTGCCTTTGCCGGCTCATTTCAACAGATGGATCCTTCCTATCTGGCAGAGATGGTTCATAGACTGGAAGGAACGGGCGGCGAATATGGTTGGAATCGTTTGGGGCCGGATGCTTTCTTGCAGGAGGAACAATCCAATTGGATTCTGGCGGGACGATTAATGCGGTCTGTTGATCTGGAGACCTATGGCGTAATGCTAATTCTGTTTAACACCTCGTTGTTCGAATCGTATCTCAAAGATCTGCGACTGAATGAGGAAGTGGCTGTCTACTTGTTTGACGCAGATGGCGAGCTTTTGTATGCCTTTCATAATCAGGATGCAGATCCACCACCACTCACCGAGCTAAGTCTGGGGGCGACTGAGATCAGGGACGAGCAGGGAACAACCCAATTGTATACGAAACAAACGTCAGACAAAGCGGGCTTCACTCTGGTCAGCAAGGTCTCACTCGCTCAGATTCAGAACAAGGGAAAGATCATTGTAAAAGTTGCTGTGTTCTCTGCATTAGCCAGCATATTATGCTCCTGGTTCATCATTACCGTAATTAGCGGCAGACTGTTGCGTCCACTTGCGAGTCTAGTCAACGCGATGAAAAGAGTGCGTGATGGACAGTTCGATACACGGGTTCGGATCGAGACACGGGATGAGCTCGGTTTCATCGGTGAACGATTCAATGCAATGGCTTCCCGGATTGATACGCTTATACATGAAGTGTACGAGCGCGAACTCAGTGAAAAAGAAGCTGAACTCAAAGCTATTCAGGCCCAGCTGAATCCCCATTTTCTGTATAACACCTTGAGCATGTTTTTCTGGAAGTTCTATATGCTTGGTGATGAGAAATCGGCTCGCCTGGTCACTGCCTTGTCCGAGATGCTGCAGTATACGCTGGAACCCGTGCAGCAACTGACGACCGTTCAGGATGAGATGAAGCAAATAGATCACTACCTGCAGATTCAGCAGGTCCGGTATCAGGAAGCCTTGTCGATTGAAATTGCCGTTCCTGCTGAATTGTTTCGCTGTCAGGTGATCCGGCTGTTGCTTCAGCCCATCGTGGAGAATGTTTTTGTTCATGCCTTCTCGGACAAAAGGAACAACCGCCATCTGGAGATTCGTGGCTCGCGGCAAAACGGGCATGAAGGAGAGCCGGATCTGCTCATCATTGAAATTTCAGATAACGGCTGCGGCATGCACGCATCGGTCATTGAACGCATTATGACGCCAGTGGCACATGCAGATGAGGAACGTCAGCACATTGGCATGCGGAGTGTACTTCGAAGAATTGAGTTGATTCACGGTGAACCCTACGGTGTACAGATCGAGTCGACTGTGGGAGAGGGTACGCTAGTACGTCTTCGTTTGCCTTATCAGATCGGTGAGGACTCATGCCGGGAAATTCAGGTGACTGAGAGGAGTAGGTTCTGTTGAATGGACGTATGCTCGTAGTGGATGATGAAGCATTATTTCGTCAGGGTCTGATTCATCTGGTTCGCAATAATCCCCTCGGGTGGGAGGTCGTTGGGGAAGCGGCCGATGGAGAAGAAGCGATACAGGCTGTACACAGCTGCACACCTGATCTGATCATTACGGATATCAACATGCCTGTGATGGATGGTCTAGATTTGGCCGAACGCATACACGAGAGTGGACTGGACATTATGATTATCATTTTGACAGGTTATCGTGAGTTCGAATATGCACAGCGTGCCATCCGGTATGGGGCAATTGAATTTTTGTTAAAGCCGTTCTCGCTCGATGAAGCATGTCAGGTGTTACAAAAGGCACATGAACGATATCGCCGAAAACAGTCCGACATTCGAAGCAGGGAACAATACAGCCAAGTGGACCGTACCGAGAGACTACGAGAGGAACTGACTTCGTTGCTGCTCCACCATCAATTCGGATCAATAATGAATCGGATCGAGATGTTGCTAGAAGAAGCGTCCGGGATGAGCTTGTCACAAGGCAAAGCGGAGATTCATATGCTTATGAAGGTCATGATGGACTTACTGGTACAACAGCTTCAGCCTAAGGAATCCGGTGGTATGGACTCCACTGCCCCAGATCCACTGCTCTGGATTCATACCATACCTGAAGTCATCGCTTGGGCCAGATGCAAGAGCGAAGAGTGGCTGGATATGCTAATGCGGCTAACTCAGGAACAGCAGGATCATGTCGTTACACGAGTTATACAGTATATTGAAATGAACTATTCCAGCACATGTACGTTGCAGGCCGTGGCTGCCCATGTTCATGTGACACCCAACTACTTGAGCCATTTGTTCAAAAAAGAAACAGGACAAGGCTTCAGCCAATATGTCAGCAAGCGCCGAATCGATAAGGCGAAGCTGCTGCTGCACAGCACTCGGCAGAGCATGGCAGATATCGCGGAACTGACTGGGTTCGATAACTCCAGTTATTTTACAACCGTATTCAAACAGATGACGGGGGTATCGCCCCGTGAATATCGCAAGCAAGTAGCCAAGTGAAGTGCCCGGTAGCAATCCCCCTTGAACTACTGTAGGGTCCACAATTAAAGAGAAGCATTCTCTTAATATCTGTTCGTTTCCAAGGCAACCCCACCATGTGGGGTTATTTTTGTGTAGAAAATTATAAAAGGATCGTTAAATAACAAATGTTTACGCTTACATTTTTATCTAAAATACAACTATAGTACATCAACAGCAGAGAGGAGTGATGGATATGAAGGGGGAACTGACCGCAGGTCCGCCGTCTGGATTACAACCGCCGGACAGTGAGATGAAGCATCGGATTCGGCAGCAGCAGCTTCGACGATTCAAGATGAATATACCGTTAATCTTGATGTTTGTTCCGGTGATTATGTTCTACCTTACCTTTCGTTATGCACCCATCGGAGGGCTGGTCATGGCCTTCAAGGACTACAACTTCTATGATGGGCTGTGGAACAGTCCATGGGTGGGCTTTCAGCATTTTCAGACGCTGTTCAGTGATCCGCGCACGGTGGAGATTATTCGCAACACCTTGTTCCTCAGTCTGTTAAGCATCATTATCGGGTTTCCCATTCCAATTATTCTGGCCATTATGCTGAATGAAGTGCGAAACATGGCCTTTAAGCGAACGGTGCAGACGGTGGTCTATATGCCACACTTCTTTTCCTGGGTCATCATTGCGATGATGATCATGACGGTTTTCTCTTTGGAAAATGGGATCGTAAACCGCTGGGTCGAGGCCTGGACGGGAGCACCTTATCCGTTCATGTACAACAAGGGTTCATGGGTTGCGGTATTTGTCGGCTCAGGGATCTGGAAGGACATGGGCTTCAATGCCATCATTTTTCTCGCGGCACTAACGACCATTGATCCGAGCCAATACGAGGCTGCACAGATGGATGGGGCCAGCAAAATGCGTCAGATCTGGCATGTCACCCTTCCGGGTATACGCTCCACCATTATTCTTCTGCTGATTCTGTCGATGGGGCGGGTGATGGAGGTCGGATTCGACCAGGTGTATATGCTTCAGAATTCCAATGTCAATGAGATAGCGGATGTAATCAGTACCTATATCTACCGCACCGGTCTTCAGGGAGCACAGTTCAGCCTGACAACGGCGATGGGATTGTTCGAATCACTGGTTGCATTTATCCTCATTTTTAGTGCAAATTATATCGCGCGTCGATTTAACGAAGGTTTGTGGTAGGAGGGAGAACAGCATGAGAAAAACCAAAGGAGAAAAAGTCTTTTATCTAATCAATTATGTATTGTTGTCATTGGTTGCCGTTAGCTGTATCCTGCCCTTACTGAACATTGTTGCCTTGTCATTTAGTGATGCGAGAGCGGTTGTTTCAGGTCAAGTGGGGTTATGGCCCGTCGATTTCACTTGGTTCTCCTATCACAGCCTAATTACGGGAACGCCGATTCTGAATGCATTCTGGAACAGTGTGGAGATCACATTGATCGGTACAGGGCTCAGCATGGCGGTGACGATTATGGCGGCATATCCGCTGTCACGTAGACATTTTTATCACCGGCGCTTCTTTACGATGGCGATGGTGTTCACGATGATTTTTAACGGTGGACTCATCCCGACGTATTTGGTCGTGCAAAATCTCGGTCTTGTGAACAGTTACGGCGCGCTTTGGCTACCGGGCCTGGTGAGCACTTACAACATGCTGATTATGCGATCTTATTTTGAAAATCTGCCGGGGGAAGTGGACGAGGCTGCGCGCATCGATGGTTGTGGTGAACTGGGGCTTTTGTTCCGAATCGTATTGCCATTATCCAAACCTTTGCTGGCGACTATTGCTCTCTTTTACGGCGTGGGTTACTGGAATTCGTTCATGAGTGTGATGATTTATATCAATGATACGTCCAAATACAACATGACCGTGCTCGTCCAAAATATGATTATGTCCAATCTGAATGTACAGGATTTTACCGATCCAACGATGATATCGAATCTGACCCCGGAAGGCATCCGGGCAGCAGCTGTCATTGTGATGGTCATACCCATTTTGGCAGTGTATCCGTTCTTGCAGAAGTACTTCGTTAAAGGGGTCATGCTCGGATCAATTAAAGGTTAAAGCAGGCTGTGGGTTAACCCGCATGGGTTCATATTACAGGAAAGAAAGAGGGTCTTATCTATGGCGTTAACGATGAAGGCATGGATGAAGTCGGGTCTCGTTCTGGGCTTGATCGGTGGTTTGCTGGCGGGATGTACAGGAGGTAACGGTAGCGAACAGGCGGAAGGCGAAGGCAACAGGGGGAACATTACGTCAACGATCTATGATCGGGGCGCGGTCCCAAGCGGCATGGGTACGATCGAAGATAATATGTGGTCCAAGTGGATTAACGAGCATGGCCCGGCAAATGTAAAATATACAGCAGTTCCCCGCTGGGAGTCCCAGTCCAAACTTAATGTATTATTCGCTTCTGGCAGTGCACCGGATATTATTTTTGAATTCGGTACGCCCATCCGTAACACACTGTTTAATCAGAAACAGCTGATGCCGCTGGATGAGTTGATCGAGAACTCAAGTGTGGAATACAAAGCCTTGATGGAGAAATATCCCCAGCTCAAGAAGGCCGGTATCAAAAGCGATGGTAAGCTCTATGAAGTGGGACGTATGAACGAGGTGTTTCCACTAACGAGCTTCTTCATTCGGGAAGACTGGCTGGAAAAGTTGAATCTGGAGGTACCGACCAATGAAGAAGAGATGCTGGCGGTAGCCAAGGCCTTCACGGAGAATGATCCCGATGGAAACGGAGCTAAGGATACATACGGCATCGGTGGATTTCAGTTCGGCGATACAGCGGGTCTATTCCGCTATATGTACAACGCTAACTGGGTGAATGTGGAGGACGGGGAGATGGTGGTTGGTCCCAACAACATGAAAGAAGCCACGGCATTCAAACGTGCATTATATGAAGCAGGTGTGGTCGATAAGGACTTATTGACCGACAAGGACGGGGCCAAGGCGAAGCAGGATTTCCTGAACGGCAAAATCGGTATGTACGCGGCCATGACTTCGGATTATACCGGGTTTGCAGCGAAGGAACTGGATACACTGATGCAGAATGTTCCTGAGGCCAGATTAAAGGTCATCGCTCTGCCAACCACGTCCGTAGGACAGCACACGATGGTGTGGAATAACCCCGTTCAGATGACTGCAGCTGTGAATGCGCGAGCCAAAAATCCGGAAGCAGTTATGCAATATATCGATTTTCTGACCAAAACAGAGTCGGGCCGAACCTTCAAAAATGGATTTGAAAACACGCATTATACGTTAAACGATCAAGGCTGTCCGCGCATCTCTGATCAAGAGAAATACAAGCAGGAGATCAGCTGGGCAGGCGATTACGCCATGTTGTACAGCCGTCTGGAGGAAGGCAAATGCGGGTACACAGAAATGCTGTTCAGCGAAGAGATCCCGTCGCAGAAGGAAGGACTTCGACTATTCAAGGAAGCGCGTGAGGTATACATGACGGATCTTCCGGTGGGAGAGGGCGTTACCCATTCAGAACATATGCCGCAGCTACCCAAGGAGCTTCAGGTCAAGTTGACCAATGTGACAACAGCGATCAACGATATTTTTACCCGTTCCATCATTGGGGGAAGCAAATATACGATCGAACAGGCTGCAACGGAAGCACAGCAGAAGTGGGAACAAGGCGGTGGCCCGGAGATTGAAGCATGGTACAAAGACTGGTGGGGCAAGGAAAAGGATAATGTATTGGTCTGGGACGATTTCTATGAAATCTATGAACAGCAACAAGCTGATTTTGAAAAAGCAGAGTGAATTCAAGGATTCAAATCATTCATACGATTTATAATTTTGGTATTGGTAGAAATAAGCGCTCTGATCCCCTGATCAGAGCCTTTTTAGGTTTGGGCTTCAAATAGGGGAATATTTGACTGAAAAATGAAGTGAATAGAAAGTTCTCGCATTTCGCATGAAACTATATCCAGAACGATGCGTATCATAAGGTATTAATTGTTTTTAAATGTAGAATATTGCCGTATTTCAGAGTATAGTTAAGGAATAATTTAACTTATATTCAACATGATGTAGACATGAAAGTTACTGAAAAATCTTGAAAAGAATGTATGGAACACCAGGTTGAAACTATTGGAGGTTGAGTATGAGTTCATTTAAAGGCTGGTTAAATTCAACAAAACAAGGACTTGAAGAGCAAGTCAAAAAGTTTAAAAATAAAGATTTTATGGATGCCGTGGTTGCAGGGTGTGCACTGGTTGCTTTTGCAGATGGTTCCATTGACGAAGCGGAAAAGAACAAGATGGCCGGTTATATCAACCTGAGTCAGGAATTGAAGGTATTTGATATGGCTGAAGTGATTACACGATTCAATCATTATGTCGCGAACTTTGAGTTCTCTCCAGAGATCGGGAAGCAGGAAGCGCTGAAAGCCATTGGGAAATTCAAAGCCAAGCCGGATGTAGGGCGCGTTATTGTGGGTGTATGCAGTGCGATTGGTTCAGCTGACGGCAACTTTGATGATCAGGAGAAAAGAGTCGTTGCCGAGATATGCATCGTACTTGGACTGAACCCGAGTGAATTCAATCTCTAAGTAGCTATTTTACATATGAAGGGAGGTGAAAATCAGTGGCAAGCATTAATTTGGTCAAAGGACAGAAGATTGATTTAACCAAAGGCAATGCAGGACTTACTGAGGTGATTGCTGGTCTCGGTTGGGACCCGGTAACTGCCAAAGGTTTTTTCGGAAGAAAAAAACAAGCGGATGTCGATTGTGATGCATCGGCGATCATGTTGAATGAGGAAGGCAAGTTGGTTAAGGACTCCAACCTGGTTTGCTTCCACAACAAGCAAAGTGCATGTCGTTCGGTTATCCATTCAGGTGACAATCTAACAGGACAGGGAGACGGTGACGACGAACAGATCAAAATGGATCTGTCCCGTATTCCTGCTGATGTTCATAAAGTATTAATCGTTGTTAATATCTACGATTGTGTCAATCGCAAGCAAGATTTTGGCATGATTGAGAAGGCTTATATTCGTATTCTGGATGGTAAAAATTCCAGTGAGCTCGTGAAGTTCAATCTATCCGATAACTACACAGGTTCAACAGCGTTGATCTGTGGTGAATTGTATCGTCATGGAGGCGAATGGAAATTCTCGGCAATTGGAGAGGGTTCCCATGCGGTACATATCAACGAACTCGCTCGCAAGTACTCCTAAGTACAAGATTTAATCTAATTCGACAATTATCCTGATATTCATATGTAACGATAACTACAATAAATTATAAATAAGCGAGGATGATCATACGATGGCAATTAATCTCTCTAAAGGTCAAAAAATCGATCTGACTAAAACGAACCCAGGTTTGACAAAAATCACAGTAGGCTTGGGCTGGGATACCAACAAGTATGATGGCGGAAAAGACTTTGACCTGGACGTATCGGTATTCTGTGCCAATGCAAACGGTAAAGTAGAAGGCGAGAAAAACTTCATTTTCTTCAACAATCCACAAAATGAAAATGGTTCTGTTGTTCACACCGGTGACAACCGTACAGGAGATGGCGATGGTGATGATGAGCAGATCAATATCGACCTGCCTAACGTACCCGCAAATGTAGAGAAAATTGCATTCTCCATTACGATCTACGAAGCTACGGACCGTAGCCAGAACTTCGGACAAGTCTCCCGTGCTTATGTGCGAATTGTTAACGAAGCAAACAACGAAGAACTGATTCGTTTCGACCTGGGAGAAGACTTCTCCATTGAAACGGGTGTAGTTGTTGGTGAATTGTATCGTCATAACGGCGAGTGGAAGTTCAGTGCCATCGGTAGTGGTTACCAGGATGGATTGGTTGGATTAACACGCGATTACGGTTTGCAATAGGACGTACAGAGCGACTTACAGGATGGGAAGAACCGTCTCCTGGACGGTTCTCCTTTTCATTTAATCACATAACTTGGAAAGGTGGAAAAACAAATGACGATCAGTCTTGCCAAAGGACAACGTATTGACCTGACTAAGACGAATCCGGGCCTTACCCGTGTGGTAGTTGGTTTAGGTTGGGATACAAACAAATATAGTGGTGGAGTCGATTTTGACCTGGACGCTTCGGCTTTTTTGTTGTACGAAGATGGAAAAGCCAAAGGTACGGATGACTTTGTTTTTTACAACAATCCAAGCGGCGGTGAGGGTTCAGTGACACATACCGGTGACAATCGTACGGGTGAGGGAGACGGCGATGATGAGCAAGTTGTCGTTGACTTCAGCAAAATCCCTGCGCACATTCACCGGATCGGTATTACGGTAACCATCTATGATGGAGATGGACGAGGGCAGAATTTTGGACAAGTCTCCAACGCTTTTGTTCGTGTTGTAGATGCTGCAAGTGATCGGGAAGTGCTTCGTTTCGACCTCGGAGAGGACTATTCCACAGAAACAGCTGTGGTGTTCTGCGAGTTTTACCGTGCAGGTGCGGACTGGAAATTCCAGGCGGTAGGCAGTGGCTTCACCGGTGGACTATCTGCTTTATGCAAAAATTACGGACTGGATGCACAATAACTTGGCATAGAAAGGTGAGTCTGCTATGGCGATTTCTGTCGTGAAAGGCCAGAAGAGTGATCTGACCAAAACCAATCCGGGCTTGTCCCGTCTAACGGTAGGCATTGGTTGGGAGGCAGCCTCGGGTGTGGAGCTGGACACATCAGCATTCCTTCTGGGTTCAGACAATAAAGTGGCTGGAGATGAAGATTTTATCTTCTATAATCAGCCCTCTACCTCGTTCATCACGTATATGGATGGTGGACAGGTTGGTGGCGAGAAGAAACAATTCGCCATTGATCTTGGCAAAATCCCTGCCAGAATTGAGAAAATCGCCTTCAGCCTGACGATTCATGACGGTGAAGCACGACGCCATCATTTTGGACAGGTTCAGCATGGTTTTCTACGGTTTGCCAATGCAGCTACAGGTCAGGAAGTGATGAGATATGATCTGGGAAGCGGTTTTACAGTGGAGACCGCGATTGTCATCGGTGAATTGTATCGTCATAACGGAGAATGGAAGTTCAATGCGATAGGATCGGGTTTTGCAGGTGGTTTGAATGCACTCTGCGCTAACTTTGGTGTGGATGTGGATGGTGGATCAGACGCTGCGCCAACCACATCAACCGTCCCCCCGACAGCTGTACCGACTCCACCACCCCCGGCACCCGCACCAGAACTGACGCCTGCTCCTGTGAATTCAATCAATTTCAGCAAAATTGAATTGAAGAAGAAGGGCGACACCATTAACCTCAAGAAAAATGCGGGGGGACTTGGTGAAATCCTGATTAACCTGAACTGGAATCAACAGGGCAGCAAAGGGTTATTTGGTCGCAGCAAGAGTGTGGATCTGGACTTGGGCTGCCTGTTCGAGATGAAGGATGGTACACGAGATGTGATTCAGGCCTTGGGACAGACGTTTGGTTCATTGAACCGTTTCCCTTATATTGCACTGGATGGGGATGACCGGACGGGATCTGTTAAGACGGGAGAGAATCTGCGGATTAATGGTGCACGTATCTCGGAAATTGAGCGCATCTTGGTATTTACCTATATTTATGGTGGTGTGGCCAACTGGTCTCAAGTAGACGGTGTGGTAACCATCCAGCAGAAGGACGGCCCGGATATCATTGTCCGAATGAATGAATACGGGAGCCCGCTTGGCATGTGTGGCATCGCGATGTTACGCAATGTGAACAATGAGACATTCAGTATTGAACGAATTGTGCAATTCTATAATGGGCATCAGGCGTTGGACGAGGCTCATGATTGGGGAATGCAGTGGGTTGCGGGAAGAAAGTAATCATTCGTATGTATTCATTCAATCCCTCCAGACTAAGGAGGGATTGGTTTTTATGCCCCGACAGCTGGAATCAACTATTGCAGATTGGCTATTGCCAAAGGTGCGAGGAGGAGACAATCCTGAAATATTTTAACTTTTTGAGTCTGGAAGAAGAAGATACTTTATTTTTCTCTTCACCCGTCTCGTTCAATCACCGGACTTCCAAAGATCTACTGGCATATGCTGTTGGGGCTGCTTTATATATGCCCGCGACGCGCGCACATATCGCGGACGACATTATAAATGGTAAGCATGAAGGTCTGACGACCATTATTATTGATCTGGAGGACGCTGTAGGTGACGACCAAGTAGAGTTTGCCGAGCAGTGCCTGGTACAGCATCTAACTCAACTGATGACTTATATGGAGACAGGCATGCTGAGTCAGGATCAAATGCCTCTTCTGTTTGCTCGTGTACGTTCACCACAACAGTTGGAACGTCTGATTGATACGTTGGGAGAATTGGTGTCCATGCTGACAGGTGTGGCATTGCCCAAGTTTTGTGTGGGCAATGGAAGAGCCTATTTTGACCAGATCCGCAAGTATAATCAACGGAAACCGGATCATTATCCCGTTCTCTATGGAATGCCCATATTGGAAACGGCTTCAATTATATATCGGGAGACACGTTGGGAGACCTTACTGGGCCTTCGAAACATCCTCGATGAACATGTTGAATATGTGCTCAATGTACGCATTGGTGCGACCGATTTCTCAAGCCTGTTTGGACTACGCCGAAGTCCTGAATTGACCATATACGATATCGCCACGATCCGTGACTGCATCTCGGATATTATCAATCTGTTTGGACGAATGGACAAGCCGTATGTGATCTCAGGTCCTGTCTGGGAATATTTCAGTCAGCGGGAGCGCGTGTTCAAACCTCAATTACGACAGACTCCATTCGAAGAAACCCTGGGCAAATCAGGGCTGCATCTGAGAATGAAATATATTACGAACACAATGGATGGATTGATGCGTGAAGTCATGATGGACAAGGAAAATGGAATTGTTGGCAAAACGATCATTCATCCTTCTCATATTAAGCCCGTACAAGCGATGTACGTTGTTACACATGAAGAATATTCTGATGCCCAAGACATCATCGCCCGTAATGACGGTAGCCTGGGTGTGTTCAAAAGTAATTACTATAACAAAATGAATGAGATTAAACCACACTTGAGCTGGGCGAATCGAATTCTAATCCGATCACAAATATATGGGGTGTTACATGAACAGCAGCATTTTGTCGGGCTCTTGCCCAAACATGAGCAACAACACAACTACGTTCCCAATTCTTGATCAATTCAGTCTGAACGTTCAGGTTACACATAACCCGCTGCAACTTCCACTAGAATCTCTATTTTCCATGGCTGCACGAATCAATAAGAAACGTTCATTTCTGTTTGTAAGCAGACTGCTGGGCAAGCACATCCCGGTTAACCCGTATACCTCGCTTCTGAGCGGCGCGGCATTGGCTGTTCTGTTATATGAGCACCTGACTGAGGAGACGGAAGAGACCAAAGATCAGATCACCAAGTGGAAACGGGAAATGGTCGAAGGATTGATTGATCCCCAGCAAGCTCGGCAAGTGTACAACATGCTGTTGCAAGAAAGCTTGAGTTTGCCGGAAACGATTCGTTTTGTTGGTTTTGCCGAGACAGCGACAGCGCTGGGCCACAGCATGTACGAGATGTTTGCTGATCAAGCTTCCTATATTCACACCACTCGAGAATATGTTCCAGCGATGAATCCAGATATTCAATTTGAAGAAGAACATTCTCACGCGATGGCTCATCGTTGTTATGCGCTGGATCATGAAGCCTTTGCAGGAGAGGGCCCGATTGTTCTGGTGGACGACGAGATTACGACGGGCAAAACGACGTTGAATATCATTCGGGATATTCAGGCCAGATATCCCCGGAAGCAATATGTGATTGCTTCGCTGCTAGACTGGCGTACGGAAGCGGACGAACTTCGATTTGCCGAACTGGAAGCAGAATTGGGAATTACCATTACACCGTTAAGCCTGTTGAAGGGCCGTATTGAAGTGGTAGGTACTCCACAGTTGGAACCAACACAGCAAGATGAGCAGTTATCTCATTCTGCCGTAACGCTTCAGACTTCTACCGTTGCAGATGCCTTCCATCAGCTGCAAGCCACTTCCGAGGATGGTGAAGGTAAACGTAGCACAGCCAGCTACGTCCAGCATACGGGCAGGTTTGGTGTGCAATCCCGTCATAATAGCGTATTACGTCAGGAGGTTAGCCGGATTGCAGAACGACTTCGGTTGCAGCGTACGGGAGAACGGACTTTGGTGATGGGAACAGGGGAGTTCATGTACATTCCAATGCGTGTTGCTGCCGAGATGGGAGAAGGTGTGTGGTATCAATCCACTACCCGCAGTCCAATCCATACACATCCCGCTCCAGGATATGCTGTTCGTAGTGGTGCCGGATATGCCTCACCGGAAGACGCATCTGTTCGTAACTTTATCTACAACATCGCCCCGGGACAATATGACGAGGTTTTTGTTTTGCTGGAGAGACAGATGTCCGAAGAGCGAATGGAACCGATGGTGAAGGTACTGGAGCAGTTGGGATGCGGTCACATTCATATTGTGTATTGCGGCTTGCCAGAGAAGACAGGGGACAACGAGCAATGAACTTAACTACACTGGAGCTAATCAGACAACGTGAGATTCAGTCTCCCGCGCCGATGGGCAGCTATGCTGCATCGGACGTTGTTTTCCTACTGAAGGATATCAGCCATGTGGATCTGGAAAAGGGAACAGGTGAACGGGAGCAGGCGATCCAATCGGGGGTTCATTATTCGGAGATGTTACCTGTGGAATATCAGCCCACCGCCGAATACATCGGGCTGTTTCACCAGACGTTGGAACAATCCGCTGCAAGAATTGCACTTCATACCGCCATCGTGGCTGAGAAGATCGTAGAGCGCAGGGGCCTGAATCTTGTGCTGGTTTCATTGGCTCGAGCAGGAACCCCTGTTGGCATCCTGATCAAGCGTTATATTGAATTGAAATACAAAGTGACGATTCCGCATTATAGCATTTCCATTATTCGTGGCAAAGGTATGGACGAGAACGCAATTTTATATATCTTACAGCAGCATGGGCTGGAAACAGCCATTCAGTTTGTAGACGGTTGGACCGGCAAAGGGGCTATTCGCAAAGTGCTGAAAGAATCCTGTGACCAAATGGAACGGACTTATGGCGTAAACCTCGATGATGATCTTGCCGTGTTGGCCGATCCGGGGCAATGTTCAGGCACATTTGGGACAAGAGAAGATTATCTCATTCCTAGCGCTTGTCTGAATTCCACCGTCTCCGGACTGGTGAGTCGTACAGTGCTTCGGGATGATCTGATTGGGCCGGCAGATTTTCACGGAGCCAAATGGTATCGTGAATGGTCCTCTGACGATGTGTCAAACCAATACGTGGATACCATCGCTCAGCATTTTCCACAGGTGATGAACCAAGCAGAGATTCGCTCGGATGACAATGCTACCGGTACTTCGGAAATCACCTGGAAAGGCTGGCAGGATATCGAGGCCATCCAGCAATCCTTTGGCATTGCGAACATCAATCTGATTAAACCTGGAATTGGAGAAACAACCCGGGTGTTATTACGTCGGGTCCCTTGGAAGATTCTTGTGGACCGTCTGGATAATCCGGATTTGCAACATATCATGATGCTCGCCAGAGACAGAAATGTGCCGGTTGAGGTATATCCGGGACTAACCTATTCCTGTTGCGGCATTATTCAATCCCTGGGAGGTGGCGGAGAATGATGATCTACGCAAGTGATCTGGACCAGACGTTGGTGTACTCCCGTCGTGCGCTCCGTATTCCTGAAGATACACCGGGACTTGTTCCGGCAGAGTGGATTAACGGCAAGTTGTCCGCTTTTATGTCAGCATATGCACTGGAGCGTTTGCAGTCTTTGCCACAAGACATTGTATTTATGCCTGTGACGACACGTACTGTGGAGCAGTACCGACGCATTCATATTTTTCAGACCGAATGTATTCCGAAATATGCGGTGACGAGTAATGGTGGCAACATTATTGTTGACGGTCAGGTAGACGATGAGTGGAACCAGCATATTCGTTCTTTACTTCGTCAGCAGGCAGCTGCTCCTGAAGAGATCCTGGATTTATTAGACGATGTACTCAGCCCGGAATGGGTGATTAACCAGCGATTGTGTGATGAGCTGTTCTATGCACTGTTGATCGAACGTGACAAGCTTCCAATGGAGCGTATTGCGGACAAGATTCGGGTGTTAGAGACGCTGGGATGGGAGAGTTCGATCCAGGGTCGGAAGCTCTATCTGGTGCCTTCGGCCGTGAACAAACGAGCTGCAGTGGAGCACATTAGGCAACGCATTGGCGATGTGGCTGTGATTGCTTCGGGTGATTCCTTGCTGGATCGCTGTTTGCTGGACTTTGCGCAGCATGCCATTGCTCCGTCCCACGGAGAATTACATGTGGAGAGACAGCGTGCACCTGAGCTGGTGCCGTATCAATTTACGGAACAATTCGGTGCTTTTGCAGCAGATGAGATTCTCGATTACGTTCACCGTATTCACAACGATCAACAGACTCAGCTAGACCATGCCGAGATAAGGGAGACCGTATAAATGAAAAAAATGAAGATTTACTTCAACCGTTGGTTCTCTGTAACGTATCATTATATGAATGCAATTCGGGACAATGAGGACGGCATGGAATTTGAGATCTACGGTACTCATCCTGATCCGGGACACATGGCATTACAGGGCTGTGATGTTGCAGAAGTTGAACCGCGTCTAACGGGCAGGGAGTATGTTGATTTTTGCCTCGACTTTTGCCGTCGTCATCAGATTGATGTGTTTATTCCACGCTGGAACATGCTGGACATCAGCAGACATATCTCCTTGTTCGAAGAGATCGGTACACGGGTTATCGTATGCTCGGATACGGAATTGCTGGAACAATTGATGGAGAAAGACCGATTCTATGAATCAGTGCGTGAGAAAGGCATTATGGAGATTCCGGATTATTTCACGGTCAGTAATGCTGCACAATTCCAGCAAGCCTATGAGGCGCTGCGCGCAAGTGGACACGATGTATGTTTCAAACCATGTAATGGTGAGGGCGGCATGGGATTCCGGGTGATCAACAATGAACGTGATCCGTTGCAGGAGTTGTTCGGGTATGCGCTTAACTCGATTTCGTATGAAGATGCCCTGCGTGCGTTCTCTTCTGCTCCGTCCTTTCCCAATGTCATGGTGATGGAGGTGCTGGAAGGATATGAATACAGTATTGATTGTCTTTCGGATCGCAATGGGAAACTATTAACGGCTATTCCGCGTAGAAAAGAAAGAGGACGTTTACGCTTGCTCGAAGAAAACGAGGAATTACTGGAAATTGCCCGTAATGTGGCAGAAGCATATCGGATTCCTTATAATTTTAATATACAGATGAAATATCGCAAGGATACACCGAAACTGCTGGAGATTAATCCGCGTATGTCGGGTGGGTTGCACATGTCTTGTCTGTCGGGCGTGAACTTCCCGTATCTGGCGGTCAAATCTGCACTTGGCCATGATATTGGACCACTTCATCCGAAGTTTGGTCTTCTGGGAAGTCATATCGAACAGCCATTTATAATCGACGTTCAGAAGGTAAGCGGAGTACACCACGTCTAGCTGAGAATTTCCCTCAACATTGACACCTTCTGGATGGTTTTCTTACAATACGTATAAGTGTTGTTACAGGCAGGAGGACAAGTAATGTTACGGAAAACGAAGATAGGTATAGGCGCATTGGTCGGTTATGGTCTCGCGGCGATCTCGAGTCCCTTTCTACCGGATGTCATCACGTGGGCAATTCCGGCACTGGCAACTGTGGTTGGGGGACTGATTCCTTCACGTTCCGCGCCACGTACACAGGTCGAGGGTTCGTCATCAGCCCCTGTACCCATTACAGATATCGGAAATGAACCATCCCGTTTGAATGGAGGACAAGCGCCGAGCGCAGTGCCAACAGGGGCAAGAGAAGCTTCTCCGGCACAGTCCCATTCGAGCTCCACTCCCGCACAACACGCGGGCTCAGAACAACAAGCGAAGCCTTCCCGGACTGAACCAGATCCTGTATTTGATCCGGTGATTGAGTACCTGGAAGTTCTGGAAGACATGATCATCTCCGAAGGTCAGAAGAACGAACTGGATAATGAGATCGTGGAGAAATCACTGGCGTTGTTTGCCCGTTTGCAGCGTGTGATTCCTTCCCTTCAGGAACTAAATAACGGAGATATCAACCATACGGTGCGCAGACTTATTTTGAAAGACCTGAACGGTTTTATTAATCCATTTCTACGTTTAAGTGGAGAAGCCAAACGCAACAATCGGCGTATGCTGCTGAATGGTCTTCGAGATGTAGATTCCAAGATATCGGATATTGTATCAACGATTGAACATAAAGACTTAATGGAGCTCCAGAACAAAGCGGAACTAATACATCAACGGTATAACAGCTCTGAATTATAGGAGGGATTGGCATGGCAACGGAATGGGCTCAGTTGAAGCAGGAAGATGAGCAACGGATTAACCAGGAAGCAACGCAGCTTATTCAGAAAGTGTCCCAAAGTGATCCGGCTCACCTGGATACCTTAATGGATGATATCGGCAAGTTGGGCGTGAAAACACAAGAGAGAGCAGGACAGACTCTCAAGTTGCTTGATCGTCCAGTCAATGAACTGATGTCTGGGAATCGGGCAGAGGTATCCAACATGATCCTGAAGCTCCGTGATGAATGTGAGAGTCTGCAGCAGAGTAAAAATGTGAGTTTTGTCGGGAAGTTGTTACGTAAAAGCCCGCTGAAAAACTATGTATACCGTTATCAATCTGTTCGCACGAACATTGATGCGATCATTAACGGGTTGCGGGACGGCAAGGACAACCTGGAAGAAAGCATCGTAAATATGCGCCAATTGAAACGTTCCTCCATTCAGGAGATCTACAATCTGCAGACCAAAATCTCTTTTGGTAATCAATTGAAAGCATTGTTCGAAACCGAGATCGCCAAGCCTGAGAACGAGAATCGCAAAGCACATCTGGAGCGTGGGTTGCGCAAAGTGGTAACACGTACCCAATCCATGACAGAGATGATCATGCTGTACAATCAGGCGATTGCAGCTACCGACATCATTAATGATAACAATGACAAGTTGATTGATTCAGTGAATAACGCCATTGATAAAACAGCGAATCTGATCACCGTTTCGGCCATGATTGCGATGGCACTTAATGATCAGGAGAAGGTCATTTCTGCTGTGGAAGCTACGAATAAGACGATTGAAGATCAATTCAAGGAGAACGCCAGATTGTTGAAGACAACAACAGAGAAAACGAATGAACTGTTGTCCAAACCGGCTATGTCCCTTGAAGCAGTCAATCAGGCGATGGGTGATCTGATGTCTGCGCTGGATCTGTCCGAGCAGTCCAATCGCCGGATTATCGAGAGCTGTAATGACTATACCAACAAGATGACAACACTTAACGCCAAAATGAGCGATCGACTGGGTCTGGAAGGGCCGAAGGCTGCTGCCATTCCGGAGAAAAACAAACCGGATTCCAGTGCATTAGGGTCTTTCCTGGATTAGGGTAAGACTCGCTGCATATCGTATCGAGAGTGCTACATGGTTTTATTTTCTACGAGGGACGCTGAGTGCGTCTCTTTGTTTCATTTATTTGATAGAATGAAGGTAAAATCTGGGGTTGTGCAAAGGAGCTTGCTGAACATGCTGGACTTTTCATTTGAGATTATTGATGAGACCAAGATTAATATTCAATACAAATATGGCAGTGAATTCTTTAACTTTAACCTGTATTATGCGAACGGGAATTGGACACTGCATCCTTTTGACGGCATACTGATCCAAAATCGTGAAATGTGCAGTCTGATTGTATCGGAGCTGCTCCGTAACAAAGATTTTCATGTCATGTTGGCCAAAGAGAAAATCATCTTATCCCAATTACGCACCAGTGTTAACCTCCAGTCCAATGAGCCGGATGAATGGGTTACAGATCGAAGAAACGTAGATTATTCCAGTCCTGATGATGAGTTGATGGATTACATAGGGAACCACAGTTTCGAAGACATATTACAGCTTGAGCAAGAACAGATTGAGGCCAGAGTGCAATTCTTCCAACAGATCATTCAGAGAATGTTTATGGAGGGACTTGGACCGGAAGATGCTGATTTTATCAAAGTTCAGGCCGTGATTCGGATATATAAAGAGACATACGATCGTCTTGGTGAGTTGAATAATCACAACAGGGGTGACCGTGGACGTAGAAGATGGTAGTGAACATCCCGCTTAGTATGTAAGCAGATAACTATATTTCTGCGAAGTTAGGCAGATACTCCTGATTTATATGTGTCATATGGAGGGCGATCTTCATATGTTATTTTACAGGGATCTCCCAGAGGGAGAAGTTCTGGCGGCGCCTTAAGGGCCCCACTGTTACTCTCCCTTTGAAACTGGCAGATCACTACTAGCATTGCAGGCATGGCTTACTTTCTCCGGCCTGAGACATAACCCGTAGATTTATGAGGGTGCTTCTCGCAACACTTGTTTCCGGTAGATTTGTGAGGATGCTTCTCGCAACACTTGTGTCCAGTAGATTTGTGAGGGTGCTTCTCGCAACACTTGTGTCCGGTAGATTTATGAGGGTGCTTCTCGCAACACTTGTGTCCGGTAGATTTGTGAGGGTGCTTCTCGCAACACTTGTTTCCGGTAGATTTGTGAGGATGTTTCTCGCAACACTTGTGTCCACTGGATTTGTCAGGGTGAGAAGGTTTCCCACAGGACTTATTTCCGCTAGATTTGTTGCCGCCACGTACGATGCATATCGATTTGACATGATATGTCGGAATTCGAACCACTTCTTGACGATCTGTTGTGATAATTAACTGGTTTTGGTTAGCCTCAGCGAGGATTCCTTCCACCTCATCCCGGCTGCCTTCATTAATCAGTACACGTCTGAAACGCAGTGCCTGTACGACTTCCAAAAAGGAATTAGAAGGAATGGGATTGTTCATTGGAGTCGAGCTGCCACTGGAGCGACCTGTGTCGGTGATGCTTTTGACATTTAATCCATTTACATATACAAATCCTTTTTTACAGCTAACAGCCATGTAGTCACCACGAACATCTATTAATTTCCCTTGAACTGCTTCCGGACCCCGATTGACTTTGACTTCTCTCCCAAGCAAACCTCGAATTCCCTGACCATTCATAGACATTGTATTTACCCCTTCCAAAATATAAGTTCAGATCAACTAAAATGACGGGTGCTGTGATAATCTCTCAATCTGCATTCAAGTTTGTCTGTAGTTTAATCATATGTGGCATGCTCGTTGAAGGGTCTGGCCAACAAACCATTTGTATATCAAATTGGCTATCATCTATACAAAGTTTTGTATATTCATAGATGATAGATTCCTGATTTTGTTCGTATTTGAGTACATTACATTTGTATTTGCTTGCATGATCCTGTGCATATGCCCGTTCGATCTGCTGTGCTCCTGCATAGGATGCAGGAAGTACGTACCGGACCAATATCACAGGTCATTGAAAGGCGGATGAACATGGGTTTACCTGTCTACCGGATTGCTGTGCCTGCGCAGGAGTATCAACAACTGACATCCGATATATGGTCTGAACAACTGGTTAAAGGCTCCATGCAGATGGACGGCAAACAGATCCCGATCCGGATTCGTTATCGAGGAGGGCATACACGCGGTTATCCCAAAAAGTCATTTGAGATTCGTACATCCAGCCGGACGTATCATTTTAATGCGGAGTATGATGATCCTTCGTTGTTGCGTAATGCACTTTCTTTTCGTTTTTTTGAGTCGATTCGTGTACCCGCACCGTCTACACAACACTGCGTACTCTATCTGAACGGGCAGCTTCTGGGTGTATACCTGAGGATCGAAGGAGTGAAATCCTTCTTTTTTCGCCAAAGGAAAATCCCTGTGCGCAGTATCTTCTATGCGGTGAATGATCATGCTGGTTTTACGATAAATTCGGATTCCTCTTCAACAAGTACCGATCTATTGTCAGGGTACAGCTTAATTCGTGGCAAAAATGTGGATCGCACAAGGCTGCGTAACTTTATTCAGCAGTTGAACACTAAGTCCAAACTGGAATTGTTTCGTTTTTTACAGTCGAGGGTGGATACAGACAATTATTTACGCTGGTTAAGTGGAGCTGTACTTACAGGGAACTTCGACGGATTTCATCAGAATTACACATGGTATGAGAAAATCAAAAGCGGTAAATATGGCATCCTGCCTTGGGATTATGAGGGTACTTGGGGGAGGAACTGTTATGGAACACGAGTTGACCCCAATCTTGTTCGTATTCAGGGGTATAACAGACTTACTGGACGATTGCTGGCATTCCGCAGTTTCCGTCAGCAATATAAGAAGCTGTTGCGACAGCATCTGATGAATGCTTTTACAGAGAAGCGAATTATGCCCTTGGTGAATCGGTTACACAATGAGATTCGTGAAGATGTCAACAAAGATCCTTACATGAAATGGCCCATGGATGTATTTGCAGGTGAACCGGAAAGAATTCGCGAATATGTGGTGAAACGTCGGGAGTATCTAAGTGAAAAACTACATCAGCTGTAAGCACTTAACTAGCGCGGGGAGGGAGACCTTCCTTTTTTTACTGCCAAAATGAAGAGAAGTTTATTGTAATGGGAAAAGTAGGGTAATAAGAATAGAAGCGGCATTGTAAAATACGCTATAATAACCATATGTGTACATAGAAATGATTACATATTGGACGCTGTGGAGAAAACAACATGTCTAATGGAGGCTCTGAGCTGGAACGTGTTATCGGTTTAGGGTGCTCCAAGCCGGAGGAATGCTTATGATCAAGCTGTTGTACTACTTGAAGAAGTACCGAGTTGCCGCGATTGCAGCCCTGGTCATGATGTTAATTGAGCTTGCGGTGGAGCTGGCTCAGCCTTATCTGATCTCCAAGATCATCGATAACGGGATTCAGCAGGGAGACTTATCTGTCGTCTGGTTGTGGGGCGGTGTGCTGGTTGGTAGTGCTGTTGTGGCCTTTGCTGCCGGAATTGCGAGTTCGTTCTTTGCATCCCATGCAAGTCTGGGGTTCGGATACGATCTGCGGGAGAAGCTGTATGAGAAAGTGCAAACGTTCTCTTATGCCGTCTTTAACCGGTTCGCGACGTCGTCCCTGATTACACGATTAACGGGGGACGTGACCCAGGTTCAGGACACCGTCTTCATGAGTCTGCGCTTCATGACGCGTGTGCCCCTTGTGGTGATTGGTAGCATGATTATGGCAGTGATCGTGAACCCGAGGCTGGGTCTGCTGCTGGTTGTCATGGTGCCTGTACTGCTCATTGTTGTGGTGTGGATGATCAAAAAGGCAGCGCTGCTGTTCCGCAATGTGCAGCGCAGACTGGATGCCGTCAACGGAGTCATCCAGGAGAATCTGACAGGCATTCGGCTGATCCGTGTTTTCGTACGGATGGGCCATGAGATTGAGCGCTTTGCCGGTTTCAGCGGCAAGCTGATGAAAGGCACAATCTCCGCGCTGCGCCTGACGGAGACCACAATGCCGTTCATGCTACTAATGATGAACGTTTGTATCATCGCCGTGCTTTGGTTTGGACGAGTCGACATTGCCTCCGGTAATGCAACTGTGGGTGAAGTGGTCGCTGTCATTAACTACCTGCTTCGTACAATTGGTGCCATGTCTGCGTTGTCATGGATTCTGGTAACCTTCTCCAGAGCAAGCGCTTCGGCGCAACGACTGAATGAAGTGTTTAATACGGAGGACACGTCGGAGACTGAACAGACGAAGTTGTTATCAGCGTCTGTACCATCTGCTGGATCTGTGAAATCTTCGCATTTTCCGCAATCTGTATACCCGGCGAAGAAACAGCGAGCTGTACAGGGAGCGGTTGAATTCCGCAGTGTAGGCTTCAGTTATCCGAATAGTGAAATTACAGTACTGGATAACATTACATTCACGGCAAAAGCGGGGGAGCGCATTGCCATTATGGGAGCAACTGGCTCAGGCAAATCTTCGCTCGTACAGCTCATTCCACGATTATACACAGAGGATCAAGGAAAGGTACGGATTGATGGTGCCGATGCATCAGAGCTGGATCTGTCCATGTTGCGTGGTGCGATTGGTTATGTGCCTCAGGAAGTTGTCCTGTTTACCGGTTCCATACGGGAGAATATTGCCTGGGGTCAGGAAGATGCTACCTTGGATGAGATCGTGGAAGCCGCAAAGCGCGCGCAGATCCATGAAACGATTGAGAATTTATCAAACGGTTATGATACATTGCTGGGTCAACGGGGAGTTAATCTCTCCGGTGGACAGAAGCAGCGACTTTCCATTGCACGAGCACTGGTACGTAGACCAAGGATTCTGATTCTGGACGATAGCACAAGTGCACTGGATGTGGCTACAGAAGGCAGACTGCTGGATGCGCTGGAAGAATTGTCGTGTACAACGTTTATCATCACCCAGAAGATCAGTTCGACCACTTCGGCGGATCTGATTCTGCTACTTGATGATGGACAACTCATTGGGCAAGGAAAACATGAAGACCTGATGGAATCGTCAGAGCTGTATCGTCGAATCCATGAATCACAATACGGGGAGGGTGCACAGCATGTTCAAAGCATTCATTGAGCCTTTCCGTCAGCCGCCACCGCCGATTGATCCGGAGACGTTACGATCAGGTGGTGGTCGCAAACCCAAGGCACGGGCGAAGAACTGGTCCGGTACGTTAGGTCGTATCTGGACCTATCTGGCACGTCGCAAGGTTAAGCTGTCCATGGTACTGTTGATGGTGTTTGCCAGCTCCGCACTCGCTTTGCTTGGCCCTTACATGGTAGGGGTGGCCGTGGATGATTTCATCGCGGGTGAAGTCGACTCAAGCTGGACTCGGTTTCTGATTGGATTAACTGCAGTGTATGTCTTGTTCTCTCTTACGTCTTGGTTACAAAATATATGGATGATCGAAATTGCACAGGAAACTGTGTTCCGCATGCGGTATGATCTGTTCTCCCATCTGCACAAGCTGCCGATTCCATTCTTCGGTAAACGCCAGCAGGGTGAGATTATGAGCCGGGTGACCAATGATATCGAGAATGTCAGCGGTACGTTGAATAGCTCGGCGATCCAGATTTTCTCGAGTGTACTAACACTGCTCGGAACATTTGGGGTTATGCTCTGGCTCAGTCCGCTACTGACCCTGCTTACCTTTATCGTTGTGCCTTTGATGGCCATCGGCATGCGTTGGATTACGCGCAGAACGGGACCGCTCTTCAAGGAGCGGCAGCGCAATCTCGGTGAACTTAACGGTTATATCGAAGAGACTTTATCCGGGCAGCGGATCATTAAGGCATTCTCCCAAGAGGAGCGAGTGATTCGCGGTTTTGAGGAACGAAATACCCGCATCCGGATTTCCGGTTTCTGGGCACAGACGATCTCTGGTTTTATCCCGAAACTGATGAATGGATTGAACAACCTGAGCTTTGCGATTGTGGCGGGCATCGGTGGTATTCTGGCGATTCAGGGTTCCGTTACGGTCGGGGTGATTATTATCTTTGTGGAATATGCCCGTCAGTTCACCCGTCCGCTGAATGATCTGGCGAACCAGTGGAATACGTTATTGTCCGCGATTGCGGGGGCTGAGCGCGTATTTGAGGTGCTGGATGAAGATGAGGAAGCGAAGGATGAAGGGGCAGCGGTATCTCTGGACAAGGTAGAGGGAGCCGTTCGTTTCGACAAAGTATCCTTTGGATACGATGAAGGGCGTAACATTTTGCATGAGATCAGCTTTGAAGCCAAACCGGGGGAGATGATTGCCCTTGTGGGTCCGACCGGAGCGGGGAAAACAACTTTAATTCAGCTGTTATCCCGTTTCTATGATCCAACAGGTGGCACATTAACGGTAGATGGACGCGATATGACCACCATTCGGCGTGAGAATCTGCGGTCACATATGGCATTTGTATTACAGGATTCATTTTTGTTTCAGGGTACGATTCGGGAAAATATTCGATTTGGCCGTCTGGACGCGACGGATGAAGAGGTGGAAGCAGCCTCCCGGCTGGCTAATGCCCATTCCTTCATTGTACGGATGAAGGATGGATACGACAAAGTGCTCCAGGCCGACGGGAGCGGCATTAGTCAGGGGCAGAAGCAACTACTCGCCATTACCCGGGCAATCTTGGCAGATCCATCCATACTTGTATTGGACGAAGCGACGAGCAGTATTGATACTGTTACGGAGATTAAAATCCAGGAAGGGCTACAACGCCTGATGCAAGGCCGTACCAGCTTTGTCATTGCCCACAGGCTGAACACGATCCGTCAGGCCGACCGGATTCTGGTGCTGAAGGATGGGCAACTACTGGAGCAAGGCTCGCATGATTCATTGCTGGAACAAGGCGGTTTCTACAGCGAGCTGTATTACAGTCAGCTGCGTAAAAAAGCTCAGTAGTCATTATGGATAATATGTGACATGTATTAGAAAAAAACTTGTAGGTATGTAAAATGAGCAGGGATGAGGGCACGGTGCTCCTCACTTCTGCTCTTTTTGCATATTTTATTGAATAAACGTGGGAAATGGAACTGTGATTGTATGTTAAAATAAGGATATATTGGAATAGGTCCGATTTTGGAAGGTTGCCAGCGGTTTTGAAGCATGAGAATGAATTTTTACACGTATGCCTGTAGTCAGTCATGTGATGCATTAAAAGAGAGGAGGGCAATGCGGAATGGAATTTAAATTTGGGAATGCTGCTCTTCTTTTTCCCCCTTTACACATTACGATTATCGCAATCATTATTATTTTCATTCTAGTAAGGTGGAGCAAGCAGTTAGAAACAAGACGTTTTACGGTTTTCTTTTACTTTTTGATCAGTACGTTCATTACTCCAATTTATTCTCAAAGTACATCAGAAGGTGTCTTTGAGCTATGGATCCCCGCAGGGTTTATTTTGGTTTTCTTTTATTTGATTCGCAGCGAAAGAAATCATCCATCTAAAATGAAAGCGAGTATCTTAGGATTTTCAATAGCGTTATATCAGTTAATTCTTCAATATGTCGGATAACGGGACAGGACAGGATAATTCAACAAGAACAAGTAAGCAATAGGTTGAAAACAAAAGAGCAGATCCTGATCACAGGACCTGCTCTTTCTCATTTAACTTCCAATAACTTTCCAGTTATTAGCCTGCTCCACCGTTAACGGCTGGTGTCTGCGAATATAATCCTCCGCCAGTGCGGCCATGTCCGTGGCACCTTCGTGCAGTACCTTTTTGCCCGGATACATTGCATAATCCCCGCCGCCAGCAGCGCGGTAGCTGTTCATCACCACAGAGTACATGCCATCCATGTCCATTGGCTTGCCTTCATGTTCCAACTTTACAACTCGACTGCCAACAGGTTGGGAGATATCCAGCTCGTATTCCATGCCAGACCACATATCGTAATTATAATGTTGGGGTTTGGGTTCCATATAAGCCGGATTGACTGCCACCTCACCAGAAGCATTCACTTCAAAGTAACGTGCCGTTTGTTCCAGTGCCTCCCGGATATCCTGACCACTTAACTCAAGTACCGTCAGAGTATTAGGATAGATGAAGTTGGATAATACGTCCCGAACGGTGATGTGACTCCCGAAACCGCGAGCTTCTTCACTCAGCATGGCGGTATTGGAGAGCTGCGCTCCAGTCGCTTCCATCTGCACTTGATGTACAAAAGCAATGAATGGATGTGCCTTGAGTCGCAGAGCCGTAGCATTGGTGATGGATAAATCCCCAGCCACCTCGCCAATGGGTTGATCAAGCCATGCTTGTGCCTCAGTTTCCAGCTCTTCCGTTAGTTTCATGACGGTTGCATCAGGTTCAACCTCATGATGTTCATCCAGAAGTAACAACCGAGCCTGTTTATCTGTAATCTGCCACTTGCCGCCCGATGATTGTTCCAACTGAATGGATACATGCCCCGCACCATTTCCACTGAAGCCCGGCTGAATGACGGTTACACCATGAATATTAGCGGTAAGCTGACGATGCTGGTGTCCGGTAAGCAACACATCGATACCTTCGATGTCCCGGCAGATGGCATAGCCTTGATTTTCTCCAGTTAACCGTTCTGCGGGCTCGCCTGTCTCCAGATCACTCTCAAATCCGCCGTGATAACTGACAACCATTACATCTGGTTGTTCATGCTCGCGTATATAGCTAACCCATGTACGAATGGTCTCCAAGGCATCAAGGAACTGTAAACCCTCAATATTTTTCGGGTGCTCCCAGTTTGGAATGTAATGCGTAGTTGCGCCCAACAGGGCAATTTTGACGCCAGAAGATAAGGTTTTGATTAGATACGGAGGACCGAAGGCAGGTACATCTGGTTGCTCATTTTTTACAATATTGGCAGACAGCCAGGGGAAATTAGAAGCTTCAACTGCTCCGCGCAACAGACTCTGACCATAGTTAAACTCGTGATTGCCCATCACCGCAGCATCATAACCGAGTTCATTCAGTACCGTTATGAATGGATGAA
This sequence comes from Paenibacillus sp. AGC31, assembly GCF_057334655.1. Classification (NCBI taxonomy): domain Bacteria; kingdom Bacillati; phylum Bacillota; class Bacilli; order Caryophanales; family Paenibacillaceae; genus Paenibacillus; species Paenibacillus sp. AGC31. The sequence goes on from NZ_JBHFJH010000024.1 coordinate 198,247, forward strand.
CTTCGTTTGTGGAAACCTGTGAAGCTGCATAGGAGGCCAAGGGTGATCCTTGCAGCAGATCCCCGTTATCCACCAGCATCAATTCAGGTGAACGTTCACGTTCCTTACGAATCAGGGAAGCCAGCAGGGCAAGCCCAGCGGGGCGGTAGGCATTGGTATTGTAATGAATGGGACGGATCGCCCCGTGCAGATCACTGGTATACAGAATATCGAAGCTTGCCGTATGGTTTGTGGATGTCATTTTACAATCTCCTCTAATATATAAGTTCAGATATATGGAATTACCATAAAACGGAGAAGAATGAATAGCCTGAAGAACCGAAGCATACGCCGTGATCTCCGATGTTCTTCCTATATCTTCAACCATAATGAGCCTATTCTAACAGATACAAGTCGCGCTGACAGCCTGACAGGAAACTTTACAAAACTCCAAATTTCGTTTCACATCGCGCTAATATTTGGCAACTATAGTAGATAAGTACTGAAAAATAGAAACTCTTTGGAGGGTGTTCGTTTGAAGAAGTCTGCTTTATTTTTACCATTGTTGATTTTGGTTCTGTTTCTGAGTGCTTGTGGGTCTAGTAGTAGTACAACAGGTTCGGCTAACGGGGAAAATGCGAGTTCTAATGCATCCGGTACGTCTACGGCAGAGACAGAGAAAGCTGTCGAAGGATATGTGCCAACTGAATTGACGGTTCAATTTGTTCCTTCCCAGAACGCAGACACGCTTGAAGCCAAAGCGAAACCGCTGGAGAAGCTGCTTGGTGACAAACTGGGCATTCCGGTAAAAGTCAGCGTATCCACCGACTACAACACAATTATTGAAGCAATGGCTTCCAACAAAGTAGACGTAGGTTTCTTGCCTCCGACAGCTTATGTACTGGCTAAAGAAAAAGGCGCTGCGCAGGTTATTTTGCAAGCACAACGTTTCGGTGTAAATGATGAGACAGGAGCTCCTACAGAGCAACTGGCAGATTCATATAAATCCATGTTCATTGTGAAAAAAGATTCGCCGATTCAATCCATCGAGGACCTTAAAGGTAAAAAAGTCGCTTACCAAAACGTAACGTCTTCCGCAGGTTATGTATGGCCAGCAGGTCTGTTGTTGGACAGAGGCATTGATCCATTAAAAGATGTAACACCTGTAACGTTGAAAGGTCATGACCAAGGAGTTATCGCTGTATTGAACGGTGACGTTGATGCAGCAGCTATCTTCCAGGATGCCCGCAACACGGTAGCTAAAGACTATCCGACTGTATTTGAAGATACACGTGTACTGGCGTTTACTGAGCCTATTCCTAACGATACCATTGCCGTTCGTACAGACATGAATGCAGATTGGACTGCGAAGATCAAACAAGCCTTCATCGATATCGGTAAAGATACTGAAGGTCACCAGATCATCAAAGAAATCTATACGCATGAAGGTTATGTAGAGTCCGATGATAGCAAGTTTGAGATCGTTCGTCAGTATGGCGAAAAAGTGAAAGGTGAATAATTCTGATCCAAAAGTAGTTCGGGATCTGTTCACTTTGTAGTAGCTTTCTTGGATGGGAACAGCTTAATCGTAGCAATGGACAGGCCAGTTCAGCGTGATCTACGCTGCGCTGGCTTGTGCTATTATAGCAAGGACTCATGTATGGTTGATCATTATGAATGAAAGAAGGATATTGTCATGATTGAGCTTCATAACGTTACCAAAACTTACGCTAACGGCACCAAGGGCCTGGATAATATTAATCTGAAATTTGAGCAGGGTGAATTCATTGCTGTTGTGGGCCTGTCCGGTGCGGGTAAATCAACGCTCTTACGCTCCATTAACCGACTGCACGACATTAGTGAGGGAGAGATTCTGATTAACGGAAGCTCCATCACGAAGGCACAAGGCAAACGGTTACGCATGATCAGACGTGACATCGGCATGATCTTCCAGAGTTTCAATCTGGTGAAACGGTCCAGTGTACTTCGTAACGTACTCGCTGGACGGGTTGGATATCATTCCACCATGCGTACCATTCTGGGTCGTTTTCCAAAAGAGGATATTGAACTGGCATTCACTGCGCTGGATCGTGTGAATATCTCGGAGAAAGCTTATTCCCGTGCAGATCAGTTGTCTGGTGGACAACAACAGCGTGTGGCTATTGCCCGTGTACTGGCACAGGAAGCAAAAATCATTCTGGCCGACGAACCGGTTGCTTCACTCGACCCGCTTACAACGAAGCAGGTTATGGATGACCTGAAACGTATTAATCAGGACCTTGGGATTACGACCATCGTCAACCTTCACTTTATTGATCTGGCGAGAGAGTATGCGACCCGTATTGTCGGATTACGAGCAGGTGAGGTGGTCTTCGACGGCCCGGTGGAAGAGGCAACGGATGAGCGCTTTGCAGAGATTTACGGCAGACCGATTCTGGCCGACGAATTGCTGGACAAGCAGGCTGTGCATGAGCAGGGAGAAGTTGTGGTATGAAGGGGCAGTCCAACGTTCCACTTCAGAATTCAGGCGGAGTGGGGAAGGAACCTGGTTCCAGCCCGGCTCAAGTTGTGAACCGCCCGAAACCGCCTGGGCGTACGAAACATTTGCTCACCTTAGTGATCATTCTGCTCCTTTTGTGGGCTAGTGCCAAACAGACGGATGCCAGTTTTACGGAGTTGTTTGAAGGTTTCCCCAACATGTTGGATCTGCTGAAGGAGATGTTTCCGCCCCGGTGGAGTTACTTTGATAATATCGTGCAAGGCATGCTGGAAACGATTCGAATGGCCCTGATTGGGACAACCATTGGTGCAATTATTGCGATTCCGGTCTCGATTATCTGTGCCGGTAACCTGATGCCAAGTCGCTGGATCTACTATCCGGCGCGCTTTCTGCTGAACCTGATTCGGACCGTGCCGGATCTGTTGCTTGCTGCTTTGTTCGTTGCTGTGTTTGGTTTGGGGCCAATCCCCGGAATCTTGGCACTGGCTGTGTTCTCGATAGGTCTGATTGCGAAGCTGACCTATGAGACGCTGGAAACCATTGATCAGGGGCCGCTGGAAGCGATGACGGCTGTTGGTATGAACCGGATTCAGCTCATTGTATATGGCGTGGTGCCGCAACTGGCTGCCCAGTTCACATCCTATGTGCTGTATGCCTTCGAAATTAATATACGTGCCGCTGCCATTCTGGGACTGGTGGGAGCCGGAGGAATTGGACTCTACTATGAGGCAACACTTGGATTCCTGGAGTATGACAAGACCAGCGTAATCATTCTGTTTACCCTTGTCATTGTTCTGATCATTGATTATGTAAGTACTAAGCTGCGGGAGAAATTGCTATGATGAAAAATGAAACAAGCCGCATCCGGCCTAAACCACGGAAGAACCCGCTACGCTGGGTCATTGTGTTACTGTTAATCCTCTTGTATGCCTGGGCGCTTGCCGGTGTACCGTTTACTGGGTTTAAGGAAACTGCCGCTCAGATTATGAAAGCCATTGTAGCCGGGATTTTCTCACCGGACTGGGAGTTTGTATATTTGCCTGAGGGAGAGGACTTGCTGCGAGGTCTCCTGGATACGTTGGCAATCTCCGTACTAGGTACTGTAATCTCGGCCGTGCTCTGTATCCCGTTTGCATTCTGGTCTGCCCGGAACATGAGTGGACATCGTTCCATCTCAGGTGCAGGTAAAATGGTACTCAGCTTTATCCGTACGTTTCCTGAGATTATCATGGCCTTGTTGTTTATTAAGGCAGTAGGCCCCGGATCGTTCGCAGGGGTACTCGCCCTTGGATTGCACTCCATCGGCATGTTAGGCAAATTGTACGCGGATGAAGTTGAAAATATCGACTACGGCCCATCTGAGGCGCTGCTTGCCTCCGGAGCCAATCGCATGCAGCAGTTGTGGTTCGCCATCCTGCCGCAGGTTATGCCTGGATTCCTGAACTATACGTTGTATCGTTTCGAGATTAATGTACGTTCCGCGACCATACTGGGTGTAATCGGAGCAGGGGGGATTGGTACACCGCTGATCTTTGCACTTAGCACACGGAACTGGCCGCGAGTAGGTATTATCCTGCTGGGTATTATCGTGATGATCACGATTATCGACCTGATCTCGGGGTATATTCGGAAGAAACTGGTGTAGAGTTAATGTGGCGCTACGAATATATTAGATGATAAATTAAGATAAGTTGATAGCGTAAGAAGAGAGGGCTATTCGGTGCCGGAATATTGGCAGGGATAGTCTTTTTTTGTGTCTGCAAATAAACAACGTTTTTTGTTGCTCACCTAACCGTTGAGGAATAAGAGGGTTCCAAGAATATGTATAAAATGATTGAATTATTTTCCAAATACATGTAAAATTAATAGGTTTCTATATAAAGGGAATTCAGGGATAAGGAAGGTGACCTATGGAATTATTTCAAAATATATGGATTGGGTTTATGGTACTCCTATTACTGTACAGAATGATCTTTCAGAAGTTTAAAAAACATAACAGAGAAAATATTGGACTCAGTGTAATCCTGATTATTTTCACAGGAAGCAGTTATACGTTTACACAGATGAACTTGATTTTTGTCATTAGTGTTATCGCCGTGGCCGCTTATTCTGCTGTATGGAACAGCATTCTATTTGTTAGAAATGGATATGAGCCTGAACGTTTGAAATGAATGAAAAAAACCGAAACCAGGTTGCCCTGTGAATCAGGCAATGTTGGTTTCGGTTTTTTAGTTGTTTGGTTAAATGTTAGGCTTCTTTACTGAGACTTAGCTAGCTAAAGGCAATGCTTTAGTAACTTGAACCGTAATTGTCTCGGTGCTGGTTACGCCTGCGGCGTTGATCAGCTCAGCACGGTACGTGTACGTTCCGTTAGCGCGACCGGACAATTCAGTTGTAGCACTTTGAGAAGCTGGTGTTGCTGCGTTCAACGCTTGTGTATCAATCAATACATCATTCTCATAGAGACGGTATTCCGTTGCGTTTGTACCCCACCAGAGGTTCATGGATACGTTATAGTTGCCATCACCATCCCAGTTGTTTTGGGACAACGTAGCTTTGCCTGGAGCAGCATTGGTTACTTGTACTGTCAGCACGTCACTGCGTGTTGTGCCTTTGTCATTGGTCAGCTCGGCTACGTAGGTATACGTACCGTTGGCTTTACCTGTAATAGCCGTTTTGGAGGACTGAGCCGATGGTGAAGCCGCAGTCAACTTCTGTGTATCGATTAGAACGCCGTTCTCATACAGTTTGTACTCGGAACCATTTTCGCCCCACCAGAGGTTCATGTTTACGTTATACGAACCTTCGAACAGGCCAGTGGTATATCCATTATCAGAAGAAAGCACCGGTTTACCCGGTGCTCCTGCAGCTGGAGTGGAAGGCACTTCGCCTCCACCTTGATCTACAGCAGGTACAAAATCATTCAAACTTCTAGGTTTCAATTGATATACATCTTTGAAAATAGCGGAAACGCCTGTGATATCGATTTTGTCACCAGCAGCATAAGGGAAGGAAGTCTCCGTCACACCTGTACGGGTATCTACACGGATGTGTGTGCTCGTTCCATCTGCTGCTACCGCGTCGAATTCAAAAGATCCAACTGGTGTGGCACTGATGATATTCTCGATTGTTACATCCTTCAATTGAACCAGTTGACCTTGGTTCGCATCTGTAATTGCTGTAACTTCGATTGGAGCAGGTATGGAAGCTGTACCTGTTTTCTCAACCGCAACGATATCGGTAAGCTCAAACTCGCTGTTATAGATGGTTGTTGCTGCCGTTACTTTTACTTTATCACCTGCATGGAAGCCGCTAGTATGCTGGAATACGTAGATTCCAGCAGTTTCATCTTGAAGATAGAAGGCTTGTCCACCAAATGCACCCGGCTCTGTCGTCACAACACCTTCAATCGTTACGGTAGTGCCAGCTGCTTTGGTGCGTGCTTCAGCAACGGTGATAGCTGCTGGAATCGGTCCTTCTTCTTCTGGAAGCTGTTCTGCTGGCACATTACCTACGGTCACGGCATTAGTGATCAGGTTGCTACCATTCAGACGCAGACGCAAGCTGGCAGCGCCAGTTGTACCTGGTTTGATGCGTACGTTCAGATCTTTGATCGCGCGACCTTTGCTGTCTGAGGTTACACTGAATGTGGAGCTGTAGCCGTACGAAGTCGGCCAAGTACCACTTTCATTCTGGATCATGGCGACCTGTGTTCCGCCAGTCAGATAGATACCGGCACTATAACCGGATACGGTTGTGTTGGGTGGCATGTTCTCCACAACTACACGAACCTGGAAGTCTTCTGCATTTGGGAGAGTATCCTGTTTCACGAAGCTGTAGGCAGCATTTGCACTGGATGCAGGGCCGCCGTAAGAACCAGCCTTGAACGTGGAACGATCGTACCACTTGTATCCGGCAGCAGGTGCGGACCAAGGTTCAGCTTGTGGTTCTGTGGAAGCAGCCGGCTCTTCGAATGGCAGCAACGCTGTAGCTGTGTCCAGTTCAAGTCCGTTCACTTCAGTCAGGCTTGTGTAGTTCTCTTGTGTAGCAAGCCAGTTCACGGTGTTCACGAGCAGCACGGCATCATCGGCTTCTTTAAAACCGTCATAAGTTGTTTTGCGTGTGCCTGTCTCTTCACGCAAATATTTTGGTGATGCATCTTCTACTGGAGAGGAGTCACCGATGAAGGCAGCTTTACCTGCGCCCAGCTTGGATACAGCCACGTATGGACCTTCTTCAATCCCGCCACCGTTGTAGACGCCTTGGTCCACTGCATTATTCCATTTTGCATTGGTTTTTGGCAGGTACACAATGCCTTTTGCTTTTTCCGGATCGGTGATTGCGAGTGTTGAACCGGCGTGCATGGCTACAGCCGATACTCCTTCTGTGATGCCGAAGGCTTGATCTGCCGGTACGACGATATTGGCGTTGATATCGCCAAGTGCGTTATAGCGGAATCGTACGCCAAAGTTATCGGACAACCAGTCCGTGCCGGTTACATTTTGCATGGCTTCAGAATTACGCTCATCAGTGCTCATACCTTTGGCCGGATCTTCGAATGCTCCCCGACGATAGCCGTTGATGACCTCAGAGCCATCCCAGCGGTTTTTGTTACGGTCGGCATTATAGTGATCTCCAACAAAGAAGATGCTGCCGCCTGTTTCAACATATTGTTTAAGTGCTGCTTGTTCGGATGTTTTGAAAGGAATTTGAGGCTCTGCAATAACGAATACGTTATACTCTTTCAGATCATCATAGGTAAATGGAGTTGTCTTGCGAAGTTCTTTGACATCGTAACCATCATTCGCGAGTGCATTCCCGAAGTCGGAGAAACCTCCATCAATCACCCAGTCTGCAGCTCCAGCCGTTTGGCCGTGAGAGTTGTCGAATAGTACTTTCTTACCTGCATTTTGGTTCACAATCTTTGCCTGGATGAACGGTGCCGGGTCTGTCGGTCCTTCCGCATGAACCGATGCATCTCCGTTCCATAATCCGATCTGAAGTGGCAAAGCCATGGACAATGCCAGGAGTGATTTTAGAAATACTCCTCGCATACCTGTTAATTTATCCAACCAAATCCCTCCCAAATATTAGTTGATTCATGAGTTCGTCCATATTCTACCACATGAAAATCTCACATAGTCATAACAATTTGTAAAAATTAACTCGATATTTGTAAAATTGGGTCTTTTGACATATCCATAGGTAATTCGATCCTGTCTTTATTTATCCAATCTACCTTCGTATATTGATTTCGGCATTAAAAAAGCCATCTCTTATGAGATGACTTTGGCCCGAATTCGATTGACGGCATGGAAGACAGAGGATTTAATCATACCTTCACTCCGATTCACCAGCTCTGCCGTTTCCTTAATGGAGTATCCATGGATGAGGCGAAGTTCTAATATTTTACGATGTTCGGTGTTGTTAATATGGGAAACAAGATCATGAACACCTTCGCTAATTTCAAGGTGGGATGTATCGACGTGGTGGGTAGGTACCTCCAGACGGCTGTCTCGTCTAAGTGTACGGGTCCGCCTGCGGAAGCTGTCCATCGCCAGGTTACGGGCAATGCGTTTGAGATAATAGAGAATGCGATCTTCAGGGATATCCACGGTAACGTTCATTAATCGAATGAAACAATCCTGAGCCAGATCTTCTGCATCTTGCGGTTGTTTGACGATATGGGATAGATACCTCGTGATTTCTGATTTATAGTTGATATAAGCTTCATTAATTCGTGTGCTGTTCATATGATGTGAATCCCCCTTGGATACAGATCAGGCATGGGTCCGGTCTGGTATGAGTCTCTTATGATCCAAGTATATCGGGAGGTTGTTTCCAAAAGGTTCAGAGTTGTATCGGAGTTGTAACATTTCGTGCTTCCCTCTATCCAAGCATACGGCTTGGGATACAAAATATAGGCAGATGAAGGAAATTCATAGAGCAGGGAGATTACGAAAGTATCATGAGACAAAAAGAGATTTTGATTATTGAGGACGAGGAGTCCATTCGCGATATTTTGTCCTATTCGTTACGTAAGGAAGGATTTGAGATCAAGGAAGCAGCTACGGGAAAAGAGGGCCTGGATCTGCTTCGGGATTCGAAGCCGGATCTGATCCTGCTGGATCTGATGCTGCCGGATATGAGCGGTTTTGATGTGTGCAGACAATTATCTGTGAACTCCAAGATACCTGTCATCATGATCACTGCGAAGTCGGACATGCTGGACAAGGTACTTGGCATGGAGCTTGGGGCGGATGATTATATCACGAAACCTTTTGATATCCGGGAGGTGGTTGCGCGCATTCGGGCGATTTTTCGCCGGATTGATCTCATCAGCGAGACACTGGAGAATCAGTCCTATGAGGTTGTAAGGCTAGGCAAGCATATTGAGATTCGCAAGGATGAACGGGAAGTGTGGAAAGACGGGGAACGGGCAGGACTTACGAACAAGGAATATGATCTGTTGTTATTTCTCGTGACCCATCATCGTAAGGTTCATACACGTTCTGAACTGCTGGACAAGGTATGGGGATTTGATTTTGCAGGGGATACCCGAACAGTGGACATTCATGTGCAACGGATTCGCAAGAAACTGGATAGTGGTGTGCAAGGCATTTCGATGATTGAAACGGTATTCGGTGTGGGGTACAAGCTGAATATTCAGGTACAGACATGAAGTGGACGATCCAGTTCAAAATGGTGGTGTTATTCTCTGTCATCGTCTTTATCGGATTCTCCGTTCTGCTGATTCTATCCAATAAGGTAGCTCAGGAGAATATGTACCGGGAAGTGCATGAGGATATGGTGCAATCCAAACGAAATCTGGACATCGCGCTGAATCAATACTTCCTGATCCATAACAAACGCATGAGCAGAGACTCGCTCGAAGCCGGAAGTCGCGAGCTCGCGGAGCAGATTGGATCAGCCGTTGGAGGGGAGATTACAGTATTTCGTCCTGATGCCTCGTCATACGGATCGGTGGGCAACGAGGTTAACGTGGCTAAGCGGTCTGACCATCCTGATATGGAAGAAGCCAAACACTCCCGAATCGCGTACACCACAGTTGTGGATAAAGGCCAGGTCACGGCCAGTCTGTCCTTCCCGCTCCAGACGGATCAACAATTGATTGGAATCGTACAGATGGAGAAGGATTATACGGACTTGTTTAAACGCAACCTTCGTTTTCAAAATACGATCAAGCTGTTCGCAGCAGTTATTTTTGTATTTTTATTTATCGCATCCATCTTTATTTCCCGGAAAATCACACAACCCATCCGTGTACTCACAAAGCGTTCTGCCGAAGTGGCCCAAGGGAGTCTGAACGCAGACATCCAGATTACCACCAAGGATGAGATCGGTGAACTGGCTTCAAGCTTCACCGTCATGATTGATCGGATAAGGGAGCAGATTGATGTGATTGAGCGGGAGCGGGACGAAGTGAAACAAGTACAGGCGCGAAGCAAAGTCTTTTTTGACAATGTGACGCATGAATTAAAGACACCGCTCACGACGATTCTGGGATACGCCCAGATTTTGCGGGATAACGGATTCACCGATCAGGACTTTTTTGACAAAGGCATGAATTATATTATCAAGGAAAGCCAGCGTCTCAACACGATGGTTGCTGATATTCTGGAGGTGTCGGTCTCGTCTGCGGTCATTCAGGCGTACCGATTTGAACGTATAGATGTATCGGACATCATTCGTGAAGCTTGTGAGGACATGTCGATTAAGGCGGGCAAGTACAATATAGGCATCCATTATGAGCTGGAGGAACATCAGTATTTACAGGGAGATCGGGATAAGTTGAAGGAGGTCTTCCTTAACGTTCTGGATAACTCAATCAAGTACAGTGATGTGAATTCAATCATCGAGGTGCAATCTTTCCGGTTGGCTGATGTCATAGCTATCGTAATTCGTGATCAGGGAGAGGGTATTGGTGCTGAGGCACTTCAGCATGTATTTGAACCTTTTTACCAGGATAAAGAGATCAATAGGGCGGAGAAAGGCAGCGCGGGGCTCGGCTTGTCTATTGTGAAGAACATCGTTGAACGTCACGGAGGAACAGTGGAGATGAAGAGTATCATGCGTCAAGGGACACAAGTAAATATCAGTCTTCCGGGGGAAATGAACACATGAGACATCCCGGATTTTGGCGTAAAAACCGCGACAGATTGATGCTGTCAGGGCTGTTAATTGCATTTGTCAGCGGAATCTTCGGGATTGGCAGCCTGTTCAGTATCGCAAACCTCAAACCAAGAACCGTAATTTTGCCAGGTGAGCAATTCAATAGCCGTCTGGCGCCGCCACCGAGCAGCACAATTCAGATCGAGTCAGCTACCAAGATTCCAAATGACTTTCCGATCTTTGATTTTGAAGTGGTAGACCGGAACACGATTATATTAAATCAACTGGAATCTTCCTATTCCAGACTTCAGTTGTCTCTCCTGCATCTGGATGATAATGAAGTGAAGAGTATTGCGAGTAATACAGATTACGGTGTAGCGATCAGCCCGGATCACAAGAAGATCATATACTCCCAATACCGGGCGGGTCAGACGCTGAAGACGACGTATGAGTATGTGATTGAGAGCGGGGAGCGTCGCAAGCTTCCGAACGACAACTCCTATTATAGAGTGTTTGTAGGGAACGAATCCTACATCGGTCAGGATGATCTCTTATTCAAACAAGTAGATCTGAGCCAGGGGACGAGTCAAGTCATCTACACATATGATGAGCTGATGGACATGTTCACAGGACCAAGACAAGGGAAAGGTTCGAATGATACGTTTATCGTGATGGATGTCTTGCAGGTTAGTGAAGACCTGAAACAGTTTTATATGCTGGTGATGCTAAAAGACAATTATGCCATCTATCGTGTATCGCTTGAGGACGAGCATGAAGTGAAGGCATATGCTGCAATGGAAGACATTCAACAATTCAAGTTACTGAAAAGTGGTGACATGCTCATCCAGGGAACGATGAATAAGGTACAGGGGCTGTATCGGTATCGTGCAGCACAGGAGCAGTATGATCTGGTATTAAAAGGTTCCATCTGGAACTTCGAACTGGATGCAGAGGAATCGCGAATCGCATACTTTTACCCGATGGATAATCAGAATCAGAAGAATGAGTTGCATATTGCCTACCTGAATGACAGCAAGCTTTCGTCGGATACGGTGATCTACCGCAATATTGATAACTTCATCAATCTGAAATGGAATGACGATGAGCTATTTGCAGTGGGCAGCACGATGGATAAAAGTGAGATGTACCGCTTTAGTTTTAGAGCCTGGTAAGCAGCAAAAGGTACAAGAATATTAGACCTTGGGTCTGGATGGAGCTGGCGATAGCTACTCTGCGGACAAGGTCTTTTTGTTTTGATATTTTACAAGTTGGATACAACTCCGGCCAGCCCGGATACATCTCGAACCTATAATAAAAGGGAATGTGCGACGCGAATCTTTACGTAACAACCTCTGTACATATTTAGTAAGTAGAAAGGAAGACATGTAGCAATGCTTCAAGTTGAACAATTATCCCACTCGTTCCGCAATGGCCAGGGAACCGTGCCGGTTCTTCAAGATATCAACCTGACGATTGGAGAAGGCAAGATGGTGGCCCTGCTGGGCAGTTCGGGTTCAGGCAAGTCTACACTGCTTAATCTGATGGCGGGGCTGATGAAACCGGATCAGGGCAAGATTCTAATTGCTGGACAAGATATTGTACGTTTCAGTGAAAATCGCCTGGCGGAGTTCAGGCGCAATCATATCGGGTTTATTTTTCAATCCTATGAGCTGCTGTCCAATCTTACGATCCGGGAAAATGTAGAGTTACCCTTGGTGTTCATGGGTGTAAGCCCTTCGAAACGCAAAGCAAAAGCATTGAAGCTGTTGGAGCAGGTTGGACTGGGGGAAAAGGCAAGCTTATTCCCGTCCCAGTTGTCGGGCGGTCAACAACAACGTGTCAGTATTGCACGCTCGCTCATTACCGAACCCTCGGTTATCTTTGCAGATGAGCCGACAGGAAATTTGGATACCGAGACGGAGGAAGAGATTATTGCGATTTTGCAGCAGCTTAACCGGGATATGAATACAACCTTTGTGATTGTGACACATGAAGCAGAGGTCGCCGAGCAGATGCAGGTCGTTCTTACCCTGCAACATGGGATACTGGTCGAAGAAGCTGTAAGGAAAGTTTGAGGCAAAAGGAGAGGAAATGTGAGAATACGGGATGTAGCACGTATGGCCTGGGGACAGATCATTCGCAGAAAAATGGTCACCCTGTTGTGCATGATGGGGCTGTCCATCGGCTCTGCCGCCATGATCATTGCACTTAGTGTGGGGCAGTCCGTACAGACCTATAGCGAGAGAACATTAAACGACAATTACAAGATGGATGAGATTACGATTACGCCCAATGAAGGCATTCGTACAGGGAACGGCAAGGGGAGCGGTCAGACATCGAAGTTTGAACGGGGCGCGTTGACGTTGGAAAAGATCCAGATTATCCAAAGGCTCCCCCATGTGGTTGCCGTGGCTCCCATGTTAAAGCTGGATTCGCTGGAAATGGTGCTTCCAGATGGTCGCAGTACCTATGTTGAGGTCATTGGTACTCAGCTGGAGACCCTGGGTGGGTTTGGATACAAGTATGCTGAGGGGCGTGGTGCGGAAGATGGTCGTATGGCGGTGACCAGTTATGGGACCGCATTTGGACTCGTAGACCCGAAAGTAACTCAGAAGTTATTCGAGCAGTTGAATGCTGATCCATACAACAATGCGCTTTTGGAAGAGTATATGGCGATTGCATCGAAGCAGGATCAGCTCGTCCAGCAGCATGTTCAATTTCGATATGAAGACTTTGTGAATGCAAGCAAAACCAGAATGAGCGGCTCCATACGTGTATCTGGAGAACTAATGAAACCCTCCAATATGGATGATATGACTGCTCAGGGTGACAAAAAAGTATATCTGCCACTCGATACAGCTCGTGCATTGCAGGATGAGCTTGGATTGCAACAGACAGACAATAGTTCGGCCAAACATCTTAACTCGGCCTTGGTCAAGGTAGAGGATAAACGCTATGTATCTCAGGTGGAAGAACAGATCCAAAAGCTAACGTTAAACACACAGAGCAATCTGTTCCAGGAGGAAGCGATGTCAGGTCAATTGGCGATGTACCAAAAAGCGGCATTGGGCATCGGTGGTTTTATCATGCTGCTGGCCTCATTATCCATTATTGTAGCAATGATTATGTCTACGCATCAACGGCGTAAGCAGATTGGTGTAATGAAGGTGCTGGGCGCAAATCTGTGGCAAATCCGCCAGATGTTTATTACGGAAGCAGCGATGCTTGGATTAATGGGCGGTGTGGCTGGTGTGGGGATTGCCTTTGCTGCCCTCGGCGGGGTGAACAGTCTGCTGGCGAGTCAGATGGCAGATCAGATGAATGGTCCGATGACCGTCGTTATTCAGCAGTCGGCTCTGCCACTGGGCATCGTTTTTGCTGTTCTGGTTGGCATTGTATCGGGTATATATCCGGCAATCAGCGCATCTCGGACCAATGCATTAACTGTGATCAAATCGATGTAATTTTATCAGCGAAAGGGAAATGGGGCACATGAAGAAATGGATTAAAATCATCATCACCGTTGTACTTTTGGCAGGTGCGGGGTACTGGTCATATGAAAAGTACAAGCCAAAACCGGAGGCACCTATAGAGATGCCACCCCCGATTACCTTTGATGTGACACAGGAAACGATGACGCAAACGATACAGGTGAAGGGGAAATCCGTATACACCGATCAGACGGATATCTTCGCTCCGTATGCTTCCAACATCAAGCAGTGGAACGTGAAAAGTGGTGAGCAGGTGAGCAAAGGCGATATCCTGTTCACCCTCGATACTTCCACGTTGCAAACAGAAGTTGAACAGTTGCAGAGTGATCTGGAGAAAGCCCAGCTGGAAAATAAGATGAATCAGGTTAGCCTGGATCAGGCGAATATGAGCGAGTCGCTTGGCGTGACGGAAGAGGAGCGCAAGAAGGCATTTGCAGATCGGGAAGGTAAACGCCTGACGAATGAGTTGAATCAGAAAGCGCTGGTCCTCAAGGAGAAAGAGATACAGAAAAAGCAGGCAGTAATAAGTAAGTCTGTTGTATATGCTTCCGCTTCCGGTATATTTCAGATGAATGAAGAGGATAGCAAGACACGTGCGGTGACGGAAGGACAGCTGATCGGATCCATTACAAACATCAGCAAACTGAAATTTATGACGATCGTTGGTGAGGAAGAAATGTTCAGGCTCAAGGTGGGGATGCCGGTTAAGGTGCGAATGACAGCGCAGAAAGACCTGCAATTCACCGGGAAGGTGAGTAAGGTATCCAAATTCGCCCGCAAGAGTACCGATACGGACCTCAAGCAAGCTTCACAGTTTGACGTGGTCATTGATCTGAAGCCGGACGCCAGAATGTATGGAGGCGTGAGTCTGGAAGGCGATATCGAGACAATGCGGAAGGATAAAGTGACGGTAGTGTCCAGTCTCGCGATTATGCGGGATCAGACCGAGCCTTACGTACTGTTAGACAAAGGCAATGGACAGACAGAGCCGCTGACGATCCAGGCTGGAATGGAAACGGGGGACAAGACGGAAGTGGTTAGTGGGTTGAAACCGGGAGACATTGTCGTTTTACCGTAGACGTAGGAAACTATGAACAAGGCATTATATGTAATGACTAGCTAGACGAGCGGTCGATTCGACCTTGAAAAACACAAGGTTCATTGTGGCATATGGCCATGATGAGCCTTTACTGTGGTGAGGGGCAAGGGATGTTCAGATTCCTGCCTGAATTATGGAAAAAAATATAATTAAATTTATATAATTCAATTTACAGTAATATTTACATGTCGTATAATTAGAACATAAGGAGGTGACACCGAACATCATGTTTGTAGATGGATAGGCGAAGACCTTTTTTTTAACTGCTTGAAGAAAGCGCTTACCAAATTTAGGAATCAGACATCCCACAAGTCTTTTTTCACACTTCTTCATGTCTAACACACGTACAACCACACCCACCATATTATACTCATTCGCATGATTCGCCCTCACACACTATTTGTTTGCTCAAGATTCCAGTTATACAACCATTTCTTTTGGAGGTGATACAACCAACTCATCCGAACGTTCTCTTCGTGCGAAGCATCATAATGACACAGAGGATCAGACATGAGTACAACCCAATCTAACTAAAGGAAAGGTGGAACTATGAAGACTAAATTGAAAACCAAATCGAGAGGTAAGAAGATCCTGCGCAAAGGTGTAAAACAAATGCTTGCAGCAACGCTGCTCGCTGCGGGGATTTTCCCTGGACTGTCTCCAGGCTTGACTCAGGCCGCTGAAGCACATGTGGATAATCCATTTGTAGGGGCAACCGCTTATCTGAACGAGGATTATTCAGCTCTCGTGGATACATCCATTGCGATGACCAATGATGCATCGTTGAAGGCCAAGATGGAGACAGTCAAATCGTACCCAACCGCAGTATGGGTTGACCGGATTGCTGCAATCTATGGCGGGACGGACAACGCTGGTCGCAAAAGTGTAGAGCAACATCTGGATGCCGTTCTCGCTCAAAAGAAACCGGGTACGCCTATAACGGCTTCATTTGTTATCTATAACTTGCCTGGACGGGATTGTCATGCACTCGCATCGAATGGTGAACTTCCACTAACACAGGCAGCACTGCAGACATATAAAACAGATTATATTGATGTCATTGCAGATATCTTTGCAGATCCGAAGTATCAGGATATTCGTATTATTGCCGTCATTGAACCGGACAGTCTGCCTAACCTTGTGACCAACCTGAGTACACCAGCTTGTGGTCAAGCCAGCTCAACAGGTATCTATGAGGCGGGTGTGAAGTATGCATTGGACAAGCTGCACGCCATTCCGAATGTGTACAACTATCTGGATATCGGCCATTCCGGCTGGCTTGGATGGGATAACAACCGTTCTGCAGCAGTCGCGCTGTATACAAGTGTTGTGCAAGGGACAGCCGCGGGTCTGAGCAGTGCAGATGGCTTCATTACGAATACAGCGAACACCACACCGCTGGGGGAGCCGAACCTGTCTAACCCTGATCTCAATATCGGTGGACAACCGATTAAATCTGCCAAGTTTTATGAGTGGAATCCTTATTTTGACGAAACCGATTTCACCGCTGCGCTGTATGCCGATTTTGTACAAGCTGGCTGGCCAAGCAGTACAGGTTTCCTGATTGATACTAGCCGGAATGGCTGGGGCGGGGTAGACCGTCCAGCATCTGCTACGGGCAGCAACATCAACGATTATGTGAATACCGGACGTGTAGATCGCCGGGAGCATCGGGGGAACTGGTGTAATGCCAGTGGCGCAGGTATTGGTGAAGCACCTAAGGCTGCACCAGGACCAGCGCATCTGGATGCTTATGTATGGGTGAAACCTCCTGGTGAATCCGATGGCTCCAGCTCTGAAATTCCGAATAACGAAGGCAAAGGTTTCGACCGGATGTGTGATCCAACCTTCACAACGCGGGATGGTGTATTAACAGGTGCATTGCCTAATGCCCCAGTATCGGGCCACTGGTTCCATGATCAATTCGTGGCACTGGTGAAAAACGCATTCCCTGTACTGCCTGCCAGTAACGGTGGAGGCAACCCTCCGGGCGGAACAACAGCTCCGGCAGCACCAGCAGCATTGACGGCTTCTGGCGGTAATGCCCAGGTCTCCTTGACGTGGACTGCTTCCACAGGGGCTACAAGTTATAGTGTGAAGCGGGCACTGAGTGCATCAGGTCCATTCACAACAATTGCAGCTAATGTAAGTGGAACGTCTTACAGCAACACCGGCCTGATCAATGGTACAACCTATTATTATGTGGTAACAGCAACAAATGCAGTAGGTGAAAGTGTTAACTCTGCAACAGCAACAGCTACACCCGTTGCAGGTGTGACGGCGCCAGCAGCACCGACTGCTCTCACAGCAACCGCAGGCAATGCACAGGTGAGCCTGACGTGGACCGCTTCTACAGGTGCAACAAGTTATGATGTGAAACGCGCGCTGAGTGCATCAGGTCCGTTCACAACGATCGCCACGAATGTGAGTGGCACGTCCTACACCAACACTGCCCTGACGAACGGCACAACGTATCATTATGTGGTAAGTGCAGTGAATGCTGCAGGGCAAAGTGCCGATTCCGCTGTAGCTTCCGCGACACCTCAAAGTGTCGTTGTACCAACCAGTGATCTTGTCGTGCAATATCGTGCTGGAGATACCAATGCTCAAGATAGCCAGATCAAACCGTATTTCAACATCAAAAACCTGGGCAGTACTGCTGTGAATCTGAGTGATCTGAAGATCCGGTATTACTTCTCCAAAGAAGGCTCAGCTGCGATGGATTCTGCCATCGATTACGCTCAAGTTGGCGGAGCCAATATCCAGCGGACCTTCACAGATTCGTATGTGGAGCTGAGCTTCACATCTGGCGCTGGCAGCATTCAGGCTGGTGGACAGACTGGAGACATCCAGCTTCGCATGTACAAAACAGACTGGTCCAACTTGGACGAGACGAATGACTACTCCTTCGATCCAACGAAAACATCCTATCAGGATTGGAACAAGGTAACACTCTACCAAGGTGGAAACCTGGTATGGGGCATTGAGCCTTAAACTTTATTTGTAACTGTCTTAACCGCGATCCTCTGTGTGTTAGAGGATCGCGGTTTTTTGCTATGCATTACAAGAGTCATCTGGAAAAGGGATAGAAGAAAATCCGGAGATAACAGCGATCATAAGAACGATTCGTAACCGGAGCGGCTATCCCTCACAGTTGCAAGTACTTTTTTTCAAAATGTCTCCTATAAACACTGATTATTGATCGTTTTGGACGGATATTTGCCTAGGGTCTGGTAAGCAGGATGTCTATAATAGAACCCGATGGGCGAGATCACCTCGCTCGGATTGGAAAGAGAATGGAAGGGGGACCGTACTCTGGTAGTCGGGCAAGCTGATTTCTCTTTTTTAATTTTGTAAGCGTAATCATTGCGGGTTGAAACCTTCTTTCGAAGAAGGCCTCTATGAATTATCGAACGTCCAATCATTATCAATGTGTATATGCGTCACCTATTCTGTCTCAAGGAGCGTGAAGGTGGATGAACTCAGGAACAACAGCGCCGGTACATAAGGGATCGGTGTCAGGTCGACAATCAGGTCGCAGGAAGGCACGTATGCCACTTGCAGCCAAGGTGCTCTCTTCGGCACTCAGCGTAGCTTTGCTCATTGGAGGAACAGCTGGCGTTACGGGAGCGGAAGCTTCGAACGGTAATGGGGCGCCGGAGGCCAGCCTGCAATCACATAAGGGGGGCAGTCACGTGAAAGAGATTCAACTGGAATATCTGGATCGGGGTTTGGTGGCTGCATCGACATCTGAAGGTGTTTTTCTCAGTTGGAGATTGCTTGGTGATGAGGCCACAGGGTACAGCGACAACGGGCTGACAGGTACGGACTTCAACGTCTATCGTGATGGCAAAAAGATCGCTACCGTCACCGACAGCACCAACTATGTTGATGCCGCGGGTAAATCGTCTTCCCGTTATGAAGTGGCAGCGGTGAACAAGAAGGGCAAGGAAAGCAAACGCAGTGCATCCGTCAAACCTTGGGCGAACGGATATGTGGACATTCCACTGCAAAAACCGGCTGATGGCGTGACGCCAGCAGGAGAAGCCTATACGTATTCCGCCAATGACATGAGCGTGGGTGATGTGGATGGGGATGGCCAATATGAGTTTTTCGTCAAATGGGACCCTTCCAACGCCAAGGACGTATCGCAAAAAGGGTACACCGGTAAAACCTATATTGATGCTTACACCCTGGACGGACAATTGTTGTACCGGATCGACCTTGGGGTCAACATCCGTGCAGGTGCTCATTATACACAGATGCTCGTTTACGATTTTGACGGGGATGGCAAAGCCGAGATGATGTTTAAGACCGCTCCGGGCACAAAGATTATTAAATATAACAAAAAAGGAAAAGTAACCTCCGAGAAGTACATCACACTTCCCAAGCAGGATCGCAAGGCAGGGTACTCGAACGAAGATGATTATCGTTTAAGTGCGGATGGTTACTACGATCACGTGGTGGATATGTTCAAGAACTGGCATAAACATGATGAGGTTGTGAAGGGCAACTGGCCTGCGACATTGGAAGAGGCTTTTGGAATGGAGAAAAAGTATAACTACCCATTATCTCAGCAAGATGCCGAGAGCCTGGCCGACTACTTCATTGATGTGTATGCGGTAGAACGCAGTAACCGAAATGAGCTGCGCAAGTTTGAAGGTTTTATCGTGGATGGACCGGAGTATGTTACGGTATTTGAAGGAAAATCAGGCAAAGAGCTGGAGACCATTCCATATGAACCCGAGCGTCATGATGATGGTCTGATGTGGGGCGATTATGCCATGGCACGGATTGAACCGGGGAATCGAGTGGACCGTTTCCTGGCAGGAGTGGCCTATCTGGACGGCAAGAAACCGTCTGCAATCTTTGCACGCGGATACTATACACGTTCGACGATGGTTGCCTACAATTGGGACGGCAAGAAGCTGAAAAAGGAATGGAAAGTGGACAGCGGCTGGACGCCAATGAAGAACCCATTCAATGACGGACCGCATGGTGTGGATGGCACAGATCCGCAGTATGGCTCCATAACAACCCAGGGAGCGCACTATTTCAGTGTGGCGGATGTGGATGGAGACGGCAAACAGGAGATTATCTATGGCTCCGCTACGATTGATCATGACGGCAGCGTGCTGTACAGCTCCACAGACCTGATGCCTGCCGAGAGTGCTGCGCCGGGAACCATTGCCCGTCTGGGTCATGGGGACGCACTTCATGTGGCAGATATCGACCCGGATCGTCCGGGACTTGAGATTTTCATGGTTCACGAGGGCGGCCCGTGGGCGCCGTACGGCTATTCCCTGCGTGATGCGAAGACCGGAGAAGTGATCTACGGTGGATACACAGGGAAAGATACCGGTCGCGGCATGGTGGGGGATGTTGATCCGACTCGTCGTGGACTGGAGACATGGGCTGTAGGCTTGTGGACAGCTAAGGGTGAGAAAATCAGTGATCAGATGCCGGGAACGAATATGAATATCCGTTGGGCTGGTGATATGACGACACAGATCGTTGATGGTGCCATCGACGTCACACCTACAATCAAAGACTGGAATCGTGGCACGTTGCTGACGGCAACAGGCACATTGACCAACAATCACACCAAAGGTACACCTTCTCTCGTAGCTGATATCTTCGGGGATTGGCGGGAAGAGATGTTGGTGAGAACCACGGACAGTTCAGCGATTCGTATCTATCTGAGTACCGAGAAAACGGACCGCAAATTGTACACGCTGATGCATGATGCGATGTATCGTGTGGGCATTGCCGGACAGAACAGTGGATACAACCAGCCTTCCTATCCGTCCTTCTACATGGCATCGGATATTGACTGGTCCAAAGTAACGCTGCCTAAGTTTTACACGCCAGGTAAGGGTGGAAAGTAAGCAGACCGGATGAGCAATAGCAACATAACACATGTTCAAGATCAGGCTGTAACGTAAGGAAGCATCGTTAGTTTTGAGAGTTAGCATCGAAGCTTGGAAGCTCTGGAATCCCAATGTGTATAGCACATGGAGGTTTCAGAGCTTTCTTCACATTAGGATCTGCGAAACAGACCTTGGCGAGTTCCCAGCCACCCATGTTACGTCATTCTTTTACATCGTTGGAGTCTAAATGCTCGGTAGAAGCGAACGCTTTAATGGTGTAATTTCCTTGATCATAGATCAATGTGGTAATGGAGCACTCGGGGATCAATTGGTTCTGCATAGCTATAAAATTGGAATGCCAGACGTTAAGCTCGCCCTCGCTAAAGGTTTGCACCAGAAAATCAGTAATGAGTCCACCATGTGCAACCACAATAATGTTACTGTTCTCTGGCTCTTCATTAGCTAATGCGGTTAGGAGGGAGGCCAGACGTTCACCAGCCTGTTTGGCCGAGTCTCCCACGGCTGGAACGTAATCTGGATCAGACGTACATCGATCCCACATTGCAATGAATTCTTCGAATGACTGATCGGGGCAATCGCCCCAATTGGCACGTTCGCGCAGGCGAGGATCTTCGGTTATATGGGAATGGGTGTGGCGGGCAATCATATTTGCGGTTTCTTGGGCTCGTCGAAGTGGGCTGGTAAGGATTTTAGTAACGGGAAAGGTAGCTCTGGCAAAATGAAGTGCCGTGGCTTCGGCTTGTAAGACCCCTTCGGAAGTGAGGGAGACATCACCGATTCGTCGTTCTTTGAGACCATGTCTCACGAGATGATAGGTGGTACTCATGCGTGGAAACCTCCTTAAGTATAGATAATTTACACAGATAATTAGATGATATACTAATTATATATTTATCTAATTTAACAATGCAATAAAGCTTTTAACGAAGACAGTTTATATTCAACCTACGGAATTGTTACAATGGAGAAAATTGAGGATCGATCGTCGCAGGAATGGAGGCATGGACATGAGCATCAGAAAGCGTTGGACAGGAAGCCTGTACCAGGAGGCATTGCGAACAGAGGACTGCGGGCCGCGTTTCTACGCGTACTATTACAAGCAGTGGGACAACTATCGTATGTCCTATCACCATCATGATTCCACAGAGATCATGTATATTATTTCGGGAATGTGCCGGGTGGATGTGCAGATGTCGGATGGGAGTTCGGAGCAGACCGTTTTGAAAAAAGGGCAGTTCATTATGCTCGACGCAGGTGTCCCGCACCGTTTGCTGGTGGAAGATGGTGTCCCTTGCCGGATGCTCAATGTGGAGTTTGGTTTCTCCACCTCGTCTCCCGGACAGCTATCCATCCGCCAGCTTGCGCTGGAAGAGGAAGAAGTTCACACTCTACTCACTAATGCTTCGCCATATCTGGTACTGCCTGACCCGGAAGAGGTGTATCACATTATGAAAAGTCTGGTGTTGGAACTCGATCAGCGTGGTCTACTGGAGCAAGGAAGATCAACTGTGCCGATGAAGATCATTCCACCAGAGGAAAGGTTGTATCACCGCGAGGCGCGCAATCTCTCGTCCCCGGAACAGGGCATGCTGGTGCGTACGCTGTTTATCCAGTTGCTGGTCCGTGTTGCGCGTCTGCGCGGAGAAATGAGCCGGAGTGCGCCAGATCAGGCGGAGTTGTATGTCAAACGAACCATTGAATTCATGCATCACAATATGGATCGCAACATTCAGATGAAGGATATCGCGGCAGCCGTCAATCTGCATCCAGGTTATTTACATCGTATTTTTCGTCAGCACACGCAGCGCACACCTACCGACTACCTGACGATGCTTCGAATGGAAAAGGCCAAGATGTTGTTACAACAGTCCAATATTCCCATCTCCGAAATTTCAGACTATGTTGGTGTGGGGAGTCGGCAGTATTTTCATATGCTTTTCAAAAAGTATACGGGTAAGACACCTGTTCAATACAGGGGTTCCATGGAGCGAATAGAGTGGAGCTACCCGGAGGAATCGGAGTAGGCGCAACACCTGGGGCTGACAAGGCATGGTAGAAACTAAATGTTGAACTGAAAGGGTATTCATGATATCCTTTGTTCAGAAGTAACAGATTCGTCGATAATGTAGTGGTTAATCTCATATATTCAGGATTGTGACTGTTCGGCAGGCGATACCTAAATTGTTCGTAGTAGACATGAGTTGTACATGTTGCTGCTTCAATTTAGGTTTTTTTTATGGGAGATTTTTTTGAAGTTCTAATGGAATATTAATGGGATGAGCGTGTGATGAGTTGGGGGTGATGCAGATGAAGATCAGGAAAATCTTTAATAACAATGTGATTTTACTGACGGATGATAACGGGGACGAAATGATCGTGATGGGAAAAGGGATTGGGTATAACAAACATAACAGTGATGTGATTGATTTCTCGCAGGTAGAGAAAAAGTTTGTGGTTGAAAAAGCAACATCTGACAAACTGATGGGTCTGATTGGTGAGATTCCAACCGAACATCTGGAGTTATCGAATGAAATTATTGAATACGCCGAACAACAGCTTGCCCTCAAATTCAGTGATAACATCTACATCACCCTGACGGATCATATCAGTTTCGCGATAAGAAGGTTTCCAGAAGGCATTATTGTCAAGAATGCTTTGCTGTGGGAGATCAAAAAGTTCTATGCAGCCGAGTATGAAGTTGCCCTGAATGCGCTGAACATTATTGAACAGAAAACAGGTGTGAAACTGCCGGAGGATGAGGCAGGTTCCATTGCCCTACATTTTGTCAATGCACAGCAGCGAGGACAGGATATGAAACAAACCTATCAGATGACAAAGATTGTTAATGATTTGGCGAATATTGTGAAATATCATTTTGGAATTAAACTGGACGAAAGCTCGATTAATTATAGCCGTTTCCTCACACATCTGCGGTATTTTGCTTACAGAATTCTACATGATGAGTTGATTCCGGAAGAGAGAGATTCTTTGTATGATCATGTAAAGGACAAGTACCCCGAATCGTATGCGTGCGCCAGAAAGATTAGAAACTACCTGGAGATTAATTACGAGAAGAAAACAACGAATGAGGAAATGGTTTATTTCATGATCCACATTCACCGGGTCACGAACCGTGAGCAGGATCTGACGGAAGAATGAAGGAATACTGATACAACTATATATTAAGGGATTGTGACTGTTCGGCAGGCGAAACCTGAATTG
Source organism: Paenibacillus sp. AGC31 (assembly GCF_057334655.1). NCBI lineage: Bacteria > Bacillati > Bacillota > Bacilli > Caryophanales > Paenibacillaceae > Paenibacillus > Paenibacillus sp. AGC31. The sequence continues at coordinate 222,562 of NZ_JBHFJH010000024.1, forward strand.
AGGCTTGTGTATTGACTAAGGTCAGTAGACGAGCTTCAGTTCAGGTTTTTATTTTGCCATCGTAATATGTTATTCGAAATGATGGAGTCAAGACGTGAACTGTAGGAATTAAACAAATGTATGGGGGGAACAACATGGATCATCTCAAATTAGCACAAAACATTGTAGACCGCGTTGGAGGAAAGGATAACATTCAATCGCTGACTCACTGCGCTACCCGTTTAAGATTTGTCTTGAACGATAACCGAAAGGCTGATGCAGACATATTGGAAAACACAGCAGGCATCCTGAAGGTTGTTGAAAGCGGTGGGCAATTTCAGGTTGTTGTAGGTAATGATGTTTCCGAGGTGTACAAACATATCGTTGCCGAAGGGGAATTCGACGGAGCAGGGTCCGATGGAAGCTCAGAGAAAGAAAAAAGGAGCATCCGTTCAGCCATCTTTGGCCTGATATCGGGTAGTTTAACGCCATTAATCCCGGTATTTGCTGGAGCAGGGCTAGTTAAGGCTCTGTTAATTGTTCTTGAAAGAGCAGGCTGGATCGCTGTGGATAGTGGAACATACGCTATATTGGCTGCGGCGGGGAACTCGATCTTTTATTTCCTGCCGATTCTTCTCGGCATCACGATTGCCAAAGTTCTAAATGTGAATTCTTATGTGGCAGCGGCGATCGGGGCCGCATTGATGGAACCGAATTTTACGGCTTTGACAGCAGCAGGAAGCACCACTCATTTTCTCGGGATACCCGTATCGTTAATGAACTATGCTTCGTCGGTCTTTCCGATGTTTATCGCCGTTAGCATCTATGCGGTTTTGGAGAAGTTTTTGAAGAAAATCATGCACAAAAATGTGCAGCTGTTCGCAGTTCCATTCCTGTCACTCGTCATTATGGTACCACTAACAGCCATGTTGATTGGTCCATTCGGGCAATATGTGGGCCAATGGATTGGAAATATTGTTAATTTCCTGATTAACAGCAACTCTGTCATCGCAGGGACTATTCTTGGGGGTACCTGGTCTTTTCTCGTATTGCTTGGATTACACTGGGCGACGGTGCCTATTATTATGGGGAACCTAAGCGCTGGGGGAGATCTCATTGCACCCCTTGCGGCAACATCGGTAGCTGCTTCCATGGGTATCGGTCTCGGGGTATTCCTGAAAACAAAGGATAAAGATCTCAAGGCTTTAAGCGGCTCGTCTTTCCTTTCTGCAATTTTGTCAGGGGTTACTGAACCAATTCTGTACGGTATCATTCTGCGTTACCGCAAAACACTCATTTATCTGGTGGCCGCTGGAGCCATTGGCGGTGGTCTGATGGGTTATCTCGGCGTGAAGTTGGTTGTGTTCAATTTCTTCCTTAATGTGTTCACCCTGCCTGCTCAGAGTCCGATGTTGTATTACATTATTGGTGTATTGACTGCCATTGCGGGCGGAGCCTTGTGCGTGGTGCTGTTTGGCTACGAGAGTAAGAAAAATGATCGGGGGACTGAAGCTCCTGATGTACACACGAATGCAGCGATGGAAAGCTTGATTACCAGTCCGCTTGAAGGCACTGTTATTACACTTCGTGAAGTGGAGGATGTCGTGTTTTCCTCAGAGTCGATGGGTAAAGGCGTAGCGATCATTCCGTCCAAAGGTCAGCTGGTGTCCCCGGTAGACGGCGTTGTTTCTGTAACAATGAAAAGCGCACATGCCATTGCGGTTACTTCGGATGAAGGCGTCGAAATTCTCATGCATATCGGCATAGATACGGTGAGATTAAAAGGGAAGTATTTTACACAGAAAGTTCAGCAAGGTGACCGAATCCGTAAGGGGGAGGTACTGATTGAATTTGATCTGGATCAGATCCGGAACGAAGGCTTTAAACTGACGACTCCGATTGTTGTAACGAACTCTGATCAATTCCGCGTCATTACGCCGTTGCAGTCAGAAGGGACAGTTGCTGCAACAGACGAGCTGTTGTCTGTTCGATCATAAATGGATACAGAGAAGGGGAGGAGCAAAATGAAGCTGATTGTTAATGCAGATGATTATGGCATCACCATGAGAGTAAGCGAAGGCATCCTTCATGGGATGAAACAGGGTCTGATTACAGATACCTCGGCGTTGGTGAATTCGGTACATTTTGAGAAGAGTAGTGTCATGGCTCTTGAAGCAGGCATCACGGCTATGGGCGTTCATTTGAATCTGACATTCATGGCTCCGGTGCTGGAAGCATCAGCAGTTCAGAGTATCGTCGACAAGTCGGGTCGTTTCTATCGAAAACCTGGGCTTATTCCTGCATCCTATGATCCTGGGGAAGTGCGCACGGAGTTGAAGGCACAAATCGAGAAGTTTTTGGCTTCCGGATTGAAGTTAAATCATCTGGATACCCATCATGGGGTGAGTATTAAAGATACGCAAATTCTTGATTTGGTGATGGAACTGGCTCGGGAGTATAACGTTCCTATGAGAAGAGATGACCTCTTATCTGGCCAGTTTGAGGGGAAGCTGGCGGATGCAGGTATTCGGTCTACAGATAGGTTATGTGGTGATCCAGCTATGCCTTCTCTACAGGAATCATGGTTTCGCAGCGTGCTGGAGCAGTATAAGGATACAGAATATATCGTTGAAATTGCTGGACATCCAGGATATGCAGATGAAGAATTACGCAATATCTCATCTCTGGTAGATGAACGGGAGCACGATCTTGCTTTATTGATGAATCCAGCGTTGAAAGAATATGTGACAGAACAAGGTATTCAACTCATTAGCTACAGTCAGTTGTAGCAGAGGTACGGCTGTTTCATCGAGTCAGAAGATTAAGTTAGGATTTTTGACAACAAGATCATGAACAGGTCATGATTTTGATAACGCTTCCCTATTTGCGGTTGGTACAATGATTTCATGAAGAGAGTCATTAACCGAAGCGAAAGATTCGGATTAGGGGAGGACATAGGGATGTCGTTTAAAGTGGCGTTTATCGGGGCAGGAAGTATCGGATTTACACGGGGATTGTTAAGGGATTTGCTCACGGTACCAGAGTTTAACAACATTGAAATTGCGTTCTGCGATATTAACCAACACAATCTGGACATGGTGACTGAGCTGTGTCAGCGGGATATCCGTGAGAATGGATTGAATATTCAGATTCAGCCGACAACAGATCGGAAAGAAGCGTTAAAAGATGCGAAGTATGTACTGTGTACGATTCGTGTAGGGGGACTGGAAGCATTTGCAACCGATGTGGACATTCCACTGAAGTATGGGGTAGATCAATGTGTCGGCGATACGCTGTGTGCAGGCGGCATTATGTATGGACAACGCGGAATCGCCGAGATGCTGGACATCTGTAAAGATATTCGTGAACAGAGTGCACCCGACGTGCTGCTCTTGAACTATTCCAATCCGATGGCGATGTTGACTTGGGTATGCAACAAATATGGTGGTGTGCGGACGATTGGACTGTGTCATGGCGTACAGCATGGTCATCATCAGATTGCGGAAGCTTTTGGATTGAAAAAGAGTGAAGTGGATATTGTCTGTGCCGGCATCAACCATCAGACTTGGTATATTCAAGCGTCTCATGAGGGCAAAGACCTTACAGGTGATCTGCTCGAAGCCTTCGAGAAACATCCAGAGTACAGCCGCACTGAGAAAGTGCGGATCGATATGCTGCGCCGCTTCGGTTACTACAGCACAGAATCGAATGGTCACCTGAGTGAATATGTGCCGTGGTACCGCAAACGTCCGGAAGAGATTAACGAATGGATCGACCTGGGCAATTGGATCAACGGAGAGACAGGTGGTTATCTGCGGGTGTGTACAGAGGGGCGCAACTGGTTTGAGACTGATTTTCCTAACTGGATGAAGGATGAACCGATGCAATTCATTCCGGAAAAACGGGGCGAGGAGCACGGTTCGTATATTATCGAAGGTCTGGAGACGGGACGTGTCTATCGTGGACATTTCAATACCATTAATAATGGAGTAATCTCGAACCTGCCGGATGATGCGATTATTGAAGCACCGGGATATGTGGACCGCAACGGCATCTCCATGCCTCATGTAGGCGATCTGCCACTTGGTCCGGCTGCGGTATGTAATGTGAGTATTTCCGTGCAACGTCTTGCGGTTGAAGCAGCGGTGAACGGAGACGACAAATTACTTCGTCAGGCGTTCATGATGGACCCGCTCGTGGGTGCCGTGTGTAATCCGAAAGAGATCTGGCAGATGGTCGATGAGATGCTAGTTGCGCAGGCCCAGTGGTTGCCGCAGTATGGGGATGCGATTGTAGCTGCAGAAGCAAGACTTGCTGCTGGCGACCTTATTCCAACAAAGGAATATGAAGGTGCAGCACGTCTTAAGGTGAAAACGGTGGAAGAGATGAAACAGGATCGCGATGCTGCCAACAAAAACGCGGGTGAATCCGATAAAGGGAAAGATCGCGAGAAAGTGCAGCATTAGATAAAAATGTGTAAGGGCCTCTCCAAAATTGGAGGGGCCTGTTTATTTCTATTTTTTTTCGACACCACGGATAACAAAGGCAAAAGAGGTATCACCCAAGGAAACCTGCGAATTTTGAGAGGAAGTCCAGCGGGCAAAGGCTCCATAATAATGAGTACCTTTTTCCTGCGCTAACTGGAATGAACCTTCTCGCAAAGAGATGGGACGTGCCACTCCATTTACATATTCGACAAGAGTTAACTCGTCAGGTGGTACATTTGTACCCAGATGAATAGATATATTCTCGCCTACCAACACGGAGACAGGTACTTGACCTTCCAGCAGTTCCATATGACCTGCATAGTCTGCACACATACTTTCCCAGCAATAACTGCCCTGTATAGCAGGAATAGGAGTGCCACTTTCAGTCTGTATCACTGGTGTAGGCAGTTCCTGATTTTGTTTTAATTCCGTTTTGGCTTGATTTGCATTGGTTGTTGAGGGTGAGGCAGTTTTGTTTGTACCATGACTTGGAGTAGGATTACAGCCGGATAATATAAGCAAAGTTGAAAGAAATAACAATGTGGTCAATGTTCTTATCGTATTGAAGAATTTTATTTGCAAGAGAGGAATGTTGCTAGTGTTACTCTTGCGATGCATATTTACCATGTGATACATATTACCTTTACAGACATAGTAATGTGTCTTATAGTATACACAGGACGGAAGAAAGTCGGTGAAACTCGTAGATGGATGTGCAAGTGATTAACAGTGATCTGATTCGGGGCAATATTGACCCCATCATTCTGAGTGTACTTATACCCGCAGATAACTATGGTTACAGCATTATTAAGGAGATCTACCGTAAGAGCGGAGAGCAGTTTGAATTGAAGGAACCTACGCTTTATTCCAGTTTGAAGAGGCTGGAGAAGAGTGGATATGTGGAGTCCTACTGGGGGGAAGAGACGCAGGGAGGACGACGCAAATATTACCGAATTACAACGCAAGGCCTTGAAGCCTATAGAGAGCAGGTTCATGCTTGGCAAGCAGCCAAGGCACTGATTGATTGCATGATTGTCACTGGAGAAAAAGGAGATGAAGACCTATGAGATTGGAAGCTCGCATCACTCGTCATGTGAATCGTTTGTTCGCTCACGCACAAGATACATTAGACAATCGAGAATTAAAAGAAGAGATTCACAGCAATCTCGCTGCGCGGATTGACGATTATATCTCGCAGGGTATGAGTGAAGAGAAGGCGTTCCAGACCGCCATTCAGCATATCGCTGGTATGGATGAAGTGATGAGTGACCATCGAAGGGTACAACGTGTTCCTTACTGGACAGCGTTGTTGCAGTCTGCTCTGATTTATAGCCTCATAGCCTGGATCATTACCATTCCAATGAGAGTGCTGATGCAAGGCTCCGCCATAAACAATCTGCTTATGATCGTGAGTCTCATTGTTGGTGGCATGTATGTATTGTATCTGTTGATCAACAAGACGAACGATTCTGCAACTTCCGTGAAAACCACGGTTATTCGAATCCCTGCCTTAGTGCAGTGGAATCGCAGGATATGGTGGTTGTGGGCGGCATTAATACTCGTACTATGGGGAACGCAGGCAGCGTTGCGATTCGGAAGCAACATCTGGTTTAATCGACCCATTCAGGTGGATGGACCCTACCAGTTTGCTGTGATCGTCATTGCCTTTGCCATCCCGTTACTAAGCGTTATTATCCCTTTGGTAGTGCATCGGGCGTATCGGATCGTTAGTAAGTATGAAGTGAGTGATGCGTTATGAGAATTAGAAACATATGGATTATAACACTTGTTGTGTTGGGCATCATTGGCTTAGTGATTGTTGAAGGCTACGTTAATCCGAAGATCGAGGCGAAACAGGCTCGGTACGAGGAAGAGCAGCAGAATCCGCTGACACATGATTTTGCCGCTTTAGCCAAATATCGCAGTCCCTACATGGGTGATAATTCAAACCTTAGTCATCTGAATCAGGCTTTACCTTTACGTGAAAGATTGAATGGTTACCAACTGTACCCGGAGACGTTCACGGTCCAAGTGAATTATAGCTTGGATACGCGTGAGATGGATGCAGAGGAACTTGAGCGGATACTTGTATATAATGCGGTTGCGAACTTTGTTATGATTGATAATCTGGAGCAGATCGTCTACCAGTTTGAGAATACCAGCCATACCTTACGTCGTGAATCTGCCCAACAATGGACAGGTACGGAATTAAAGGAGCTTCAGAACCTGGAGCTATGGAATTCGACTGTACGCGAGAAGCTGGTAGAACCGGCACAAGTGAAAAAGGCTTTTTCACAGATTGTTGACAATTAAGCTGCATGAAATAGAAGGAAATAGGCAAGAGACTCGACTCTTCTCCCATGCTATGTTATTATAAATCTCTGATAACGTGGTAACGAACTAAAGCGTTTGGGTTTTGGTTATAGACATGGAGGGGTTCGAGAGATGAGAAAAAAAGCGATTCTACTATTATTCATTAGTATATGTGTATTGATTGTGGCTGGTTGTTCCAGTTCCGCAAGCAAAGACGATAACACGATTGTTGTAGGAATTGATGACAAGTTTGCTCCAATGGGCTTCCGGGACGAGCAAAATGAAATTGTTGGTTTTGATATTGATTACGCAAGAGCTGCAGCGGAGAAAATGGGTAAAGAAATCACATTCCAGCCAATCGACTGGTCTTCCAAAGAATCAGAGCTGAACAGTGGCCGGATCGATATGATCTGGAACGGGTACACCATTACGGATGAGCGTAAAGAGAAAGTGCTCTTCACGAAGCCGTATCTGGAAAACAGCCAAGTAGCTATTACCTTGGCAGACTCGCCAATCACAAAGCTGGATGAACTCGATGGCAAAAATGTGGGATTGCAGGCGCTGTCCTCCGCGGCAGATGCATTGGCAGCAAGTCCTCTGAAGGATAAAGTGAAAGCTTCCGAATTCAAGGATAACGTGCTTGCACTGACGGATCTGAAGACAAAACGTCTGGATGCGGTCATCATTGATGAAGTGGTAGCGAGATACTACATGTCCAAAGAAGAGGGAACATTCAAACTGCTGGATGAATCTCTTGCACCGGAACAATATGGCATTGGTATCAAAAAGGGAAATGAAGAGCTTCTGAATCAGCTACAAAAAGCGCTGGATGAGCTGAATGCAGACGGAACAGCGGCTAAAATCTCCGCCCAATGGTTGGGTGAAGATAAGGTTCTGAAATAGGCAGGTTACACACCTGATATATAGTTAGAAACAAAACGGACCCCGTATTCCATGCTGGAGCGATTTATGCCCCAGAGGAATGCGGGGTTAACAGATTAGAGGAGACGAAACAATGAGTTGGGATTATTTATCGACCATTTTAAAACCGATGCTAGAGGGTGCGCAGACCACCATTTTCATGTTCTTGCTAGCGATCGTGTTATCTGTACCGCTTGGATTTGCGGTCACGCTTGCGATGAGAAGCCAGATTAAACTGCTGGCGTGGATTGCCCATACGTATGTATACGTGATGCGAGGAACACCGCTACTGCTCCAAATTCTATTCTTCTGCTTCGGTTTACCGTTGCTTCCGGTGATTGGAGAGTATCTGGTGTTTGATCGTTTTGTTGCAGCGGGGATTGCGTTCATCCTGAACTATGCGGCGTACTTCGCTGAAATCTTCAGGGGCGGACTGCTTTCCATTGATAAGGGGCAACATGAAGCAGCCAAGGTCCTTGGATTAACGAAGTGGCAGACGATGACCAAAGTCATTATTCCTCAGATGATTCGTGTAGTATTGCCTGCAACGGCCAATGAGTCCATTACGCTCATCAAGGATACGGCTCTGCTCTATGCCGTGGCTGTGCCTGAGCTGTTGTATTACGCCCAAGCGGCGGTAAATCGCGACATAAAGCTGTTACCTTTCTTCGTGGCGGCGGTTATGTATCTGCTCATGACACTTGTACTCACCGTGCTGTTCAAGGCACTTGAGAAGCGGTTTTCATTTGAATAAATTAAATCTGATCAATCAAAGGACTGTCTGCATATGACACATATAATAGAAGTAAATCAGTTGAGAAAATCATTCGGCACACTTGATGTGCTGAAACAGGTATCCTTCAACGTGGAACCAGGCGAAGTAATTGCCGTGATCGGGCCTTCTGGTTCGGGGAAAAGTACGATGCTGCGCAGCCTGATTCATCTGGAGGATATTTCGGGCGGAACGATTCGCATTCAGGATCAGACGTTGGTCGATAATGGCCGTTACGCAGGTGCCGCGGATATTCGCAAGATTACGGATCGCATGGGCATGGTGTTTCAGCATTTTAACTTGTTCCCGCATCTGACCGTACAGGCTAATCTGGAACTCGCACCGAAGACTTTGAAAAAAGAAAGTTCAAGCGTCATCAGACATCGCAGTCTTGAATTACTTGGAAAAGTAGGGCTGTCGGACAAGGCCGATGCCTATCCGGCCAATCTATCCGGTGGACAGAAACAGCGTGTAGCTATTGCCCGAGCACTCATGATGCAACCGGATATCCTCCTGTTTGATGAGCCAACGTCGGCACTCGATCCAGAGCTGACCGGGGAAGTGTTACGTGTAATCAAACAACTGGCGCAGGAAAATATGACGATGTTAATCGTCACGCATGAGATGGGCTTCGCCCGTGACGTTGCGGATCGTGTATTTTTCATGGATAACGGCGAGATCGCAGAGGCGGGGCCTCCAGAACAGATCTTCGGCAATCCAAAGCTTGCACGTACCCGGACGTTTTTGCAGCGGGTGGAAGTGGAGAGGTAGAAGAAACCTCAAATTATATGATGTGAAAGAACGCAATCCGTTGATAATAAGGGATTGCGTTCTTTTTTGAAATAATGGCTTATGTCCACAGGTATATGTTCCAGATCATCAATACAAGGGTCAACACGATATAAGTTACTACATTCCAACGTGTTCGCATTCGATAAGTGGTGTAACTCATGATTCCAAACAAAACAATACTAAAACATAATACAGCTACATTATTTCGATATAGAGCAATAGGTAGAAGCATCACAATCATAAGTATGTTCATTACTTTATCGATTTTCATCGTAGTGATCCCCCAAAGATATTCAGAAAAGTATTACGACTATAATAATATCTATATGTTAGAGGTATTCTTGGTTTATATCATCACACGGATAAACGGTTCTTAAATTCATATCCTTGAAGTACAATTTATAAGCTTGTGGATGTAGGTATATGTCCGGGGATGATGAGAATAAAATAAATCTAATGGTAATTCATAATTAACACAATATGGATATTATTTTTCCTAATAATTGATTATAATGAACATACTTAAAGAAAAGGGAGGATTTACCTTGGAACATCACGAAAATGATGTAGATCGTTATTATAACGACACATTGCCACCACCGCCTTATGTAGTACCAAAGACCAATAGCAAGTCGATTGTATCACTAGTTCTGGGGATTCTGTCCGTCACGATTCCTTACGTGGGAATTTTAATCGGAATCGTCGCGATTATATTTGCATCTTTAGCCTTCAAAGAGATCAGAGTTCGCATGGAGCAAGGCAGAGGATTGGCCATTGCTGGACTTGTTTGTGGAATCATCGGTACAGCGATGTATGTATTACTTATTTTGCTCGTGCTATTGTTTAGTTTCGCTATCTCAAGTTCTTAAATTTACTCTACATACTAGAAATATGAAGTTAGCAAACTTAGATTGTATCTAAAACTAAAAAAAGCAAAGGCGTACCTTAGCTCACATCTCCTGTAGAAGAGGATGGAGCTTAAGTATACACCTTTGCTTTTTATTTTACTTTTTACAGGTGAAGTGAGACTTCACTGCTGACGTTTGCGTTCTCCGTGGTATGAGGCATCAGGAAATACGTTAAGGTTCCTCCCAGGCCAATCACGGCGAAGATGCACAGAATACCAATCTGATCCCAAGCCACACCGAACTGTCCACTTGAGATAACTGCTTTATAACCTGTTACCGAATAGGTCATAGGCAGCCATGGATTAAACACTTTCAGCCAATTTGGAATCAGTTCGAGCGGGAAGGTGCCTGCGCTGGTGGTAAGCTGAAAGATCAGCATCAGAATCGCGAGGAATCGACCCGGATTCTCCAGCCAAGTCACCAGTGCCTGAATGATGTACATGAAGCTTAGACTGGTAACAAAGCTGAACAAGAGGAATAATGGAACGCTCTGAACATCCAGACCCAAGCCGTATAAGACCAGCCATGAAGCAAGTAGGGACTGCACTGCACTCATGAGTGTGAAAGCCAGCGTTTTACTCACAAAACAATTCCAGCCACTTGCCTCGCTAACCGTGCTGCCGCGTGTTGGCACAACCAATGTCGCAATCAATGCCCCGACAAATAGCCCAAGTGACAGGAAGTATGGCGAGAATCCTGTACCGTAGTTGGGTACCTCATTATATTTATGCTCATCGACCTGAACAGGCTCTGCATACATGGTTACCAGCTCATCCGTCTTTTTCACACTACCCGTCTGCTCAGCCGCTTCATTCAACTTGATGGCAAGTTCGCCAGAGCCGTCGGTTAATTTGGTAGTGCCTTCTTTTAATGTTCCCGCACCATCATCCAGCTTGCGGGAACCTTCGGTAATGGTGGTGATTCCGTCTGAAAGCTGGTTTATACCCGTAACCAATTGGCCTGCACCTGTATTTAACTGACTCGAACCTTCTGCAAGTTTGGCTCCTCCGGCTGCTGCTTCGGTCAACTTGGTGTTAAATTGTTGAAGGCCCGTTGCAAGCTGCGTATGTCCGGTTGATAATTGTGTTGCTCCTTGTAAAAGTTGCTGTTCACCCTGCACTAGCTGACTGCTGCCTTGATGCAGTTGCTGTTGCGCAGCCTGAAGGCTTTTGCTGCCTTCCACTAATTGCTGTCCACCTTGATAGACCTGTTCGCTGCCAGCGGCAACGGCCTGACTTGCTGCCAGTAATTGCTGAACAGCCGGGTTAGCGGCAAGATCGGGACTTGCTTCGGCTAATTGGGCAAGCCCTTGTGCAACGGCCTTGGCACCTTCACTTACTTTGCTGCTGCCTTCCACTGAGGTTTGCAATCCGGCTACCAGCTTCGCACTTCCTTGTTCGGAAGCTTCCAGTCCAGCATCCAACTTAGCCGCGCCTTCTTGAGCGGACTGAATACCTGCCTGTAACTGTTTGCCGCCAGTTTCAGCCTGCAATGCACCGTTACCCAGTTTCGTGCCTGCTGCCGCCAATTGGGACAATCCATCCGACAGGGAGCTGGCTCCTGCATGAAGCGTACCGATTCCTTGTGCCAAGGTAGCTGTTCCCTCTTTTAATGGTGCCATACCTGTTTCCAATTTGTCGGTTCCATCCGCCAGTTTGGACAGGTTCTTTTTCAAAGTAGAGGCACCATTATCCAGCTTGGCTGCGCCCTCGTTGATCTTGCTAGCACCATCTCCGGCATCCGATAAACCGCTAGAGATCTTCTCCACCTGATCCAGTAGCGTTTCGGTATACGATTCTGTGATTTTGGCAGCGACTTTGGAGCGAATTTGTTTGACCGCCGTGCCGCCAATCTGACCCGCGAGGAAGTTGTATCCTTCATTGGGTTCGTAGATAAGGTCGGCCGGCTCGGGGTGCTCATCCATCAGGGTTGTTGCTTTGGTGGAAAAGTCCTCTGGAATCACAATCGTCATATAATACGTGTTGTTTTGCATACCTTGTTCTGCTTGTTCACGAGTCACGAATTGCCAGTTGAAATCATCACTTTTTTTCAATTCATCGACCAGATTCTGACCGACCTCCAGTGATTTGTCATTGTAGACTGCACCCTGATCTGTGTTGACCACGGCTACAGGTAATTCATTCATTTTGCCATAGGGGTCCCAGAATGCGTTCAGGAACAGGCCGCTATACAGCACCGGAATGAACAGTACAACGAGAATTGGAATAAATACTTTTGGTTTCTTAAAGGCGGACTTCAGATCCTGCCCAAATACGTGGAATGATTTCATCATGTTCTCTCCCTATCCTTACGCTAATCCGTTTGTTCTATCTCTATTATGTGTTGAATCTAGTGCATGCCTTTCTCTAGGTGGGGGATAAGCCATTCTTGAGAAAGAGGCCCACAAAATCCTTGATCTGATCTTTGTGCAACGTTGGATGCGCTTTGTTCCAATCTGAGGTTAAGGTGACATACAGCTTCAGCAGGACAAAAGAAACCAGCTTGGGATCGTCCCTGCGAATCTGCTCTAACTCCATGGCACGGCTCACCTGACGCTCCAGATATTCGAGAATGGCTGTCTCCACTTTTTGCAGACCTTCTTTGGCCTGTGGTGTACCGAACTCGTTAACCTCCTGAAAGAGCTTGATCAACAGCTCATGTTCCTCACGATACTCCAGCAAAGAATCCATACTCATATGCACGTTATCTAGAAAGGAATTCTCTTCTTTCACCGTCTGCTCTGTAATCTGTCTCATATCCGCAATGATCGAGCACAGAATCTCGCTGAACAGTTCTTCTTTATTTTCGAAAAAAGTATAGATCGTTCCCTTGCCCACATTGGCAAGTCTCGCAACCTGCTCCATCGTTGTGGCTTTGTAGCCAAACAGGGCAAAGGATTTCTCGGCAGAATCCATCACCTGTTGCCTTCGATCTATCGTTTTCATCGCATATACACCTCCTTGTAGGTTGAAAGGATAATGGTAAGGTAAGTCCTGTATTGACCATTTTACTATTATGGTCAGTTGGTCGTTAACAACTGTAGCACTTGAACAGGGGAGCTAGATATGATCATTGTCATAAACGGATGGGACAGGTGCGAATGTGATGCTCACATGAAAACCCTGGGGGATTCGCACCTCAGAATTTGTCGAAATGGGCAAAATTGTTACCTTAAGGCAACACGTAGGCATAATGTGATTGAATAATGATATGGAAAGTCATAGAATAATAGTGAAAAAACGTGTTTTGGATGGCTCAAATCGTTAAAATACGTACTTTTTCGCTGTCGCACTCCGTATGGAGTGCGTGGATTGAAATATTGTCCTTAATGACCATGTTAATGGGAAATAACTCACATTAAAGAAGTACATTGGAACGGCAAATACCTACTTATGACTGGGAAGTTGAAGTTTATAATACACATGAACATGTAAAACAGCTTTGGGCTTACATATTGACGCTGAAATTACTCAGCATTAGAAATTCAATTCCAAATGACTATACTTGGAATGTATATTACTTGATGTAAAAAGTAATACTTGAACATTAAAGTAGTACATTGTAATATAGGTAATAGAGTAGGAGGTAGTAGTGTATGAGTATGTATGAATCAGGTAAGGTAACTTCGAAAGGACAAGTTACAATTCCAGTTGAGGTAAGGAAACAACTAGGTATAGCTACAGGCGACAAAATTATTGTAATTATCCAAAATGGCGAAGCAAAATTAGAAGTTAGGAAACAGAAAAAGTTAACTGATCTTGTAGGAATCTTAAAGACAGGGCAAGAACATGATCTTCAGGAAGCTAGGAAGTCAGCGATTGACTGGGTGGGGAACAGTTACAAAAAAGGGGAATAGCAATGGATTTTTTGGCTGATACAAACATACTAGTACGGTTGTTCACTCAAGACGATAAGGAGCAGTTTGAAAAAGTTTCTGAAATGCTAGATAGCGGAGATTTTCAGATAATTGTTTCATCACCAGTAATTATTGAAACATGTTGGGTACTGAGATCACATTACAAGCATTCTAATGTTGATGTAGGAAATGCCCTGTTTAGTCTATCGCAAATTGATAACATTATCTTTGAGGAAGATTACATGAAAGATGCGTTAAGGCTGTTTGTTGAAAAGGGTAACGTTGACATTGTGGACTGTTATCTTAGCGCAAAATCAAAAACAATTAACATGCCAGTAGTAACATGGGACAGTGATTTTAAGAAGCTGGGATGCGAGTATTACAAGCCAAATCAACTTTAAATGTTGTTTAGGTAATTGAAACCAGCGGTAGCAGTAACATTACAGTAAATAATGCTGGTACAAGTATTCTAAATCGTACTCTGTATGGAGTGCGTGATTGAAATTTTGGTAAGAGGACGAGAATGGATTTTGTATCTAACTGAGCTCCCATACCTGTAAAAAAACACAGATAGTTGTACTGTCTGTGTTTTTTTGTATAACGACGGATAGAACTACGAGTACCTGTTTTTTGAATGATACAGAGATGCAGCTTGCATGAAATGCACCAAGGAGGAGCACATTGGCCCAATAACTGTTCCCTGTTCTTAGGCGTTTATTGAGTTGAATAGCTGATCGTAAAAAGCTCGTAACTAAGTCTTAGTTAAATCCGTCTAATAAGTTGAGGTGATTGAACATGAAACCATTTAAATATTGGAGCCAGCGCTTGAGTATACTTTTTGTTCTAGTCATTATTGTTGGCTGTGGAACATCGAATAAGGGTGAAATAACATCCAAACCCCAGGAAACGGATACGGAAGAAGTTTCAAAGGAATCAACGAAGCGATGCCCGGGAACCCTTGAATGGATTGATTTTCTAATGCTCAATAATATTACATATTTTCAAAACAACGAGGGGACCAAAGAGGTACCCGCAGAGCAAATTGGGGATAGGGTAGGGGAAGTGAGCTTCATGCTGAACGAGCATGCGTGTGCGGATCACGTGACCGAGAATGGTGATGCGGCATATCTTCCAATTGGAACTGTTATATATGAACTAAAAGGTTATAAGTCGCATTATCGCGTAGTAGCGAATAAAAAGGTTTACGAAGCAAAAGAAAATCCCAATGCTAAGACAATGGGAGACCTGATGGACATTGAAGACAAAGTGGAAAAAGTCAGCCTTGAAAGCGGGAACGATGGCAGCCCAATCGGTGACTTTCCCCAGGAAGCCGCATCCGAATTCATGAACGAGCTTTTGCTGTTGCGATATGTTGGCTTTGATGAGGTGTATAAGAAATCCAAGCATGAGACAGGGATTTTTTTACGTGTGCACCTTCAAGATGGAACATCTTTTCGAATGGTTTATTATCCCAAAGCGAATGCTTTCTCAGCAGGTGCATTTGGAACAGAAAAGATACAATCATTAATCGTTTCTCAGAGAAAAGAAATTAAAGCAGCTGCAGGATTATAGTGGATTGGAGGTTCAACAATCAGTTGATGACACCACTGTCTGTTAAATGATACCGGGAAGGTATAGAACCTACCCACCTAAGTTGGTAACAACAAAAAAACCAAGGCTTTGAGTGTAGTCACTCATGAGCCTTGGTTTTTACTGTGTCGTATTCTTGTTCTCTATATCCTATTAATTCTATTCTGCACGTACTTTAAAGAATGAGATCAGTTCTTGCAGTTGTTCGGATACAACCGAGAGCTCATCGGAGGCACTCACAATGGCTGCCATGGAGGCTTCCTGCTCATCAATTGACTGCTCAATTTGTTTACTGCTGCTTGCTGCCTTGCTGACATTGGCAGACAGTTCATCGGCCGTAGCAGACATTTCTTGTGTGCTTGCCGAGATCTCTTCAGTAGAACTGGAGATATCCTGAATCTGGTTTGCAACTTTATTCGTAGCAGTCAGAATATTCTCGAAGAATACACCAGTCTCTTGGGTAACTTCCAAGCCTTTGGTAACTTCCTTGGAACCCAACTGCATCGCTTCGGAAGACTGCATGATATCCCGTTGAATTTCTTCAATTAACTGTCGAATTTGCTTCGCTGATTCCTGCGATTGCTCTGCCAGGTTACGTACCTCACCTGCAACCACCGCAAAACCTCTTCCTTCTTCACCTGCACGGGCTGCCTCGATTGAAGCGTTAAGTGCAAGCAAGTTGGTTTGTCCGGCAATCTCCGTGATTACGTTAACAATGTTGCTAATCTGGTTCGAGTTATTTTCCAAAGACTGAATCGAGTTTGACGTATTTTGCACCGCACCGGAGATCAGGCGCATCTGCTCAATGACTTGTTGCATCACCACATTACCTGTGCTGGAGCGCTGCTCCATGCTGAGTGCTTCATCTGCCACATCGGCTGAGCTGCTGGCGATCGTCTGCACTACCGTTGACATCTCAGTCATGGCACGTGCGTTCTCCACAGTGGCTTTGTCTTGTGACACCAGTCCAGTAGATATTTCCCGAATATTGGTGCTAATGGATTGAATGTTCACATTATTTTTCTCGGAAATGCCCAGTAGTTGTTTGGAAGATTCCGAGAGGTGATGCGAAGTATTCTGTACTTTATAGATGGTTGTATTGAATCGATGGATCATCGCATTAAACTTCTCGTTGATGATACCCAGATCATCTCGCCCGGTATCGATGGTTACGTCCAGATTACCCGTGCTGACTTCTTCGATACCTTTCATCAGATTGCGGATCGGAAGCAACGTTCTTTTCAGCAAAATGAATTGCAACACCATGAACAGGATCAAGAAACCGATCAGGAACATCAAACCGTACGTAAGCAGTTTGTTAAGGCCTTTTGGAACGGCACTTGCATCTACATCGAAGTAAAGAGCAGCGTACATGGAGCCATCTGCGTTATTAATCGGATAGATCAGAGTGGTCCAAGTTCCGTACTCATCCGTGTAGAAATCACTGAAGGCAGGCTTTCCGTCCTTTTTCATCTGTTCCAGCACTACGACGTTATTCTGAGGCAGCGGGTACATGGCACCTGCAGGCAGATTACCCTCCTCGAATGGTTCCAACAGGTTGGTTGGAATCGCGATGATGGACGTTCCGTTTCCTTCCTCAAGTTCTGAACCAAAAATGTACGCTTGCGCGATGTTTGGATAGAATTCATGGATGGAATCGAGATAAGCTTTCATTTCCAGCTGTACAGGACCGGAGTAGCTTTTTTCCTTAGCCGCTTCTGCCACTTTGGCAGTGTCGAGATCGTCATACCATTTCTGGGTGATGACGGTAGCCTGGTCGTGCAACTGTTCAACCAAGATATTTTTTTGCAATTGATACGCGGCAGTAATCAGGATTACACCGATCAACATGATGCTGCCGAATGAAATCACCAAATTTTTGATGAAGAAAGGCATGGTACTCCAGCGAAGCTTATTAAACAAGATGGTTCACTCCTTCTACGATTGTGACGAAGGACTTATCCTGGGGGTTTACACGCTATGTAATTGTTGACTTAAAAAAATGCAATGTGGTCCCTAAATATCTTGTCTGCTCAAATTCTCTTTTGTTTCTAAAAGCTTTTTGTAAAGAGTTTTGCTATTCACGTATATGAACTCCAGGTAAGTTCTACTCTTCAGATATATCGTTATAAAGGCATATTAATGTTAGATAATTGCAATAAAATAGGACTTATGAACCGGTTCCAAGGTTATAATTGCGCTTTTTTTCATTATATTTCTTGTATGTCCATGAAAATTTCATAGTGATACATATCATTTTTAATCGCGTTTAAGATTCACTAAAGGTTAGTCCCCTACCATGATTACATAAGCCTCAGTAGCTTAATAGAAACCAAGAAGGAGGATTCATCATTTTGAATATTTTATTACGAAAAGTTACAGTAACGGCATTGTCCGTGACGATGGTAACGACATCTTTTGGGCTGATCGGAAGTCCGAATGCGGCATATGCTTCAGAAAGTACAGCGACAACCACGAGTGCAGGCGTGACGCAAGCTTATGAATCATTGTTCCAGACGGATAACGTCATAGATGTGAATGTAACGATTGATGATGCAGACTGGAAGAGCATGCTCGAAAGTCCGCTGGATAAGGATTATAAGAATGTGAGTGTGGAAGTGGACGGCAACAAGCTGGACAACGTCGGTTTTTCCACCAAGGGCAATCTGACCCTGAAAGCTGTAGCCTCAATGGAAGATTCGGACCGTTACAGCTTCAGACTGAAGTTTGATAAATACGATAAAACACAAAGCCTGCTTGGACTGGACAAAATGGTGCTGAACAATAACTACGCCGATCCGTCGTATATGCGTGAAGTTCTACACTATGAAGCACTGCGGAGTATTGGCATGGATGTCCCAATGACGAACTATGTTAATCTGTACGTTAACGGCGAGCTGGTTGGTTTCTATACTGGCGTTGAAGCAGTGGATGATAGCTATCTGGAGCGCAACTACGGTGAGAATTACGAAGAAGGTGACCTCTATGATACGGATGAGAAGAGTTATCTTCAATACGAAGAGGGCAGTGACTACAGTACAATCACCAAAGACTTGGGTACGGATAAGGACAAAACCAAACTCAAAACCTTCATCCAAACACTAAATGAGATGCCAGAAGGAGAAAAGGGTGATATTGAAAGTGTACTGGACGTAGATTCGGCGCTTCAATATATTGCAGGCAACATGGTTTTTGGCAACTATGACAGCTATAACGGCGACAAAGGACACAACTACATGCTCTACAGTGATGCCGCTGGCAAGTTCACGGTTGTTCCTTGGGACTTCAACATGTCCTTCAACGGGTACTCGGGCGGAGGCGGACGTGGCACAACAACCGGATCAACCACGACTAACACCAATGCTACGAACGTATCTGTAGACGAGCCTGTATTGGGCATCAGCATGGAAAATGTACCGATGATCAATAACCTGCTTGCTGTGCCGGAGTATAAGGAAAAATATTTGAGTTACGTCAACGAACTGACGGACTACATGGAAGGCATTCAAGATCGTATTACTGGCCTTGCCGATGAGATTCGTCCTTATGTAGAAGCAGATCCAACGAAATTTTATACGACAGAACAGTTTGAATCCAACATCGCTTATTCTGCCAATGCAGATGCGGCAGGTGGTATGGGCGGTACACCACCAGAAGGATTTGAGGGAATGACCCCACCTGAAGGCATGGAAGGTATGACGCCGCCTGAAGGTTTCGAAGGAATGACACCTCCGGATGAAGCAACAGATCCAACAACGAATACAGGAAATACTCAGACACGCCCTGGTGGTAACTTTGGCGGCGGGGGCGGAGGTATGGGCTCCATGGCAGCCGGATCACTGACGACATTTGCACTGAACCGTCTTGCAAATCTGCAAGGACAACTCGGACGTGAAGTAACGCCTTTGCCTGAGAATTCGGAAGAGACAGGTTCGAATACTTCATCCGGAACAACCGACAAAACTATTACCGTAACACTCGATGGTAAATCGATCACATTCCCGGATCAGGACCCGCTGCAGCAAAATGGACGAGTAATGGTACCTGTGAACGCAATCCTCGAAGCAATGGGTGCAGAAGTGACTTGGGACAAAACGGCTAAGACGGTAACGGCGGTTCTGAATGATCAGACCTTTGTGCTCAAGGTCGGAAGCAGCACCGCAACCGTAAATGGAGAGACACTCGAAATTGATGCACCAGCGATCATTCAAAACAGTCGCACACTCGTTCCTGTACGCTTCATCTCAGAAGGACTGGGACTTACCGTGGACTGGGATCAAACCGCTGCACAAGTAAGCCTTACATCCAAATAAGAGATATCTTCTCAAGAGCAACGTTGTTGTATGGAGAATAAGAAAAGGGATTCGATGGTCAGATCGAATCCCTTTTTGCTCTGCTTTGTCAGGTTAGACGGAGCGAACATCCAGCAAAATCCGGCCTCGTTCATGTCTGGCCTTACTTTTGGCATGTGTTTGATTGGCTTCACTTAAAGAACATTCTTACATGATTACGGATAATTCGTAAAATATTAGGCTTCAACAAGTTATTTTTGTGATAAAAGTCACTGAAATATTATAAATATTGTGATCACTCCTACCGATAAGACTATAGTGATATTCGAAACGGATTCGAAATTGGCTTGAATATCCCCACAACTACATAGGGAAAAGGGTGGCTCACACACATGCCAAGCATGAGCATCGGTACCAAAATCAGTTTGATCGTTATCAGTATATTTATCACCTTCTCTTCAGCCGTGGCGGTAAGTGTAATCCTGGAGATGAGACAGGGGATTACGACATTTGCTACAGAGAAGGCAAAGCGAGATTTGGAGATGGCGAATAGTATCATTACATATAAGCATCCAGGAGATTGGGCCATTAAGGATGGACAATTATTCAAGGGAGATGCCGCGCTGGAAGGCAACTTTGAATTGGTGGATGAGATTGGACAAGCGTCTGGGGACACGGTGACGATCTTCCGAGGTGACGAACGTGTTGCAACAAATGTCATGGTGGACGGAAAGCGTGCTGTCGGCACGAAGGTATCGGACGAGGTCGCCCAGACCGTTTTGCAGCAAGGGGAAAAATACTACGGTGAAGCCGTGGTTGTGGGTCAGAAATATCAGACGGCCTATGAACCAATCAAGAACGCATCCGGAGACATTATTGGAATTTTCTATGTGGGTGCTTCTCAATCGTTAATTGATGTGATTATCTCCTCGTTCCTCAAGACATTCCTGATCGTATTCCTGCTTGCAATGTTGGTCGCAATTACCCTGATCCTGCTGTACGTTCGCAGGGTGAGAGTAAGAATCGAGCGGGTATCTGTGGCGATTAAACGTGCGGGGACGGGCGATTTCACACAGCCAGTTGTGGACAACATCCAAGACGAGATTGGCATGCTGGGTACGGGATACAATGAGATGAGAAGTAATCTCCAGGTCATCATTCAAGGCGGACTTCAAGCTGCGGAGAAAGCAGAGAATTCGACTGGACTGCTACTCAAGATTGCGGATCAAACGGCCAAAGAATCGGCGCAGATTGCATCCTCCGTTGAACAAGTGGCGCACGGAGCCGATAGTCAGACGATCAGTACAGAAGAAAATCTGCAGGCCATGGAAGAAGTGGCTATAGGTGTACAACGTATGGCGGACAAGGCCTCCAGTATCTCGGACTCTGCCTTGTATTCACGCAAACAGGCAGAAACCGGAGGTGAAGCGGTGCAACTTACCGTTCAGCAGATGTCTACAATTGAATCTTCCGTTACCACAACGGATGAAGTCATTCGTATGCTGGAAGGGAAGTCGGCACAGATTAGCCAGATGGTTTCCGCCATTCATGAGATTGCAAATCAAACGAATCTACTCGCCCTCAATGCATCCATTGAAGCGGCAAGAGCAGGGGAGCATGGCAGAGGATTTGCCGTCGTATCTACCGAGGTTCGTAAACTGGCTGAACAAGCTGGAGACTCTTCAGATCGTATTGAAGAACTGGTCGAAGCCATGGAACAAGATATGCAGCAATCGCTATCGGCCATGTCGAGAGTGAAGGACGAAGTACAGGAAGGACTGCGCTTGACCCGGGAAACGGAGCAAAACTTCAGCCTGATCCGGGATACAAACCTGCGTATTGCTACAGAGATTGAGGACATGGCTGCGACGAGTGAAGAGATGTCCGCAGGCGTGGAACAGATCGTGGCTTCTGTGCATGAGATCGCTCGCCATGCGCAGACGGCCAGTACCAATTCACAGCAGGCTGCAAGATCTGTTCATGAACAGCTCAAGTCGGTAGAACAGATCAAGGCATCTGCGGCTATTTTGTCTGATGTGTCGACAGAGCTCCAGACCTCACTTAGTCCGTTTAAGATTTAATATCTGTTACAATAGGGAAAAGGAGGGACTACAATATGGCCCCTGATAAAACAAAACTTTTCCCGAATGAGAATATCCGTACGGTATGTTATATTCAAAACCTGCCGCCGCGTTCCAACGTGGACATCGGTGATTATACCTATTATAGCGATAACACGAATCCGCCAGAGCAATTCTATGACCGGATACAGCATCATTATGACTTCATTGGTGATCGCCTGGTCATTGGGAATTTCTGTGCAATTGCGGAAGGTGTGACATTCATTATGAATGGCGCTAATCATCGGATGGAGGGTATGACCACTTATCCGTTCAACATTTTTGGTGGAGGATGGGAACGTGTGACACCTACACTGGAACAACTTCCATATAAGGGTGACACGGTACTGGGGAACGATGTATGGCTTGGACAAAATGTAACGATCATGCCTGGTATCACGATTGGAGACGGGGCAATCGTTGCCTCCAATTCAACCGTTGTTAAGGACATTGAACCCTATACGATTGTTGGTGGTAATCCAGCCAAGACTATTAAAAAGCGTTTTGACGAAGAGACGATTGGACTGCTGCTGGAATTGAAGTGGTGGGATCAGGATGAGGAATGGCTGGATACGCATTTGGAACGTCTTGTCTCTACATATGATCTCCAGATCTTGCGCGAACTACAGAACAGCAAATAGGATGGTTGTACATTGTGCATAAAAGATAAAAAAGCTGGTTCCCTGACGGAGCCGGCTTCCAAGCAAATCAGGCCCTGGACCGTTTTGAGCGGATCAGGGCCTCTTGTTGTCCAAGATGAAATGTTAATTTAGCGGGTGGGTGGTCGTAGGTTGCAATCAGACTGTACTGATGGGGGCTTTAAATGAGTATGAGCTTCTGTATGATCCGAGTTTGTCTGTTTGCCTGAATAAAAGTTAATGATATCATCAACGGTAGTAAACACGACATTTAAATCCATATTATCATTGTGTGTTTGAATAAAAACCTCTTTTCAATGGGTTGTTACGTTTGTTACGTGGTTTAATTTAAAGCTTCTTTCATGCTTAAACCTGCTGTGAATACAGGAACTTTACCTGCAGGTAGTTGAATTTCCTTGCCTGTTTTCCGGCTTCTTCCTGTTCTTGCCTCACGCTTCTGCACTTCAAATTTCCCGAATCCAACCAGTTGAACTTCTTTACCTTCTTTGAGAGCTTCGAGAATCGAGTCCAGTACAACGGTTACAGCTTTTTCAGCATTCTTCTTGGAGAAACCGCCAGCCTTAGCTACTTCTGTGATCAATTGTTCTTTATCCATGGGAATACCTCGCTTTCATTCTTGTGATGTGAAATCTTTTCTTTACTGTGCAACATATGTGTAAATAAAAAGCTGCCTTATTAATAAGGCAGCTTTCATATAATTAAAGTTTAGTAACGTTCTCAGCTTGTGGTCCACGGTTACCTTGAGTTACTTCAAATTGAACGCGTTGACCTTCGTCCAAAGATTTGTAACCTTCACCTTGAATTGCACTGAAATGAACGAATACATCTGTTCCTTCTTCAGTTTCGATAAAGCCGAATCCTTTATCCGCGTTGAACCATTTCACTGTACCTGTTTGCATGTGATTCCTCCAAAAAATAAGTTTTTAGCCGATCATTATGACGAGTATTATTGAAAAATTGACACTCACCTGGTGCATTTAAACCACGAACTTGATGTCCGCTAATGTATCGATTAATATGATAATACCATGTCCGCTAATATAAGTCAAGATTTGGAGGTATTTTCTAATGAATCAGTCATCAGGGATTTCGGTGCAGCGGGAACCGACGATAGAGGAATTCATACATATGCTTGCTAATGAGGGAGAATTGCATCCCAAAACCGTGAAGGAATATACAAGTGATCTGAAACACTTTATCGAATGGTACAAGGAAAGCACCATGCTTAGTGAAGAGTTCTCACTGCGAATTGAAGATGTGGATACATCCACTTTAGTCAGTTATCGTGAAAATGCTCACAACGTTATGTTATTGAAACCAGCCACCATTAACCGGAGGTTGATTACGCTGAAGCGTTTTTTCAAATGGGCTGTCTTGGAATCCAGGCTCAGTCATGACCCTTCCAAACCATTAAAATTCATTCCGGAAGACAAAGTAAGTCCACGCCGAATGACATTAGAAGAAGAGCAGGCATTCCTCGCGGCAGTGGAGTACGGTAATTCCCTTCGTGATCAGACAATCCTGACCCTAATGTTTCACACAGGCTTGCGAACGATGGAGGTATGCAACCTCAAGCCTCAGGATATCGAACTTGGTAGACGAAGCGGTCACCTGACAGTGAGAGCCGATAAACGCAACGTGCAACGTAAGATCCCTTTGAATATACAATGTGTTGTCATGTTGAATCAGTACTTATCTGATCTTGCTACCGATCCTGCTTACCTTTTTCCTTCAGAGAAGACAAACGATCGTTTAACGGAGAGAGCATTGCGGCACCTGATTAAAAAAGTAATGATAACAGCAGGGCTGGAAGGATTGAGTTCACACGATCTGCGTCATCGTTTTGGCTACGTCATGGCTGAGCATACGCCACTGCACCGTTTAGCCGAGATAATGGGACACACCAACCCAGATACAACCATGATTTATTTTAAAGCATTAAGTACAAATCATCGTAAAGAACAAGAATGAAGTCTGAATTATAGTTAGAATCAAAACACCTCTTATTAGAAGTACTTCGAAATTTCCCGTGTTTGTATTACTTTAACCTGCCTTTAGCACTCATATACTATCCTTCACATTTCACTTAGGCACTGCCCAACAGGGTTGCCTTACCTCTATTAAAGAAAGCGATTACATATCCCTGATAATATTGTATATTATGATGGCAACCTTGGAGCAGATCAACATGAGCCTTTGCATTTTGCTTCAATTCGGTGAGCCATAAGAAATCAAATGATTCACAATGCTACATATATATTCGTTGCTAGGGCATAAGGCCGTCATCAAAAGGAGGAATCCAAACATGTACCGGGTACTGCTGGTGGATGATGAAGAAGATGTGCGTGAAGGACTTGTTGTAGAGGTCGATTGGGAAGCGCTCGATCTGCGGATTGTCGGTTTGGCTGAGAATGGGCGGGAAGCATTGGAGATGGCGGAGCGGGTAGAGCCGGACATTGTGGTGACGGATATCAGCATGCCATTCATGAATGGTCTGGAACTCGCACAAAGATTGAGGAAGCGTAATCCACTCGTGAAGGTGGTCATTTTGACTGGATATGATGAATTTGATTATGCGAGGCAAGCCATCTCGTTAAGTGTGGATGAATATCTGCTGAAGCCGTTCTCGGCAGGGCATCTCACCGAACTGCTCACAAGATTGCGCGCCCAGATGGCGGCTGAAGTGGCTGAGCGTGAAGATGTACAGCAGCTGCGTGAGCACTATCATACCAGTTTGCCTTTATTACAGGCAGATCTGATGGCGACCTTGCTCCATCGGCAGAAATCCTCGACATATATTCATAGTAAAGCCAAACAATGCGGATTGGACCTGACAGGAGAGCGCTATGGGGTGTCCGTATTGACACTGCACATGGATGGAGAAGTACAGAAGGAGAAGTCTGAGGGAGTATTTATCGAGCCCCCACAGCGACATAACAAAACATCATCCGAGGTAGCGGATCAGTCTGAGATATTGGTTCCCGGAGGTTCCTTGCGTCAATCTGAGGATGCTGAGCTGAAACGCTTTGCTGCACTTAACATTGCGGCAGAAGTCTGGGCGGAGCATGGGGCAGGTCATGCCTTTATGCATCAGGAGACGATTGTCCTGCTCTATGTGGATCGCTCGGGCGGTACAGATGGAGCGAAGCGGCAACAGAAAGCGTTGGAAAATGTGATGCGCAGCATCAACCACTATTTACGTATCCCGGCTACGGTGGGATCTGGTCAGATTGTCGATACACTCGCGGATGTGAATCATGCCTATGAAGATGCCCTGCTGGCATTGGATTATCGACTTGTGCCCGGGACGGATTCAATTATATACATCGCGGACGTGGAGCGACAGACAGCGGGCAAGCTGCGGTTCGACGAGTTGAAGCAGCAGACGCTGACACGTTGTCTGAAGGCGGGTACACAAGCGGAGCTGGAGGAAGCACTTGCGATCATTTTCCGGGAAATTACAGTGGAACACGGGCGAAGTGATATTCAGCTCTATTTAATTGAAGTATTAACAACAGTATGGAAGGCAGCACAGGCATCAGGGGAGGAAATGGAGGACATCTTTGGTGCAGGGTTCCAGTTGTATGCGGATTTGTTCCGACTGCCGGGACTTACTGATGCACAGAAGAAGGTACGGGAAGTCTGTCTACTCGTACAACATCGCATTGCCAGCGGACGCCAGCATGTATACAAGGATATTGTCGAGCAGGCGTTAGTCTTCACCAAGGAGCATTATGCCGACCCGGACCTGTCCATTCAGAAGGTGTGTGGGCATTTGCATATCAGCTCCGGTTATTTTTGTGGCATTTTCAAAAAAGAAGTGCAGCTTACCTTTCTGCAATACCTAATGCAGATCCGAATGGAG
Source organism: Paenibacillus sp. AGC31 (assembly GCF_057334655.1). Taxonomy (NCBI): domain Bacteria; kingdom Bacillati; phylum Bacillota; class Bacilli; order Caryophanales; family Paenibacillaceae; genus Paenibacillus; species Paenibacillus sp. AGC31. The sequence continues at coordinate 249,116 of NZ_JBHFJH010000024.1, forward strand.
GCAGCGCGGGAACTGCTTCGCTCGACAGAACTGAAGTCATTTGAGATTGCAGAGCAGGTTGGCTTTGCTGAACCCAATTACTTCAGTTTTTGTTTCAAAAAACATATTGGCGTCTCGCCCAAAGAATATCGTAAACAGGCTTCTCAGACAGCAAGTGAAGGTTCGATCCGATGAAGTTTTTGTCCAGATGGGTGAAGTCCACGGGACCTCAATTACGCTCTCGTCTGCGTTCGTCCAGAGTCAGCAGTATCCGGTTTATTATTACGTGGTCCTTTTCCGTCTTCATCGTTTTGGTACTGACCATCATGGCGATGCTTCTGCATGACAAGTTCACGCAGGCTGCCGAGCGAAGTGCGGAACTCACGACGAGACAGATTGTGGATCAGGTCAGTTATAACCTGGAGGATTACGTCCGCAGTATGTCTCATCTGTACCGTGCCATTGAGGAACACATGCTGCGTGACGGGACATGGGAAGGGGAACTGGTGGACAAACAACTCGACACACTGCTCAGCAGTCGTGAAGATATCATTTCAATTACTCTGCTCGATTCCACGGGGAAATTGCTCAAGAACCGACCTACAGCTGAATTAAAACCAAGTGCCCATGTGACACAGCAAGGGTGGTTTCAGTCTGCGCTTCGTGTGCCGGATCACCTGAGTTTCTCGTTGCCTCATATTCAGAACATGTACACAGGCCCATATAAATGGGTCGTTTCCATGAGCAAAGGCATAACGATACGGCAAAATGGTCAGGATCGGCAGGTTATTCTGCTGGTCGATATCAATTTCAAACAGATGGATGAACTGAGCCGTCGGGTCAGTCTGGGGCAACGAGGATACGTGTATATCATCGATGAAAGTGCAGGCAATATCGTGTACCATCCGCAGCAGCAATTGATGTATATGGGGCTCAAAAGCGAGAATATTGAACAGGCTTTGGTGGCTTCCGGCAGTTACGAAGATGAAGCAGATGGACAGAAAAGGCTGAATACCGTGAAATCCGTTGCCAATATCGGGTGGAAAATAGTCGGTGTTGCTTATCTGGATGAGATTATGACAACGCGTCAGGAGGTCAATGGATATCTCATTCGTGTACTGGTCGTTGTTCTGGTACTGGTCATTCTCGTATCCCTGTTTCTTTCCTCCAGTCTGACGCGTCCGATCCGGCGAATGGAACGTAAGATGAAGGCGGTGGAGCGCGGGGATTTCAACGTGGAGTTGCCTATTGAAGGGCCGCTGGAGGTGGAACGACTATCCCGTCGCTTCAACCTGATGGTCAATAAAATTCGCACCTTGATGGATGAGATCATCCATGAACAGGAACAGAAGCGGCGTCTGGAGCTGGAGGCTTTACAGGCTCAGATCAATCCGCATTTTCTATATAATACGCTGAATTCTGTGGTGCGCATGGTAGGCATGAGCCGCAATGAGGAAGTGATCACGATGATCACATCTCTTTCGCGCCTGTTCCGCATAAGTCTTAGTCAAGGCAAAACGATTATCACGGTCAGGGAAGAGCTGGAGCATGCGCAGCATTATTTGACGATTCAGCAGATGAGGTTCAAGCGCAAATTCAACTTTACGATTAAGGCCGATGATACGCTTCTGGATTGCCTGACATTAAAGCTGGTGCTTCAACCCCTGATTGAGAACGCCATTGTTCATGGCATCGAGTACCACATGGACGAAGGAAGTATTGAGGTCGATGTCTATCATGAGGACAACAAGCTGGTGTTTCGCATTACAGATAATGGGGTCGGCATGACGGAAGAACAGATGTCGGGATTATTGAGTGGTCGTCCTGTGGTCAAAAGCGGTGCAGGCTCCGGCGTAGCGGTACGCAACGTCCATGACCGAATTCGGCTTTATTATGGGGAGGGCTTCGGCCTTGATTTTGCAAGTGAGTTGGAAGAAGGTACCACGGTCTGGGTTCGGATTCCCATTCAATCGCAGCAGAAGGAGGGTGAGCCTGATGACAAACAACCAAGTGAATAAGAACGATACTCATAGAGTTAAAGGATTGAATATCCGTACATTTTGGAAAAAGGTTGTTGCGAGCTTCCCTGGAATCTGGAAACGTCGGTTATTAACCCAGACAGCTGCAAGCTGCTGTCTGCTCATATGCAGTGCCTGTGGCTTATCGAGTCCCGATGCTACGGCAGCACCGCCACGTATTGCGCTGATTACGCCAGCTGGGACAGGGGAACTTGCGGAAGCCATCCGGCTTGGCGCCGAAGCGGCTGCCAAAGAGAGTGGGGCCGAACTGATTACCGTGGAAGCATACCCTTCCGATGGTGATGTGTACACACCTGCCATTCTGGACTCTGCTGGAAGCCAGATGCAGGTCAAACAGGAAAATATCAACAGCCAAACGTTGTCTCGCAGTGCACGAGAGCAGGCTCAAGTGGAGGCCGCCGCATCGGCTCTGAAGCAGGGGGCATCAGCTCTATTGGTTGATCCCCTAAGTGAGAAGGCACTTAGTGACATCATTCAGGAGGCACAGACAATGAATTCTGATGGAACCATTGTTCCTGTCATTGTGCTTAACGATGAATTTCCCGTGAAAGGCATCACCAGTTTCATCTCGATGGATAATGTTGAGGCGGGAAGACAGGCCGGCCAGGCTATGGCGGGGCTTCTGGAAGGAAAAGGGCTTGTGGCCTTATTGGGCCCCGATCCTCTTAATTCTGGTCTGATTCAGAGAGAGCAGGGAGTTATGGAAGCTTTGGTACAGTATCCTGATATTCAAGTAGAACCCAAATCGATATGTAATACACGGGATGGATGTTGGCAGACTGCAAAGCAATTGCTGGACCAGCAGGAGGTGGATGGCTTCATTACTCTTCAGGAACCTGCTTCTCTGGGAGCAGCCGATGAACTGAATCGACGCAAATCTGCGGGCAAAGTAAGGATTGTTGGATTCGGCAGTGAACAACAGCAACTGGAGCAATTGCAAGAAGGGGTCTTTGATCATCTCATCGTCCAGAATGGATACAGTGCAGGTTATCTGGGATTGAATCAAGCCGTTGCACGGCTGAACAATCAACAGGTGCAAGCGAGAGTGTTACTTGAGACCAAGCTGGTTAGTACAGACAATATGTTCTGGATGGATAACCAGAAGCTGTTGTTTCCTTTTGTACAATAAAAGAGTGCCGGAACGAATGCTGAATGAAGAAATTAAGGAGTTTGTTAACTTGAGGAAGATTTCGATAGAACAGGTGAAGATATTGTATTCGAATTTAATGTAAACCCTTTCATAATAAAGACATCGGTGAAGCCGAATGAACTTGGGGGAGGTCATTAGGATATGAAGAATATGAAGAAAACGTGGATGACACTGTTGATTACGGCATGTATGGTTGTGGCGGCGGGGTGTAGCAGCGGCGGAGACAGTGCAGGTGGAAGTACGGGAACAGATACAGGAGGTCAGACAGCAGCCGGGACGGAAACGCCAAAGATTGGTGTTGCCATCTACAAATTCGATGATACATTCATGACGGGTGTACGTAATGCAATGACCGCAGCAGCGGAAGGCGTTGCGACTCTGGATATCGTGGACAGCCAGAATGCACAGCCGACCCAGAATGAGAAAGTGGATCTGTTTGTATCCAAGAAATACAATGCAATGGCCGTGAACCCGGTGGACCGGACGGCGGCAGGTGTCATCATTGACAAGGCTAAGGCAGCGAATATTCCAGTAGTATTCCTCAACCGTGAGCCGGTGGCGGAAGATATGAACAAATGGGATAAAGTGTACTACGTAGGAGCCAAAGCGGAGGAGTCCGGTACGATCTCCGGTCAGCTAATTGTGGATTACTGGAAAGCACATCCGGAAGCGGACAAAAACGGTGATGGCAAACTGCAATACGTCATGCTGAAAGGGGAACCGGGTCACCAGGATGCAGAGCTTCGGACCAAATATTCGGTTCAGGCGATCCAGGATGCCGGAATTGAAGTGGAAGCGCTGGCGGAAGACACGGCGATGTGGGATCGGGTAAAAGGTCAGGAGAAAATGCAGGCGTTCCTGGCTTCACATGGTGACAAGATTGAAGCCGTTCTCGCAAACAATGATGACATGGCCTTGGGAGCCATTGAGGCATTGAAAGCAGCCGGATACTTCAAGGACGGCAAATCCATGCCGGTTGTAGGTGTGGATGCAACAGCTCCAGCCATTCAGGCTCTCCAGGATGGTACAATGCTGGGCACGGTGCTTAATGATGCCAAGAATCAGGGTGCAGCCACGGTGGCACTGGCTTCCGTACTTGCCAAAGGTGAGACACCAACAAAGGAAAATACCAAATACGACATTACAGATGGTAAATACGTCTGGATTGCATACAAAAAGATTACAAAAGACAACATCGCCGACGCCCAATAACAGCACGAGACAGGGACGTCCGACATTCGGGTAGCGTCCCTTTTTTGCCGGTCATATGGAAGGGAGGAACCAAGATGGAGTCACCTTACCTGCTGGAGATGAATGGAGTTTCCAAGGCATTTCCGGGTGTGCAGGCACTAAGTCAGGTCACATTGAAAGTGAAACCGGGGACGGTTCACGCCTTGATGGGAGAGAATGGAGCGGGGAAATCCACACTTATGAAATGTCTGTTCGGCATGTATCACCCGGATGAAGGAACGATACGTATCGAAGGAAAGGATGTGGATATTCCGAATTCCAAAGCGGCCCTTCAGCAAGGCATATCCATGATTCATCAGGAGCTGAATCCGGTCCCGCATCGTCCGGTGATGGAGAATATATGGCTGGGTCGTTTTCCGATGAGGGGAATACTAGTGGACGAGAAACGGATGTATACCGAAACGCTGGCCCTGTTCAAGGACTTGAACCTGGATATTGATCCGAAGGCTCAGGCGGGAACACTGTCTGTCTCCAAGATTCAATCCATGGAAATCGCCAAGGCGGTCTCGTTTCAATCCAAAGTCATCGTCATGGATGAGCCAACTTCTTCCCTGACAGGCAAGGAAGTGGATCAGCTCTTCGCCATTATTAATGAACTGCGCAGTCGCGGCGTATCCATTATCTATATTTCACACAAGATGGAGGAGATCCTGACGATCTCGGATGAAGTGACGATCATGCGTGATGGTTTCGTTGTAGGAACTTGGGATGCTGCTGATTTAACAACAGATCTGATCATTACGCGTATGGTTGGCCGTGATCTGGACGAACGTTTCCCGGAACGGACGAACGTACCCGGTGAAGTGATATTAAAAGCCGAGGGTCTGACATCAAGCCAGTCCAAATCGTTTTGTGATGTATCCTTTGAGCTGCGAAAAGGTGAAGTGCTTGGCATTGGCGGCTTGGTTGGAGCACAGCGGACAGAACTGATTGAGTCCTTGTTTGGACTGCGTGGACTCGCTTCAGGTACAATTTCGATTCATGGGCGCAAGGTGAAGATTAACTCCCCCGCAGCAGCGAAGCGTCATAACATCGCGTTGCTCACCGAAGAACGAAGGGTCACAGGAATCTTCCCGGTGTTGTCGGTGTATGAGAACACGATCATTGCCAGTCTGGGGCGCTACCGAAATCGAATGGGCTTGCTGGACGAGAAAAAGGGCCGCGAAGAGGCACGTGAGCAGACGCAGAAGTTCAGAACCAAAACGCCTTCAGTTAACACGCTGATTCGCAACCTATCTGGCGGTAATCAGCAGAAAGTTCTGCTGGCCCGTTGGTTATTGACCGACCCGGAGATACTCCTGCTGGATGAACCGACGCGTGGAATTGATGTAGGGGCCAAGTTTGAGATTTACACCATTATTACGGAACTGGCTCGTCAGGGCAAAAGCATTATCATGATTAGCTCGGAGATGCCAGAACTGCTGGGTATGTCGGATCGCATTATGGTGATGAGCGAAGGGCGTCTCACCGGAATCGTGGACGGAGCCGAGGCAACAGAGCAGGATATTATGAGGCTGGCCGCGCAGCAGCGGATGGCTTAGTCAGGAGGGAAACAGATGAACACACAGATGATCAATCAAGTGAAACAATATGTAACACAACGCGCCATCTTTATCGTATTGATCCTGCTCATTATTGGTATCGCGATTGCCGATCCGAATTTTCTGGCCTTCTCCACACTACGGGACATCTTGCAGCAGTCCTCCACACGGGCCATTATTGCGCTCGGTGCAGCTTTTATCCTTGTCACGGGCGGGGTCGATCTGTCCGCTGGACGGGTGGTTGGTCTGACAGCGGTTGTATCGGCATCGATGCTGCAAATTGACGAGTATGCCAATCGCTTCTTCCCCGATCTGCCCCACTTATGGGTGGGTCTGCCGATCCTTGTCGGGATTACCGCGGGTCTATTCGTGGGATTGGTCAATGGACTCATTGTCGCCAAATTACATGTACCTCCTTTTATCGCAACGCTGGGTACGATGGTTGCCGTGTACGGACTGAACTCCATTTATTTTGATACGGAACCCAACCAGTCACAGCCGATCGGAGGATTACGACCGGACTTCACCGTTATTGGCTCTGGATACATTGATCTGGGCGGAGGTTATTCCATCCCGTATATTGTCCTGATTGCTATTGCGGTGGCATTAATCTGCTGGGTGGTCTTTAACAAAACACGTCTCGGCAAAAACATGTACGCGATTGGTGGCAACATTCAGGCAGCGCATGTATCCGGGATTCATGTGGCACGCAACCTGGTTGCGCTGTATGCTATTGCGGGTGCACTATATGGTCTGGGCGGTGTACTTGAGGCAGCACGCACAGGTGGAGCAACAAACAATTACGGTAACATGTATGAGCTGGATGCGATTGCCGCATGTGTGGTAGGCGGCGTATCAACGGCAGGAGGTATTGGAACGGTTCCTGGGGTTATGGCGGGTGTGCTGATCTTCGGGGTCATTAACTATGGTCTGACGTTTATTGGTGTGAGCCCATACTGGCAGTTGATTATCAAAGGATTGATCATTGTTGCTGCGGTGGCTTTTGATATCCGTAAGTATATGGCGAAGAAATAAGATGAGCCTCAAGAGGTTACACCAGTCACTCCGATGACAGAACAACCTTCTGATCGCTGTTATCCCCAGATTTTTTTGATTCCCTTCTAAAAGAAGTGAAAATCCGGGGATAAAGGCGAACGCTCCGCTTCTTCAGGTTATTTCTGTCCTCTACGTTGTTGTGTAAATAATTTGTTCATCTTATATGGAAAAGCAGCAAAGAAGCCAGCCCTCTGAATATAGAGAGCTGGCTTTAAGCGTTTAACCATTGACCATCCAATCGATAACGGGGATAACTGGTCCAATGATGCATAAGAGCAACATGAATCCGGCGACGTTATAAGATACACTTGTGCCATAATGTGAACGATTTTTTTTGGCAAGCAAGAAGGCTGGAATCCAGAAGAGGGCTGCTACTACAAAAGGAATATGAAGTCCTTGAGTTCCGTTGCTATAAATCGGTATGTTTATTAAGTTAAAAAGATAGTGACTGATCATAAAATTTGTTTTGCCCCATTGGAAATTAAAGGCGAGACCCATCAATAGTACGAGTAGAGAGAGCGTTCCGAGGCCCAGTGGTTTTCGTTGTGTTATCATGTGATATCCTCCATAAGAAAGTATTTATCCTAAATTAATCCATTAATGTATTGTACCACAATAATGATTTATGCGAAGAGGAATTGTTTCACTTTTGTTGATTACAATTACATCATATGTCCTATTGCCTTCATAATTTATACATTCGTGCGAATTTGACGAGCCTCCACTAATCGACAACATCAGCTAATCATAATCGATATAATACATGTACATAAGTTGTTTGATGTGAGTTTTATGTCAAAGGGGGCGAGGCTGTTTGCTTAGTTACACGATGAAAATGGTGATATTCCCGCTAGGTTGTCTGCTTGTCATTCTGTCCTCTTATGTTCTCAGGCTTACCCCTAATATGGCAATAATGTCACTTTCGGCGACATTATTGGTAGCAAGTATTTATGGGGAGAGACGATATCCTGTGCTGCGAAAATTTCAGTGGATTTTTCTCGGGATATTCCACTATTTCAGTGAACTGAACTGGTGCAACATGCTGTATTATATGCTCATTATTTCAATGATCCAGGACAAACCAAGGTTGGCACAGACCTTGCCGATTTCGTTGCTGCTTATGCTGCAATATACGTTGATTCGGCTTTCGTATGTGCCTGTAGATACATATGCTTTGCTGGTTTCGTTATTTGACCTGTTAACCTCGGTTGTTATCATTTTTTTGTATCATACCTTAATCAACAGTGAGGTCGAGAAGCGCAGGCTTCGGGAAAAGAATCGGTTCCTGACCCTGCATGATCCGCTTACCGGACTGTTGAATTACGAAGGTTACATGGAGATGTTACATAAGACAGTAGAAGAGCAACGGTCTTTTTTGCTTGTCCTTTTGAACGTCAATAACTTTAGCGGCTTTAAAAAAGATTCAGAAGATCCTTGGTGTACGGTAATCACAGGTACAGGCCAGATGATCAGCAATCATTTCACCGAAGCCTATGGCATATCCCGGTATGCAGGAGACCGATTTGCGGTCGTTTTGCCAGAGATACAGGATGTGGAAGAACGAATGTCGTCACTGCTATCCGTGCAGCTTCAAGGACTCCAGGTAAGCTACAGCATCTCTCTGTACCCTGAAATGTCAGATTCGTTGCAGCACTTTATGACGGTAGCCGAGGATAGGCTGCTTCAACAACAGCGCAGCAAATGGCTGAAAAATGAAGAAGAAGTATTTCGTTCCGAAAGACTGAGGGCAGTAGGTGAACTGGCTGCGGGTATGGCTCACGAAATTCGGAACCCGCTTACCGCAATTCGGGGATTCCTGCAGCTGTCCCGTGGACAAGCGTTTAATATCGCGCCATGGTATGAAGTGATTATGGGTGAGGTGACGAGAGTAACCGATCTGACGGCTGAATTTTTGCAGTTTTCCAAACCACATGCCAATCACATGAAGCCTGAACATTTGGGTCACTGCCTTGAACGAGTGATGTCTTTGACCGAGTCAGATGCGGCATCCCGAGGGCATCAAATTACGCTTGAAATGACTAATGAGCCAGTTGTGATCATCATGGATCGAGATAAAATTGTGCAGGTATTGATTAATCTGATTCGTAACGCTTTTGAAGCAATGACAGACCCTGGTGAGGTTCATATGGATTTGTTGCAGGACGGGGACGCAGTACTCATTTCAATTACAGATACAGGAAGCGGCATTCCGGAAAATTCGCTATCCACAATCTTTAATCCATTTTATACAACCAAAGAAGAAGGTACGGGGCTTGGACTTGCACTCTGCCAGAAAATCGTTCAGGATCACAATGGTAAAATTACCGTCCATAGCGAAATGGGGGTTGGTTCGACCTTCACGCTTCATCTGCCAATGGAGACGTAAATCATATAACTTACCTAGAGATAGCAATTAAGTAGTCATTAGACAAGATATAAAAACGCCGCATGGGTCCTGAAGAACCCCATGCGGCGTTAAATATTTCAATTCATAAGTTAATGTGCGGAGACCACATCGGTTCAGATCAGACTATATTGGGTTGAACTAATCATTTACACGTAAGGGAGAGGATAGAAAAAAACTGAAAAAGCGGAGCTGAAAACTTTCTGAAAGAAAGCTACTTCGGAAGCATGCACCTCGTCTTTATCCCCGAATTTCCCCCTTGTGAAAAGGGAATCGATGAAATCTGGGGATAACAGCGATTGGAAGGTTATTCTGTCATCGTAGTGTCTGTGTAAATAATCATTAGTTCGACTTATTGAGCTGTCCCTGATGTAACTGATAGTAGAATCCTTGTTGCTGCATCAACTCATCATGGTTGCCCTGTTCAGCGATCTGTCCATCATCAATGACGAGAATCTGATCGGCTTCACGAATCGTGCTCAGTCTGTGGGCGATGACAAAGCTGGTGCGGTCTTTCATTAAAGTGCGCATCGCTTCCTGGATCTTCATCTCTGTACGCGTATCAATGCTGCTGGTTGCTTCATCCAGAATAAGAATGGCCGGATCAGCCAGAATTGCCCGGGCAATGGTCAGCAGTTGTCGTTGTCCCTGACTCAGGTTGCTTCCCCCGGAAATGATGGGGGTATCGTAACCCTGTGGCAGTTTGCGGATGAACGAATGTGCATTTGCCAGCTCAGCCGCTTGCCTGATCTGTTCATCCGTTGCGTCCGACTTGCCGTAGGCAAGATTGTCGCGAATGGTACCCGAGAACAGGTAGGCATCCTGAAGGACAATGCCGAGTTGCCGACGGAGTTGATCCTTCTCCAGTTCCGAGATGTCACATCCATCAATGGTAATCTGTCCGCCTGTAATCTCGTAGAAACGGGGCAACAGGTTGATAATGGTCGTTTTACCTGCCCCGGTAGGTCCAACAAGTGCAATCATCTCACCAGGTTTTACAGTAAAACTAACCTTCTTGAGAATGTCTCGCTCCGCGCTATACCCAAAAGAGACGTCTTCAAATACAACTCTACCTTGAATCTGATCCAGCTGTTTCTTCTGTTCCTCTACGTATTCGCCAGGTGTATCCATAATGTGGAACACACGTTCAGCACCTGCGATTGCAGCCTGAATGAGATTGTACTGATTGGCTAGATCGTTGAGTGGCCGCTCAATCTGGCGGGAGTAAGCGAGAAAGCTGACGATCAGTCCAATGGACGTCATTTCATGATAAGCCATCCATCCACCTACAGAAGCGAGTATGGCAAACCCGATATTGTTCATCACGTTCATCGTGGGTCCAACTAAACCTGAAACGGTCTGGGCCTGTGTGCTGGATGTGCGCAGTTTCTCGTTCAGATTCTGAAAATGCCGATGTGCCTGATCCTGACGGTTATAGGCAGCAACGACTTTTTGTCCAGCAATGGTTTCCTGAGCATACCCATTAAGCTCACCAAGTAATTTCTGCTGGGCGGTGAAGTGTTTGCGTGTTCTTGACGCGATCAGGCGAGTGGCGATGGTTATCAAGGGTACAGTCACCAGACTGAGCAGGGTGAGCCGAACATCGAGTGCAAACATGATCGACAAGGAGCCAACGAGCAGGATGGCACTGGACATCAATTGGGTTACGCTTTGATTCAGCGTTGTAGATACGTTATCGATATCATTAGTGGCTCGGCTCATCAGGTCCCCGCTTTGATTTTTATCAAAAAAGCTAATAGGCAGCTCTTGCAGTCGAGAGAACAACGCATGTCGCAGATCTTTGACGGTCAGTTGGGACACACCAATCATGACATAGGATTGAGCCCACATCAGGAGTGAGCCAAGGGCATAAACACTCAGCAAGAGGAGACATTCCTTCAGCAAACCCGCTGTTATTTTGGGCACGATATGTTCGTTAACGGCACGGCCGAGAAGGTAAGGTCCTGCCAGGTTAAGCAGTGTTCCAAGAGCCGTCAGCACTAATGCAGCAATAACTCCTTTGCGATGACGTCCCATGTACGACCATACCCGGATTAGGGCGTGGCGAGCATTTTTGGCTCTGACTTTGGGAACAGGTCCTCTGCCCGCAGGTCCGGGTCTTCCGATGGGAGGCACGACCGTTTGTTGTATGGAGGAAGATGCAGGTTTAGCCAAATTGAACATCCTCCTTCCGTTGCTGCGAATAATAGATGGCTTGATAGTGTGATGAATGAGCCATAAGGTCATCATGTGTGCCTCTGGCAACGATCTGTCCTTCATCAATGACATATATACAGTCTGCATCCTTCACGGAGGAGATCCGCTGTGCAATCAAAAAGGTGGTACTGTCTTTCATCAAGGATTGCAAAGCCTTCTGAATGCTCGCTTCCGTGCGTAGATCCACAGCACTGGTGCTATCATCCAGAATCAGTACTTCCGGTCGCATGAGCAGGGCGCGTGCAATGGATATCCGCTGTTTCTGTCCACCGGACAGATTGACCCCGCGTTGACCCAGCTCCGTGTCATACCCATCTTTCAGTTTCATAATAAAATCATCCGCTGCCGCAGCTTGTGCCGCAGCACGCAATTCAGCATCTGTTGCACCTGGCCGGCCGAAACAAATGTTATCCCGGATGCTGCCGCTGAACAGGATGGATTCCTGTAGCACAATGGACACACGGCTGCGAAGATCCTGAAGATCCCAGTGGCGAACGTTCACTCCATTCACGAGCACTTCACCCTGCGAAGCATCGTATAGACGGGGAATCAGCTGCACCAGCGAGGTTTTGCCTGAACCTGTTGAACCGATCAGGGCCACTTTCTCACCCGGGCGAGCCCTCAGGTTAATGTCAGTGAGTGCATGGTCTCCGTCATAACGAAAAGATACGTCTCTGAACTCCACTTGACCGCCTGTGTGTGAGGGAAGAGAAGACGTTTGGTTTCGGGACTGATCACGAGTAGACGGGGATGACTGTACATTCCCCGAGTTATCGTTGTCGGTTCCCGATTGGATATCTGGCTCTGTATGTAACACCTCGTTGATCCGGGCAGCAGATACCTTGGCACGGGAGAAGCTCATCATCATCATGCCGATTGACGTGAGGGAAGAGAGTACAACCGTGACATAGTTGATAAAAGCAATCAGATCCCCGGCGGCAATATCGCCTCCCACTACCTGGGAACCTCCAAACCACAGCACCGCTACAATGGTAGCGTTCAGCATCAGGCTGAGTACGGGTGCGTTCAGCGTTACAATACGCCAGGCTTTGACGGCGGTTGTAGTGTAATCTTCGTTGGATTGCTTGAACCGTTTTTTCTCCAGACGTGCACGTGCAAACGCCTTGACGACACGAATGCCGGCAAGATTCTCCTGAAGCACGGCGTTGACCTGATCAAGCTTGATCTGCACACTGGCGAACAGCGGATAGGAAGCTTTTATTAGAATAAATAAAATAATAAACAGTACCGGTACTGTCGCAATAAGAATCAAAGCCAGTTTCACACTGATCGTAAACGCCATGATGATACTTCCGATGATCAGCATTGGCGAACGGATAAACATCCGCAGCAGCATCTGCACAAAGGTCTGCATCTGGGTAATGTCACTGGTCAGACGAGTGATCAGAGATCCTTCCTGAAACGTATCCAGATTGCGGAAGGAGAAGGTTTGAATATGGTCAAACAGTTCCTGGCGAAGATCTGTGCCGTATCCAACGGCAGCTTTGCTTGAATAGAGTGTACAGCCTGCGCCGCCAACCCAGCCGATTAACGCAACAAGTAACATGATCAGACCTGTGGTCACGATATGGGGCAGGTTCCCTGCAAGTACACCATCATCCACAATGCTGGACATCAGCTTGGGCTGGAGCAGGTCCATGGTAACCTCAAGTACCATGAGCAGCGGGGCGACGATTGCCGCCGACTTATACGGGGTCAAGAATCGTTTTAACGTCCACAATAGGGAATCACCTCAATCTTCATTGCATAATTATTTTCTTTTAAACGATGTCACGAGTCTGCATCACCTCAGGATTCACGCAGGTTTTGGAGCATACGCTGTGCAAGTGCAGACATGATCCGGAGTTCTTCCGGTGTAAAATCTTTCTGGGCCTGCTGTTCCAACTCCTGAATCACTTCTTTCAATTCTTGTAGCGCGGATCGGCCCTGATCCGTCAGGTATACCCGCAGACTGCGCAGATCCTTCGGGTCTGCTTCGCGTCTCACATAACCGGATGATTCCATGCGCTTGAGCATGACAGTTACCGTTGCGGGACTGCGCTGAAGTTGTTCGGCCAGGTTTTTCTGGGATTGGCCATCTTTCCGTTCAAGCTGGAACAGCAAAGGGGGCTGCCCCGGGTATAACTCGGGGTGGTTCACAAGTTTCTCATGAACCTTGTAGCGTTTCAGTTTCACGAGTTCGGATAGCTGTCCCATTAACCGATCATTTTGGACTGGGTTCATATCATCTACTCCATTTCTACCTTCATTCCATTTTCTCGGTACTGAAAACCAGACTTTTTGAACACGCACATTTAGTTAGTCGACTAAATAAATCTTAAGTTTGATTTGACATATCGTCAAGTGAATACAGATCATTTATTTAGGACTGGAAATATTGACCTGAGATAAAATGATGTGATAAATTGATATTATCTAATTGTTAATAACATAATGTTAATAACAGAATGGAGTTTGGTTATTATGACTTACGAAGGTTCCTCTGGAGGAAAAGCCCCCGAATACCGGGAGCATCAGGATCAGGTACATATCAGTGAACAACAGTTTCTGGAAACGTATAATGCTGGTGATTACGAACGTCCTTCCGTCACCGTGGACATGTTGGTCTTTACGATTCGCAGTGAAGCTCAGGAGAATTATCGCAAGCTCGCTGAACCCGAACTCCAGTTACTACTAATCCGGCGGGGTGGTCATCCCTATCTGGGCCAATGGGCGTTACCGGGCGGATTTGTCTCCATGCAGGAATCATTGGAAGATGCTGCTCGACGGGAATTGTTGACGGAGACGGGGCTGGATGATATTTATCTGGAGCAACTATACACCTGGGGAGATGTGGAGCGAGATCCGCGTACACGGGTCATCAGCTGTTCCTATATGGCGCTGGTCGATAGCAGCGAGCTGGAACTTCAGGCTGGCGATGATGCGAGTGAGGCCAATTGGTTTCGGGTGGAGCAGCGTCTTCTGGAAGAGAAGCGCCATATCCATGAGCGTGGACGTGTGACAGAACGCAGGTTGCAGTTGATTTTGACCAATGGAACAGAAGAGTTGTCGGCAATTGTTGAGACAAAAGAAACAATAGAAGGAAAAGTACGGAGCCATCGTTTGACGTTGGAGGAGGTTCAGGGGATTGCATTTGATCATGCCAAAATCATTCATTATGCGCTTGAGCGTCTGCGATCCAAGATCGAGTACACGGATATTGCATTTAATCTGATGCCGGAGACGTTTACGCTGACTGCGCTTCAGAAAGTACATGAGATCATCAGTGGCAAAAAACTGCTGGCTGCTGCTTTCCGGCGCAAAATCGCCGATTGGGTCATTGAGACGGGAGAGTATGCGAGCAGTGCCGGTCATCGACCATCACGTTTATACAGATTGAACCCAGAGAGGCAGACACTCTGAAAAGGGGAAGCATCAATGAAATAGGAGAAGTGATTCAAGCCATGGGCGGGATCGCTGCAACCATGAGGAACAAGTAAAGAGGGGATATGGATGGAAAAGTTTACGTTTTTCTGGCGGACTGTATCTCCGTTCTCGCAGTGGCACCCGGCGGATTTTACCGTGAACGGGGTTCACTACACAAGTGCGGAGCAATACATGATGCATCAGAAAGCACTGCTGTTTGGCGATCAGACCAGCGCAGACAAGATTCTGAAGGCAAGCTCTGCTTCGGTACAAAAAAAGCTGGGCAGACAGGTCGCAGGTTTCGACCAGACTTTATGGGAAACGGAATGCCAGCGCATTGTCTACGAAGGCAATTGGGCCAAATTTACACAAAACGAAGAACTGCTAACCGCGCTGCGTGCCACCCGTGGAACGACCCTCGTGGAAGCAAGTCCGGATGATCGCATCTGGGGTGTGGGACTGGCGGAGGAAGATCCGCGTATTCGGAATAGAAGAACATGGCGGGGAACCAACTGGCTGGGTGAGATTCTCACCCGTCTAAGAGAAGATATAGGAAGTGATTCAGATGAGTGATAAACATAGCTCCAATCCACGTACCATGCGGGCCAGTATCGCACAGCAGACGCTGGCTATTCTGGAAGAAGGACAATACGTGAATGGATATAATCGCAAGGTTGAGATGGGCGCCGATGTGCAGCAAGCGATCCGTAATTCGGTATTATACCGTCCTTCGGAGCTTTCCGCACTCAGGGGAAAGCTCCGTACAGAAGCTCGCGCAGAAACTCATTCGATAGCCTCATCAACTGAAACTGAAGCTGTATCGGTATCGGTTCGCATTGAAGTTACTGGCGAGACTACACTTGGAGCGGCTTCACGTTTGACAGTAGCTGAAGGAAGAGAAGATGTGGTCTGTTTGAACTTTGCATCGGCGAAAAATCCTGGCGGCGGTTTCCTTGGGGGAAGTCAGGCACAGGAAGAGAGTCTGGCCCGAGCGACAGGATTATACCCGTGCATCGCGCAAATGGACGAAATGTACGAGTACAATCGCAAGCAGCGATCGGGTCTTTATTCCGATCATATGATCTATTCACCTCGTGTTCCTGTAATCCGTGATGATGAAGACCGGTTGCTGGACCAGTATTATGTATCATCATTCATTACTGCGCCAGCGGTGAATGCGGGTGTGGTGAAAGAGCGTGGAGAAGCTGATGATCTACAGATTGAGTCCGTGATGAAGGAACGTATCCGTTATATTCTGGACGTGGCTGCTACGAATGGTCATCAGACGATTGTTCTCGGTGCATATGGTTGCGGCGTATTTCGTAATGAACCGGCAGTGGTGGCGAAGTATTTTCATGATGTGTTAGTGGGAGAGGGATTTAAGGACTCCTTTGAACGTATTGTATTTGCTGTATATGATCGATCCGCAGGTCAACGAACATTAAAGGCATTTCAACGTTTTTTGACAGAGGCCTAATAAAAAAATATGGGATCTACATAGTTTGAACTAATCATTTGCACGATAACAGTGATTGGAAGGTTGTTCTGTCATCGTAGTGTCAGTGTAAATAATCTTTAGTTCAACTATTGAATGAGAGCGCTTGATAAAGGAGAGGAATGCGATGCAGTTTCATGAGAGAGAACAGGATTTATTTGAACTGGGGGAGGAGTACACGCTTGCTCACTGTATATCAGCCGATGCAAGAATGGGGAAAGGCATTGCGGTACAGTTCCGGGAGAGATTCGGTTTGGAAAATCTTCAAAAACAGGCGAACCAAGAGCCGCTTGAGATTGGAAGATGTTATCCGGTAGGACGGACGATGAATCTGGTCACCAAGGCAAAGTTCTCCAATAAGCCGACGTATCAATCGTTGACTAGTGCGGTAGAATCTATGCGGGACGTATGTATGCTGGATGGCATTACAAAACTGGCTATGCCCCGAATAGGATGCGGGCTGGACAGGCTAAAATGGGAGAAGGTCAGTCCGATTATTCAGGAAACTTTTGCCGATACGGATGTTGAGATCATTGTCTGTACACTGTGAGCACACTTGGTGGAAGAGGATGGACTACAGCTTGCAGGCAGATCCAAACCAAAAAAAACCTCAGCTTTGAGGGGAATAGAGTGTACGTATGATTCATACAGACGCTGTTCCGATTTCAAAGTGAGGTTTTTTGTTTATTTTTTGGAGAACATTTCTTTGGCTTCATCCATGGCCATTTTATTACCGATCGATGAGTAATCGAGCCAAGGTTGTGCGCCAATCGGGTAGACGTGGCCGGCTTTGACTGCTTTCAGACCTTGCCAGATCGGATTGTTTTGCAGCTCCTTGAACATGGTCTGGGCTTCATCATCCGAATTCACAACCACAAAGATCGCATCTGCATCATAGTCCGGCAATATTTCACGGGAGACAATTTGATAAGGTTTAGTCGAATCGATATCTGTGATCCCTCTGGCAGGAGTCAGACCGAGATCCTCATATAAAATGGGACCCATGGGACGGCGTGTACTGAATACACGTAATTCTTTGGCAGTAACACGGATCGCCATCACAGTACCATCACCAATCGTGTCATGAATCAGAGATTTCACTTCTTCTGTTTCGGTCGCGTAGTCCTGAATGTATTGCTCGGCTTCTTTCTCGCGATTCACGAGTTTGCCAATCTCTTTCAGATGGTCGCGCCATGTACCGTTATTCAGATTGAAGACATGCACCGGAGCAATTTTTTCGAATTTGGCAATATCACCACCGGAGAATTCTTCGTCCAGATAGATCACATCGGGTTTCAGGGCAAGCAAAACTTCCATATCCGGGTCTTTAACCGGACCAAGTGGTGTTGTATTTTGAAGTTGATCAGCAACATGGGACAGGAAGCCTTTGGCTTCACCACCGATAACGGAACCAACCGGAGTAATGCCGAGAGACAGCAGATCATTGGTCAGATGGATCGACATGGAGGCAATGCGTTGCTCTCCCGAACTTGCACTGTTGTCTTGATTCTTGGTTGAATTATCCGTAGACGAACCACCAGAAGCAGATGGTGAATTATTGGTCGTTCCACAGGCTGCGAGTACAAGTACCAGACAGATACTCATAACAAGCATAAGATTTTTCTTTAACATGGGTAGTCACATTCTCCTTGAACATCTCTTGGATGTCTTAATTGTTTTCTGAAAAAAAGATCACTTGCTTCGTACTAACAGGTACAAAAAGTAAGGTGCACCAATCGCAGCAACCACCACACCTGCCGGAATGGCATTAGGCTGAAAGATCGTTCGCCCGATCGTATCAGCGGTCACCAGAATAACCATACCGATGAGCCCGGCAGCAGGGATCAGATGCCGATGCATCGGACCGACAAGCCTGCGTGCCAGATGTGGTGCTGCCAGACCGATAAAGCCGATCCCACCAGCCATCGATACACTAACGGCAGACAAAGCCACGGCACAGAGCAGCAAAATAATACGTTGGGATCGGACAGGTGTCCCGATACTGGTTGCGGCAGCATCTCCAAGATTGAAGGCATCGAGTGTTTTGGATCGACTCCAAATATAAGAAATACATAGCACCACCCAAGGAAGCAAAGATTGCACATGAATCCAATCCCGGCCCCAGACGCTTCCTGCCAGCCAGCGAGCGGCAAAGGAATAGGTATCTTCATCCAGACGCAGGGATAGGTAGAGTGTTAACGCATGGAACCCGGCCGCTACCGCGATTCCCACCAGAATCAGCTTAATGGGCGATACGCCGTTATGGCGATCATAAGATAACAGCATGATGATCAGGGCGGCGGCCACACTTCCTGCAAAAGCAAACAACGGGATTAGCAAGGCCACAGAGCCATCCATCGTAAAGGAGAGACTAACAAACACCATTAGTCCAAAGGCTGCCCCCGCATGTAATCCCAGAATCCCCGGGTCCGCAAGTGGATTGCGGGTGATCCCTTGCAAGGCCGCTCCGGCAATACCAAGTCCTGCTCCAGCCAATACAGTTACCAGGATGCGAGGCAGTCGGTAATCAAACAGTACAATCTGATCATCCGAATTGCCATTACCAAGCAAAGTCTGTAACACAGCCATTGGGGAGAGACGAATGGTTCCGGTGTTCAGGCTGATCACAATAACGGCAATGGCGATGCAGAGCAGCGTGATACTGACGATGATCGAACGTTTACCTCGTGAAGGTGTATTGAAATTCATCGCTACAAGGCCCTCCTTTCTTTACGGGCCAGATAGAGGAAGAACGGTACACCGACAAAAGCGACCATAATGCCTACCGCGAGCTCCTCGGGCGGGTTCACGATGCGTGAGCCCAGATCGGCGAGCACCAGTAATATCGCTCCAAGCAGAGAAGACATCGGAATGATGAGCCGATAATCCACACCCACCAGTTTGCGGGAGATATGAGGGATGACCAGTCCGACAAATCCAATGGAGCCTACTGCCGACACGGACACACCAGCCAGCACAACAACCGCTGCAAGGGCGATTAATCTCGTCCAGCGCAGGTTGATCCCGAGATTAATCGCCACTTCTTCACCGAGTGACATAAGCGATACACGCCGGGCAAGTGGCATAATCAGTATTAGTGTGGCGAGCAGCACGGGAAGAATCAGCTTGAGATGCCGCCATTCTATTCCACCGAAACCTCCCGCATACCAGAAGGCCAGATCCTGACTCAGGTCAAAATAAATGGCAACGCCTGTGCTGAGCGAGGTTAACATGGCTGCAATAACGGCTCCGGCAACGGTCAGTCTAATGGAATTCAGACCACCAGGTGCTGCCATTCCAAGCAGGAAGATAAGCAGTGTGCCCAGAACAGCCCCCATGAATGATAAAAACATAATCCAGCCGTATGGCAGTCCGGGCCAAAAGGCAAAGCTCAGTGCTACGACAAAAGTGGCTCCAGCATTGATGCCCAGAATGCCTGTGTCTGCCAGCGGATTGCGTGTAATGCCCTGCATTAAAGCTCCTGCAACAGCAAAGGAAGCGCCGATCATAACCGCGGCAAGGACACGAGGCAACCGCAGCTCATGGATAATCTGATGTGGTGTCAAAGCTGGGTTGTACTGAAATATGGCAGCCCATACGGTTTCCAGCGTTAACCCTTTGGCACCTAAAGAGATTGCGACAAACATACTTAGCAGCAGTATGGCTATGGCAGACAAAAACGTCAGCCCAACAGTCACTGCAGATTTTCTTGAATTAGACGGACGATGTGGCAGTCCCGGATGTTGAATACGGGTCACTCCTTTGGTACCAACAACGTATTTCATTGTTATTGATTATCATTATCAATTAGTGATCATTATAAAATCTTAATTCAGGCCCGTACATGGCATAAATTAAGATTTTGGAGATGGACATTTTTTAGATTACAAAAGTGAAGGTTTGTTCGTCAACATAGAGAGCGCTTCATCGAGCTGGATGTTGATGGAATATGGAGCATATACAACCCATGAGTTCCAGTCGATGAGATGTACACGTCCGTTTTTTACCGCAGGATGGCTGTTCCACAGTGGATTCGAAGCCATCTCTTTCAACAGTGTTGCCTTTTCATGCATAGAATTAATCGCCAGTACCAGCACATCTGCCTCCAGTCCGTCCCATTCTCCTGGTGTGAAGGGCAGCCAGTTGAATCCAACGCCGGGAGATTTGCCAGCCAGTTCGGTCTGAATACGCTGAGGAGCGGCCAGTTGCAAGGTTCGATAAAAGACATGTCCAAAGTTCCGATGGCTGTACATCCGTGGACCTTTAGGCGTTAACGTGCCAACAGCAACGGTGATGTCCCCGACGAATTCCTTGATTTTTTTGCGTGCACGCTCTGTCTTGCGTTCATGTCGATCCAGCCAATCTGTCGCTGCTTGGGTACGATCCACAATGGATGCAATCTGATGCAGATGACCAAAGACGTCAGTCTGGTTCCAGGGAATCGTGATGATGGGAGCGACATCGCCAATATGCTCCATCGCTTTGGCAGCTGCATTGTCCTTGGTCAGAATCAATTCGGGATTCACATCCAGGAAAGCCTGACGTCCCTGTTCCCAAGGTTCATAGGCGTGAAAGGGCAGCGTCAGCGATTTGGGCATATGAGGAAGATGGCCTTGGATCTGAGCTGCGCATGGCGTGATGCCAAGTGTCATCAGGTGGTCCGTGTATGGATAGGAGAGTGACACGATATTTCGGTGGACCTGCTTCGAATAGGAAGTTGGCGCATAACCGGCATGGTTTCGGAAACGTCGGCTGAAATAAAACTCGTCACGGTAACCCACTTCACGAGCCACATCCCGGATACGCAGATCGGAAGTGAGCAGTAATTCCTTGGCCCGGTTCATACGCAGATGAGTGATGTATTCAATCGGATTTTTCTGCATGCGGCTCTTGAATAGCTGCGAGTAATAGGACGGGTGCATGTCAGCCAGTTCAGCCAACTTTTCGAGCTTGATCTCGTGCATATAGTTTTCGCGCATGTATTGCAGGGTGGACCTGAGCCACTGTTCGGGTTCATCCTGCCCAGCCCCTACGTCAGTCTGGTCTTCTTGGGGCCAGAGCATATGTAACAGTTCCGTCAGGAAGAGCTGTGCCTTGAGGCCTGTTTCCAAACCTTCATTGCTTAATTGTGTAAGCTGTGCGGCAATGCGCTGTATACCGTAAAACGGGCCCTGAATCCAGCCTGTAACAGGTGAACTGAGCTCACGTTCGTAGATTCGTCTGGCTTTTGTTTTCTCCGTAGCCCGATACAGATCAAAGTGAATCATATACAGTTCAATATCATGGTCATCATCACTAATCAGTTCAATTGCAGTTCCTGGTAGGGACAGACAGGCTGATTTGCGAACCACATGAGATTTGATCTCATTCATGATCAGTTGGCCTGTGAATTTGTGCATGTATATGAAGGTATGATGAGCCAGCTCAGTTGTGGACCAGCGCCATTCCCCACGGGTTATAATATGTTCTGCCTGACGAAGTTCGATCAGGGTATCATTCAGGAATGCATTCAGATCTGCTCGGGTTGAGGATTCCTTTTCTGCATTGGGACTTGTCTGCTGATGCAACATGTGTGGATTCATGCAGCTGTGGGCGGTACCAGGGATGGTAGTCATGATGTTATGCGTCCTCCTTTCTTTTGAACAGTTTAGGTAATGATTGAATCTGGAACGCACTATATTTTCTCGGACCTGAACGTCTTTCTTGAATGTCTATTGATGCGTTTTGCATGATGTTATGATTACTGGCTGTCTTGTCAAAAGCGCGTTTGCAGTATAGTCAGATGTTTTATGAATAGCACAGGGTATATGATCCTGATCCTGTTATCAGATGTGATCGATAGTTTAACCAGATTGTCGTTAGTAACAAGTATGCTTAGGGACAAGAATTCTTGGCCAAGGTCTGCTGATAATCTTAGCAAATCTACTGGAGAATTGAAATGTATACAGATATGTTCGAGGCCCTGATGAGCTTGGATTCTATTGAAAGCACATAATCGAAATCGTTTTCTGACGTAAGCGTTTCTTTTTGGTAAAATAAAGGGGATAACATGTTGGCCTGATCAGAATCATGAACCTTTTCAACTCAAATTGCAGTAGGGAGGCTTTAAATATGACAGAAGTAGTGGGACGGGACAAAGTACGCTGGGGCATTATGGGCACGGGATGGATTGCATCCCAGTTTGCAAGGGATTTGGAGCATGCGGGGAACGCAGTGAAAGCAGCGGTAGGTTCACGGACAGCGGGAAGTGCGGAGAAGTTTGCAGCTGAATATGGTTTTGCACGCGCTTACGGTTCTTATGATGAGATGCTGCAAGATCCTGAGGTAGATATTATCTATGTGGCAACACCTCACCCTGTGCATAAGGAGAATGTAATGGCTTGTCTGGAGGCAGGCAAGGCGGTGCTCTGTGAAAAGCCGTTTACGATGAATGCACGTCAGTTGGAGCAACTGGTGGAGACGGCACGGGAGCGTAACCTTTTCCTGATGGAAGGGATGTGGACACGCTTTTTGCCGCCGATCGCTCAAGCCAGAGCATGGATTGCAGAAGGACGAATCGGTGAAGTACGTTTGCTGCAGGCAGACTTTGGATTCCGTGTCGGCTGGGAGCCGGAAGGAAGGTTGCTTAATCCGGATCTGGGTGGAGGAGCTTTGCTGGATGCAGGGGTGTACCCGATCTCCTTTGCTTCGATGATCTTTGGCGAACAGCCCCAGCATGTATGGAGTACGGCCAATATCGGTGAGACGGGTGTGGACGAGCAATTTTCCGTATTGTTGTCCTATTCTGAGGGACGTTCTGCATCACTGAGTGCTGCCATTCGTCTGAACCTTAGCAATGAAGCAGTCATATACGGTACGGAAGGCAAGATTCGTCTTCCTTTATTCCTGGCGGGCAAAGAAGCCTATCTGCATGTGAATGGTCAGGACGAGCCCGAGAAGTTCACCGATGATCGAACGTGCATTGGTTATGCTTTTGAGGCAGAAGAAGCGGGACGTTGTATCCTCGAAGGTCGGACGGAGAGCAACACCATTAAACTGGACGAATCCTTGGAAATCATGAAGCTGATGGACACGATTCGGGGCCAGTGGGGATTACGTTACAAATCGGAGTAACAGACAGGAGCTGACGTGTGATGGTGAAGATTCTGATATCCGGGTTTGAACCTTTTGGCGGGGATGCGGTGAATCCGACGGGGGCGTTAATGGATGCTCTTGCAAACGAAGTGATCGAGGGTGCTGAGCTAAAAACAGTACTGTTGCCCGTGCACTTTGATGAATGTGCAGACCTGCTGATCGCAGAGATGGAAGCCTATCGGCCAGATGTGGTCATCGCCTGTGGGCTGGCCAAGGGCAGAACGTCCATCACACCGGAGCGGATTGCCGTGAATGTCAAAGACATTCCGCCTGGCTCCTACGCGGATAACCAGGGACAGCGTCCTGTGGACGAGCCAATTGTAAACGGCAGCCCGGACGGTTTGTTCTCCACGTTGCCCATACGTGCCATGGTGAATGACATGTCCGCAGCGCGTATTCCAGCTACCGTGTCCAATACAGCAGGTACGTATATATGTAACAACACGATGTACCGGGTGCTGGATTACATTCGAGTAGGGCAACTTCCGATCCGTGCAGGATTTGTACACTTTCCCGCCTCCACAGAGATGGCTGTGTTGCAGCCTTCTGTCCCGTCGCTGCCTATTCCCATGATGCTGGATGCGCTGCGGATCATGATTCGCACGGTTGTGGCTGATTCATAGGGATGGTTCCGATTGTTTGGCTGCGGTTGCAGCAGATCGTAGGCGATGGTTGGTTGGATTCGTAGATCGCCGTTGCGAGAGGGAGAGCAGGGGGTTGGGATGATGGAGTACAGTAGGGTTCAAGATGAAGTGGAGAGCGTGGAGTTGCATGGGTTTCTTTCTGCTTCGATCTTGGGTTGAGTAGAGTGATAGATATGAGTATAGATATGAAGTTGAACATAGAGTGAAAAAAGAGCTGTCCCATCGTCTTAAGTCTGACGTTAGGGACAGCTCTTTCTATTTCGTGTGTCATGTGTAGTGTAGTCCAACATGGTTAGTGAGGTCACTAGTCTGCAGCAAAGTATCTTGATGAAAGTTTTTTGCCTAGTTAAAGATTAGACTCTAAAACCGCAACCACGAACCTCAAATCCGAAACCCGGTAAGGCTTATATAACTGTTGCTGGAAGGTAGGAATTCAGCAAAACAGGTACGGGGAAGTTAAAGGACAGACTCCGATTCGTGCCCTCCTGAATACGACCTTTACTACCCCTAAGTAACTAAGCTCTAAAAATAAAAGATGGCAAGGACATCGCCATCACCCTGGATACTAAGAAGTTTGTATCAAATGAACACCCTATACAGGACCCTAACGAAACGAGCGCACGCTATACGCCGAAAATCCGCACATACCAATTTCTAACGAATCGTAGAAGCGTTATTGTGTGGAATGAAGCGAGTTTGTCGGTGATATGAACGAATTTTAGCCGAATACGGTGTCTGAGATTCTTTAGAATTCTCATACCACGTTATTCGGCTAAATAAGGTGCGCTGGTTATAGAGCGTACAGATATAGATGTTAGATTCGCAACAGATCAAGGTCGAACTCAGGAACGAGTCCTTCTTTCATGGCGCGGCCAAGCAGTGCAGTGATTGCGCCGTAACCATCATCACCCAGGTTGGCGCTGAATTCGTTAACATACAGTCCAATGTGCTGTGCAGCTACGTCAGGGTCCATTTCTTGGGCATGTTCCATAACGTATGCTCTCGACTCATCCGGGTGCGCCCATGCATATTCAACCGACGCGCGTGCCCATCCGGCGAGGGCATGAGCATCCATGTTGCGACGTGCGATGATTGCTCCAAGCGGGATCGGAAGGCCTGTGTCGCTTTCCCACCAGTTCCCGAGATCTGTCATTAGTTTGAGATCATAGTTCTGGTACGTGAAGCGTGCTTCATGGATGACAAGTCCGGCATCGATCTTGCCGTCTCGCACAGCAGGCATGATCTGGTCGAATGGCATGACAACAATCTCGCCTACACCACCCGGAACATTTTGCGCTGCCCACAGACGGAATAATAGATATGCTGTCGAGCGTTCACTTGGCACAGCAACCCGTCGTCCAGACAGATATGCTGGATCGGTCGTGCCATTTGCGGTCAGAACCAACGGACCACATCCTCTGCCAAGTGCGCCTCCAGCAGGAAGCAGAGCATAGTCAGATAACACGTATGGCAGTGCTGCATAAGATATTTTCATCACTTCAGGTGTGTCGGGTCCATCGGGATTTGCCGCCAGACCATTGGTGATATCAATATCAGCATAACGGACATCCAGCTCAGGTGCGCCCGGGATCAACCCGTGTACCCACGCGTGAAAGATAAATGTATCGTTTGGACAAGGGGAAAATGCAATTTTCATGATGTAATAACCTCCCGTATAATGGAACTTGCAGCCTGAAGCGCATCGAGGGCATCCTTGATGCGCCAAGCGTCGCGGTCGCGTGGACCGACCGCGTTGGATATGGCCCGCAGTTCGAGTGCTGGCACGCCGAACTGCTGGGCAGCTGTTGCCACGCCGAAGCCTTCCATGCCTTCGGCGGCGGCATCCGGCACGCGGCGCAATAGCTCCGCGGCCGTCTCCGCTGTTCCGGTCGCCGTAGACACGGTGACCGCAGTGCCTCCGCTGACAGCGAGCCCAGCCCGCTGCAGCTCATGGCGCAGGCGAGCGGCAAGCTCCGCGTCCGCCGCCACAATGGACGAGCCGAATCCGAGCTCGTCCACACTAAGGAAGCCGTCTGGCGTCTGCGAGCCCAGATCGGCGGCAACCATGGCGTCCGCTACCACGAGGGAGCCGACGTCCGCCCGGCCGGGGAACCCGCCGCCGATGCCGGCACTGATCACCAGCATGTAGGCTGGTGAAGATCCGGCTCCAGCAAGGGGCCCCGGCCTTGAAGATGTGGCAGATGCCTGTGCCACATCGGATGGGCTTGGCGTAGTGGAACCCTGCGCCAATGCCCTAGTACTTGCAGCCGCTACGGCATATGCCAATGTAGCGGCTGTTCCTGCTGCGGCTGAGGCTGGGCCAACGCCCGCAGTGATGACATCAAATCGTTCCGCGGCCGTATCTCCCAAACCACGGAGGACCGCATCTTTTTCCGCATCAACCGCAGTTACAATTAACACACGTTGTGATGAATTTGTTTGAACCGGACTTATATCTGAAGTGTTTATTTCCCCAGTTGAATCCCCGTGGTGTCCACTATTTTCGAATGATGCGTTTGATTTATTATTCTGATCTTCATCCTGTCTATGTTCATTCATCTCGGATTCTCCTTATGAGGTATTAGAGGCGTAGCATATGCCTCCATAGCATCGTACTTACAACAAGCTTTTAGCTACACTTCTTTGAGTTATTACTGCCTTGTTATTTCTGTGTAAATGTATAGTCCAACTTATATAAATGGAATTCGGGCATGTATTTGTCCACTACAAAAGGACATTCATCTTAATTTTGTCTTTCAAAGAGTGGACACTTTTCTTAAAAGATACTATATCCATCCAGGAATATGAAACACTACATATAGATGTTTTCAGATATAAAATTAAAAATGATCTATATGTAGAATATCAATTCCGAAGTGCTTTCTCATGTCCGTGTCCACCCTTTGAAAGACATATCTACAATATGTATGCTCAGTGCGGACAGCACGAGTTGGCCCTCCAAACGAACAGATAAACGACTAAAAAGGCTGAAGACTGCCCCAATCCAATCAACGCTAATCATATATCGACCTTCGGATGTTAGACCAACAGACCAAACGAATAACGGGCCCAGTCTACACTCGACCACTGCATAGTAGCTCATTTGTGCAAAACCGAATTTAAGCAAATACACAGTTTTGCTAACTCTGATAAGCTACCTGCTAAACAGCCACTACTGTGCAGACAATAGGTCTATAACGCAACGCAACACAACATATATAACGAATAACAGACCTAACAATCAATCAGATTAAACGCGCACAAAAAAGTAACAAAGACACAGTGATCACTGAACATAATTTTATCTCCATCATAACGGAAGGGGAAAGACCTGAACAACCTTGGCATGTAATTCTGTCAAAAGTGGTCAAGCAAAAGGTTTTGGGTAGCCGTATCACTTCAAGTAGCCACATCTAGCCACATCGCTTCAGATAGCCGTTTTGCTTCACTTCATGTGAACGCCACCCTGATCATGCCGCGTCCTAAGCCGGAATGAACCTGCTTCCCCAAAATACATATGTCATTTAAACCATATAACCTATCTTTATTAACGTACTCCCAATAAAACAAGAAGTCAAAGTCAACGGTTGACAATTCGATTTAACTGTATTAATAATAGTAGTACAGTTAATACACATAAGAGTTGAATACGTACAGCTGTACAGCTTAGGTAATGCCTTTCTACACCCAGATAACTACACATACACCTCAGATACAGTCATTTAAAACCCATAGGTTATTTCA
Source organism: Paenibacillus sp. AGC31 (assembly GCF_057334655.1). NCBI lineage: Bacteria > Bacillati > Bacillota > Bacilli > Caryophanales > Paenibacillaceae > Paenibacillus > Paenibacillus sp. AGC31. Next base: position 277,196 of record NZ_JBHFJH010000024.1, read on the forward strand.
CACATTTACAGAAAGGAGGTGCGGGATGTTCGAATTAGATGTACGCAGCCGTAAGGCGATCTACGAGCAACTTGTGGACAAAGTCAAAGAAATGATCGTATACGGTATTCTAAAGCCCGACGAGCAGCTTCCTTCCGTTCGTGCGTTATCCACGCAGCTGACCGTGAATCCAAATACGATTCAGAAAGCGTATCGTGAGCTTGAACGTGAAGGTTACATTTATTCTTTGCAGGGAAAAGGGAGCTTCGTATCATCGTCAGTGGAACATCCGAATGAAGCCATGAGAGATGAGATCAGAGAGTCTCTGGTGAAGTTGATTGCAGAAGCTTCGTATTCCGGTTTAACCAAAGCGGATATGAGGCTTTTGTTTGAGGAAGCGATGGCCCGTATAGAGAAGGAGGAGCCTCATGATTGAGCTGAATCAAGTCGTCAAAGCATTTGAACAGGAAAAGGCAGTGGATGGCGTAACGATGCACATACATAAGGGGTCAATCTATGGTTTGCTCGGTTCCAACGGGGCAGGCAAGACATCGCTGCTCAAAATGATGGCTGGCATTTATCGTCAGGACAGCGGGACTGTTCGTATCGAAGATAATGAGATTTATGAAAATATGGACCTCAAAGGCCGCACAATTTTTATGGCAGATTCGCCCTACTTTTTCCCGCAATCTTCAATTACTCAAATGGCTGCATTTTATCGTTCTGTCTACCCGCGCTGGAATGAGGAGCGGTTCAAGCAACTGGCCACCGTATTCAAACTGGATGTAAAACGCAAGCTGCATCGTATGTCGAAAGGCATGCGCCGTCAGGCAGCCGTATGGCTGGGACTTAGCTGTATGCCTGAAGTGCTGCTGATGGATGAGCCGATTGATGGCCTCGACCCGGTCATGCGCCAGCAGATCAAAAACTTGCTGTTCCAGGAAGCAGCTGAGCGTCAAGTAACTATTGTTATCTCGTCGCACAACTTGCGTGAGATCGAAGATCTGTGTGACCATGTGGCGATTATGCACAAAGGCCGAATTATTGTAGAGAAGGATCTTGATGATCTGAAGGCCGATACGCATAAAATCCAAGTCGCATTCCGCCACCCGGACCATGCCAAAGCCATGGATGAGCAGATTGATATTTTGCATGAAGAGAAACGGGGAAGTGTATCCCTGTACATTGTCAAAGGCAACCGACAACAGGTAACGGATCAATTCCGTGTACATGATCCGTATCTGCTGGATGTACTGCCTTTGACGCTCGAAGAAATCTTTATCTATGAAATGGAGGACGCAGGGTATGATATTCAACCGATTGTTCTGTAACCGGGGCATCCTGATCCAAAATTTCAGACAGCATGGATGGATAGGCATTTTATATCTCATCACATTGTTGTTCTCACTTCCGTTATATATCGCTACCGAGTACAGGGATGTGCCACAACAGATTACAAGTTTGTTTCAGGCTAATGGTGAAGTGCAGATTTTGTTCGCCATTACACTGCCGGTAGCTGCGGGTATCTTTCTTTTCCGCTATGTTCAATCCGGTGCACCTTCGGATCTATTTCATAGTTTGCCGTTACGTCGTAAACATCTGTTAACGGTGAATCTGTTGACCGGATATGCCATGATCCTGATTCCAATCTGGATTACAACTGCGATTACCGGCTGGGTGTGGGCGGTACTGGATCAACCGGCTTTTCTGTTCGATGGCAGTACGATCTGGATGTGGGGCTTGAGCATGAGTATCTACTCGCTGTTTATGTTCATGCTAACTGTGGCGGTCGGTATGTGTATCGGGCAATCTGTATTACAGGGGCTCACCGTGTACGCGCTCCTATTGTTACCTGTTGTCGTGTGGTTCATTATGTCACTTCATCTCCAACATTATTTGCTCGGATATGCTTATGATAAAGTAGGCATTAATGCGGAGAAACTCTCACTTGTCCTGCGTGTGGGTTCGATTAGTATCCTCCCTGTAATCCGTCAGGAATTAATTATCTATGGGATATTTGCAATCCTGTTTATTCCTCTAACTTATGTGCTTTATGCGAAGAGACAGGTTGAATCTGCTACTCAAGCAGTTACGTTTAAGCTTATAAAACCTATATTCCGCTTTGGATTGATGTTTACATTGGTTCTGATTGGCGGAGGTTACTTTACAATGATTGCTCCAAGAGGATCAGCTGGATGGGGAATCTTCGGATATATCCTCGGAGGAATTGTAGGTTATATCGTTGCCGAGATGATTATTCGCAAAACATGGCTGATCTGGAGCAGCAGGCTGCTACCCAAGTTGATTCTATATGGTATCATCGCTGGTCTGATACTATACGTACCTATTGCCGACTGGAATGGATACGCCGCTCGAGTGCCTGAAATGAGCAAGGTGAACAGCATCAAGCTTGGTGGGGAGAGTTATACCTACAGTAACGGTGTCAGTCAGAAAAAGGGCGATGCTCACCTCTATTCTAATGATCCGGAATATATTGGGGCAGTTATCGCTCTTCATCAAAAAATCGTGGATTCCGATCTTCCTTTACTGAATGATCCGATCAATACAGGTATGCGTAATGATGAGTATATATTTATTAACTACAAGCTGGATAACGGCAAAGTGATGAAACGTAAATACTATATTCCAGAAGCCGAATTCCATCAGGAATTAATGGCTCTGAAACAGTCCCAGGATTACAAAAGAGTCGCCTTTGAAACGTATAAGCTGGATGAAGATGCATTAAGTTTCGGCATTCGCTCTGCCATAAGTTCATACCGGAAGGTTTATATTAGCAATCCGGAGCAAGTCCGTGAGTTCAAAGCATTGTTGAAACAGGACATTTTGGATCAGACCTATGAAGAACAGCGCTCCCCGTGGCAGTCGTTTGCCTACGCGGAGATGAATCAGGATTCGTCTTCAAAAGATCCATTTCAACCGAAAGAGATGTGGAATTTTGAGATCAAACCTAGCTATGATCGGGTGTTGACTTGGCTGAAGGAGAACAAATTATACGATCAGTTGCTTGTCCAGGCAGACGAGATTGTCTCCGCTCAGTTTGTGAAGCAAGAGATCAACAGTCCGGGTTCGCTTCAGTGGGCCACTCCGCAGTCAGAATATATCGATGGGAGTCTTAGCATCAAGAAGCAGGTCGCGACCAAAAACAAAAAAATCATTAGCGATCTACTCAATCGTCAACGGTCGGGTTATCTAACAGAGAAAGATACCATCTATCAGATCAAGTTGAATGTAACTCGTGGCGAGAACATCTATATGATGCTGAAAGAAGAGGATCTGACCGAGGAAATGAAAGCTATTTTGGTCAATCAATAAGCTGAGCTGTATCAGTTGTTAACTATAAGCGGGAAGGGTTCTCCCGTTGATTGAAGGGCAGATATTAGAACAGTCAAGCTAGCACGACTTGACCAGATACAACGAATGGAATATATTAGAAAAATGAAAGGTTCGAGCAACTCGTTCAATCGAATCTCATATGGAACGGCTTATGAGGGAAGCACCCGTAAGAGCAGGCAAATGCCTGACTTGCGGGTGCTTTTTTGTCGTTCGCTGATTTCGTTGGCTATTCTGCTAAATATTTTAGAAGAAAGGGTGTAGAGACGCATGCAAACAGAAGCATGGAAGGAAACGATAAATGAACAGGAGGCCATGGTATGTTGTTCCCTATTGGAACGATCAAGCTCTCATAACTTCATAGAACATCACGGTTTAGTAGAAGAGAAGAAGGGGCGACAGCATATCGAAGATATAGCTACAGAAGATATCGCTTTAATGGAGACGAGTGACATTTTATACCCTTCTCCAATAGCAGGTAGCCCTAGTCAGATGATGGGACAAAGTAACGTCCGGCGGCGTCAATTCCCATCATTCGCTCATCTTATTTTCAGATCACGCCTGCTTATAGGGCTTGTGATTCTGTTCAGCGCAAGCACGATCTACTTTGCTTCTTCAGTCGAGGCAGCGGGCATAGATCTTGGCGTAACCGCGCAAAAAGCATGGGACTCCGTTTTGAACAAAGCCGATGCACAAACCAAGCTAACGTTGAAGCAAGCGTACGAGAAAGTGGGGAACTGGAAGACACAAGAGCAGGTTTGGGAACAAAAGATAAAGACACTTCATGCCACCAATACTGCGGAATTGGAGCGATTACGTGTAGAAATAAGACAAACCGATGATGCGAAGGTCGCAGCTCTAGCTGAAAAGGTAAAGCAAACCCAAGCCCGATATGAACCGCTATTCGCCCTCTATAGTTCAGTCAATCGACAGTTGGATGCAGCCAAAGCCATCAAAAACAAGGAATGGAGTACAGCAATCCGCACTCAGGCAGAGACGTTGAGACCCGTAGTGAAGCTTGCCAGAGAAGACATCCGGATCAAGAAAAAGGAACTTGCCGAAGCACGTAAACGGAAGAGCACTGAAATAAAACGTTTACGAGCTATGCTAGCAGGGGCCGACTCCGCGAAGAAACAGATTCAAACGGCTAAAAAACAGACGAGTCTGGCAAAAGAACGATATGCAAACGCCCTGCAACAGTTCAAACAGAGTACAAAACAAAGCCAAACGTCACGTGTACTCAGCTCATTGAACACCTTGGCGTCTGCAGCAGAGAAGTGGGCAGGCACAAAACAACATATCCACACACTGGAGCAAAAAGTATCCACTACGTATGTGAAAGTCAGACAGGAAATCGCCAAGAGACCCAAATAAGAGGAAACCCGGTCCTCTCCGCAACGTACACAACTTTAGGTGTAAAGACGCTTCGATGATGATGGAACGAGGTGGAACTATTGCAGTCCAAGTTGGAAACGAAACGTATGGGGGCCAAAGGTTTTAAACGTAAACGTTACTGGATTCCCAGCGTTGTACTAATTTTGATCATAGGTTTTATTGGGATTGGTACACAATGGACACCCAAAATAACAGTATTTTTATTAAAATCATTGATTGAAATTGCTAATCCAGACACTAAGGACACTATGCTCTCGGAAGGGATAACTCGTGTTGCGGATGTACCCTATGCAGACGAAGGGCGTAATGACAGTACGCTGGATATCTATTATCCTTCCGTAACATCGGAACCTTTGCCTGTTGTGTTGTGGGTTCATGGTGGTGGATGGGTCTTGGGTGACAAAGAGGACATCGCAGATTATGCCGTACAATTAGCCAAGCAGGGTTACGTTGTGGTCAGTATGAATTATGCGCTCGCACCGGATACGAAATATCCCACTCCCGTGATCCAGACGAATCAGGCTTTGACTTACGTGAAGAACCATGTCAGTGAGTATCAGGGTGACCCAAAAAAAATATTTCTCGCAGGCAATTCGGCAGGTGCCCAGATTGCAAGTCAGACTGCGGCAGTGGTGACGAATCCTTCCCTCGCCAAACTGATGAATATAACACCAGCCGCCCAGCCGGAAGAGTTGCGTGGAGTTCTTCTATTCTGTGGTCCTTACAATCTGAGTACAGTAGCGGAAACGGGATTTCCGCTTATACGGACATTTCTCTGGTCATATACCGGAGTCAAAACATTCGAAGACTATCCACGTCTGCATGAAATGTCGACCGTGCTTCAGGCCACAGCAGCGTACCCGCCTGCATTTATTACCTCAGGCAATGATGACCCATTGACCAGTCAATCGATTGAGCTGGCACAAGTATTGAAGCGCCTTGATGTTGAGGTGGAAACCTTGTTTTTCTCAAACTCATCAGAGAAGCTGGGACATGATTATCAATTTGATCTGGAGAGTGATGCTGGACAACAGGCGATACATTCGGCAGTACGATTCATGAAACAGTATAGTCGATGAGCAGACAAGTCTGTGGTACACTCGAAGCAAATGAGGGCGCAGGAGGAGAAGTATGGCAGATAAAGAAGATTTGACCCGGTTCGGGGTGGCGTTTCCTACACCTCTAATTGAGCAGTTTGACCACTATATTGAGGAACAGGGATACAAAAACCGATCTGAGGCTTTCCGTGATCTTGTTCGCAAAACATTACTGCAACCTTCTGCATTACAATCCGACCAGGATGTGGCAGGCACCATTGTGATGGTCTACGATCACCATATCAGTGATCTTCCCATTCGTTTGATGGAGCTGCAACATGAGGCGCATCATGACATCATTTCCAATATGCACGTGCACCTGAACCATGACCAATGCCTGGAGGTAATTGCCGTACGGGGTAACCTGGAACGATTGCGTCATTTGCATCAACAGATCCAGGTACAAAAAGGTGTTTTGTATGCGGAGCTGTCTGTGACTTATGTGGATGAACTCAACAAACTGGCTCATGCTCAGAGTCGTCAGGATGGCAATCCGGATCAAGGCCTGGATCACAATCACAGTGCGGGTCAGCATGGTCACAGCCATCATCATCGATCTGCGGAGTAAGACAAATACGAGTGTAATTTCTATGAAAATATAACAAATCTAAAAAAACAGATTATTGGTTAAATGCCAACGTCTGTTTTTTTTGTTTGTTATAATACCTGACTTTATAGAGAGCTACAAATGCTCGGTTATATAACTTTTTAATTATTAATTCTGTAATTTGAAAAAATATGGATTATGAAGTTAACTTTGTTGACATATGATTTATGTTTTGTGCTACAATTTCTCTAAAAAGTAACACGAAAAAGTGATTGCAGCACAACTTTAGAGGGGGAACGACCAGAATGGGCAGATTTTCATGGAGATGGGGAAAACGAAAAGTTAGAACAGGATTAGGCATCTTGCTTGTATGTTCCATTGGTTTATCAGGTTGTGCACAGGGCACAGCGCCAACAGCTTCATCAGTAGAGGATGGACGATCAGGTACAGCCTTAACCAAAGACGAATTGGTGCTGGCCGTTGGCACCGAGCCGGAAGGCGGGTTTGATCCAACAACCGGATGGGGGCAATATGGGTCACCACTTTTCCAGAGTACCTTGCTGAAGCGGGATGCCAAGCTACAACTGGTTAACGATCTGGCTACCGCATACTCAGTTAGTGAAGATGGGCTGACCTGGACGGTTACACTCCGGAATGATGTAAAATTCGCTGATGGGGAGCCACTTACGGCTGAAGATGTAAAATTTACGTTTAATACGGCTGCTCAGAGTGGGTCTGTGATTGATTTGACGAATATGGCTGATGTGCAGGCACCCGACGATAGCACGGTTATATTCACATTGAAGTCGCCGCAGTCTACATTCATCAGTCTGCTGACGACACTTGGCATTGTACCTGAACACGCCTATGGCGCTGATTATGCGGAACATCCAGTCGGATCAGGACCGTACAAGCTGGTTCAGTGGGACAAAGGACAACAGGCTATCGTTGAAGCCAATGAAGAATATTACGGTAACAAGTCTGCATTCCACAAACTCACCTTCCTCTATCTGGATGAAGATGCAGCCTACGCCGCTGCACAGGCAGGTACGGTGGATATCGCTGCTATCCCGGCAGCGTTTAGCAAGCAACAGGTGAATGGCATGAGCTTAGAGGCCGTGAAAACCGTAGATAACCGGGGCATCATGTTCCCCATGCAACCTGCTGGTGCCAGGTCGGGCGAGGGTCTTCCCGCAGGGAATGATGTGACATCTGATCTGGCGATTCGCCAAGCGGTGAATGTTGTGATTGATCGTAAGGCTTTGGTTGAGGGTGTACTGGAAGGGTATGGTCGTCCGGCTTATTCCGTTAGTGATGATCTGCCTTGGAGTAATGCGGAAGCTGTATTTACGGATGCCAATCTCGAAGAAGCGAGGCAGATTCTGGCCGCTGGTGGCTGGGTGGATGCGGATGGTGATGGTATCGTCGAGAAAAACGGCGTGAAGGCCGAGTTCAATCTGCTTTATTTTGCAGGTGATTTAACAAGACAATCTCTGGCACTGGCTGCTGCGGATATGGTAGCCCAGGCGGGAATCAAAATCAATGTTGAAGGCAAAAGCCGTGAAGAAACAAAAAAGCTGGCTTTCTCCAACGCTGTGTTATTTGGTTGGGGCAGTCATGATCCACTAGAGACGTATAACCTCTATAGCAGTACTCATAAAGGAGAAGGGTATTACAATGTGGGGCTGTACAGTAATCCTGTCGTGGATTCTTGGATGGACAAAGCCCTTCAGGCAACAAGTGAAGAAGAGGCATTGCCGTTCTGGCAGAAAGCGGAATGGGATGGAACAACAGGTTTCAGTTATCAGGGTGATGCGCCATGGGCATGGCTCGTAAATATAGATCATCTGTATCTGGTTACGAATGGACTGAACATTGGTGAGCAGCAGATCCATCCTCATGGTCACGGCTGGCCGGTGACAACCAATCTGGAGGAATGGTCCTGGGATAACAGTACAAAGTAGGAAACGTACCGGTAGCTTTAGCCTGAATTGGGGAGAGATTGGATGACGGACAGGAATGGATGGGCCAGATTTGTTGGTATTAAAATGTTGCGACTTGTATCTTTATTGGTTGGAGTCAGTGTGTTGTCTTTTATATTAATGCAATTCTCTCCTGTGGACCCGATCGAAGCCTACATTGGTGGAGACATGATCAGGGTAAGCGCCGAACAGCGCAGTTTAATCGAAGAACGTTGGGGATTGAATGAATCTCCCGTGGAACGATTACTAACCTGGGGACAAGCGCTGATTCAGGGAGATCTGGGGACATCAATGATTTACAGACAGCCTGTAGCGGATATTATCCAGGAACGGTTCATGAATTCTGTTGCGCTTATGGCTGTGGCTTGGATATTATCCGGCATCATTGGTTTCACTCTTGGTGTAGTTGCTGCCATGAGACGGAATTCGAAGCTGGATCGCCTGATCTGTTGGTATTGTTATACGCTGGCTTCCACGCCGGTATTCTGGATTGCGCTGTTGCTGCTGATGGTATTTGGGGTGTGGCTTGGATGGCTTCCAGTTGGCCTTGGGGTACCCGCAGGAATGTCAGCTGATCAGGTCACATGGGGAGATCGAGCTATTCATATGATTCTGCCAGCGTTGACCCTCAGCTTGACTGGGGTAGCTTCGATCGCTTTGCATACCCGGCAGAAACTCACGGATGTACTCGAGTCAGATTATATTCTGTTTGCGAGAGCGCGGGGTGAGCGTGGATTTCAGCTGTTCCGTCGACATGGGTTCAGACATGTTGTTTTGCCAGCCATCACGCTGCAGTTTGCTTCGTTCAGTGAACTGTTTGGTGGGGCTGTGCTTGCAGAACAGGTATTTTCATACCCCGGCCTTGGTCAGGCAACGGTTCAGGCGGGGTTGCGTGGAGATGTTCCACTGCTGCTTGGACTTGTGATGTGCAGTGCAATCTTTGTTTTTACAGGTAATATGGTTGCAGACATTCTGTATCGTATGATTGATCCACGGATGAAGGAGGAGCTGATGTCATGAAGCAGACGGTAGAACGCTCCTCCGAACAGACGGCAGAAACAGCCGAAGCACAGAAAGTGAAAACTGCGAATCAAGAGGTACGGTACAACATTAATACAGGGTCTCTACAAGCTGAGACTGGAAAAGGAACAGGGACAACACGCCAAACGAGAAAAGATTATACGGCTGCCAGAGACCAAAATTTCCGAAACCCTCGCCAAAGAGCGGTGATCTGGGGAAGCCTCGCGGTGATCTGGATTGCTGTTGTGTGGTTGACGGGCAGGCTTCTTCCGGCTGGTTCTACGCTGACTTCATTAATGGATCGGAATATGGCTCCAACCTGGGCGCATCCATTTGGCACGGATTGGCTCGGAAGAGATATGTTCATGCGCACGTTAAAAGGATTGGCAACCAGCATTCAAGTTGGTTTGCTTGCAGCTTGTGGTGGCGGACTGATCGCACTACTGCTTGGTCTGGGGGCGGCTTCTAGCAAGGTTGCTGACCGGGTAATCTCATGGATCATCGACCTGTTCCTGAGTGTGCCACATCTGGTATCGCTGGTCATGCTGGCCTTTGTATTCGGTGGAGGTCTGGCAGGAGTGGCGGCAGCGATCGCGCTGACGCACTGGCCGAATCTGGCACGGATTGTAAGAGCGGAGATGATTCAGCTAAAATCCGCAGAATACATTCAGATTTCACACAAGTTGGGTCAATCGCGGTTACAGATTGCGGTGCAGCATATGCTGCCACATCTGGTCCCGCAGCTGTTCGTGGGTGTACTGCTAATCTTTCCCCATGCGATTCTGCATGAGGCAGCCATTACGTTTCTGGGGCTGGGATTGTCCCCACAACAACCGGCCATCGGAATTATTTTGTCAGAGTCGATGAGATATTTATCTGCTGGCATGTGGTGGCTCGCCTTTTTCCCGGGACTGGCATTGTTGCTGGTTGTTCGTGCGTTTGATGTATTGGGCAACAGTCTGAAGACATTGACGGGTACAGGTAGTTCAAGGGAGGTGAGGTAAATATGGCTCTGCTTGATATTGAGGGAGTGTCGGTGTCATTTCGGCGCGCTCGTGGTTGGTTTGGGCATGAACAGACGTATGTCATTCAGAATCTGGATCTTTCCATAAACGAGGGCGAGATCGTGGCTGTTGTAGGCGCAAGTGGATCGGGTAAAAGTGTGCTGGCGCAGGCCATTATGGGTATTCTACCTGCCAATGCCAGGTTGGAGGGGTGTATTAGCTATAGTGGCGAGCCTTTGACCCCGGAGCGGCAGCTTCATCTGCGTGGTGATGAACTGATGTTGATTCCACAATCCGTCAGTTATTTGGACCCGCTGATGAAGGTGGGAAGGCAAGTTCAGCCGGTGACCCTGGATTTGGGACGGAAGCGTAGGTTCATGAATCAAACTCACTTGAGAAAGACGGAGCAGGAGCTGACGGATCGTTATCATCTACCTCGGGGAACAGCCGGGAAATACCCGTTTGAGTTGTCCGGAGGTATGGCAAGGCGGGTGTTGATGGCTACAGCGACCTCCGGTCAGCCGAAACTGATCATTGCAGATGAGCCGACACCAGGCATCCATCCCGAAGTGCTGGCCGAGACGATGAAGCAATTTCGTGAGCTTGCAAATCAAGGCGTAGGTATCCTATGGATCACCCATGATGTCACGACATCCCTGACAGCAGCCGATCGCATCGCTGTATTTTATGCGGGGACCAATGTAGAGACGGCGCAGGTGGATGATTTTAAAGGGAATGGAGAATGTCTGCGTCATCCATATACAAAAGCGCTCTGGAATGCGTTGCCGCAGAACGGATTTCAGCCACTCCAAGGCTCCCAGCCGTTGGCAGGTCAAGAGATCACCACAGGCTGTGCATTTGCTCCCCGATGTAATGCAGCAACCGCTGTATGTATCGATGAACGTCCAGAGCTTCGTAAGGTACGGGGCGGAGAAGTGAGGTGTTTCCATGTCACTTGAAGCACGGGAGGCAAGTTATCGTTATGATCAGAAATCATGGGTATTCCAACAGATGAACATACAGGTGCAACAGGGAGAAGTGGTTGGCTTGTGGGGACCAAGTGGCTGTGGAAAAACAAGCCTTGGACGCATCCTTGCAGGATATGCCGAACCTGTGGCAGGGCAAGTGCTACTGGATGGGAGACCACTCCCTCGTACAGGAGTATGTCCGGTTCAGCTGGTGTTCCAGCACCCGGAGAAAGCTGTGAATCCACGCTGGCGAATGCGTCGTGTACTCCAAGAGGCAGCTGTGCAAGATGAGCAGTTGCTCGAAGCTTTGGGTATTCAGCAAACCTGGTTGGACCGCAGACCGAGTGAATTATCCGGTGGAGAACTGCAGCGTTTCTGTGTGGCGCGAGCACTCGGTGCATCGACACGTTACGTGATCGCAGATGAGATGACAACGATGCTGGATGCGATCACTCAGGCACAGATCTGGCATACCGTGATGGAAGTGGCTCGCCAGCGTGATCTGGGATTACTGATCATAAGCCATGATCGAGATTTGCTGAACAGGTTATGCGACAGAATGACACCGATGCCGATATCGATGTCACTGTAATTTTAATTATGTTCAATAAATAAAAAGATTGAATACAAAAGGGTGCCCCTTGTGGAGTCGTTGACCATGAATGTGAGTCATGGACTTGACTACGGGGCACCCCTTTTTCTATTTTGACAAATATTCGTCATTTAACGAACAGTACACGTTCTGTTCGCAACGTACATAGATGTAACTGACAGTTTATTTGCCCGACACATTGCTGACCAACACAGATAACCTGCGCATCGCCTCTTCAACCGTAGAACGTGGACAGGCTACATTAATACGCATGAACCCTGTACCCTCTGTTCCAAAGAAGCTCCCGTCATTGAAAGCAAGCCCTGCTTCATGAAGCAGCATGTTGCATAGTTGTGCATGGGGAATATTCAATTCCCGGAAATCCATCCATAACAGATAGGTTGCTTCGGGCAGATGCATTTTGATCTGTGGCATGTGTTCCGTAACATACTGTTGTACATACTCCATATTTCCACGGATATAGGCAAGGCACTCATCCAGCCATTCCTCGGCCCCATTGTATGCAGCTTCGGTTGCCACAGCTCCCAGTGTACTGATACTGGCAAGTCCCATCGTTTTTACACCCTGCGCAAACGATTCTCGCAACTTGGCATTGGGGATGATGATGTTGGATGTGCAGAGGCCAGGAATGTTGAACGTTTTACTTGGAGCCGTACAGATGATACTTAGATCAGAGACGGCGTCCGAGATCAGGGTCAGTGGTGTATGGGTTCCGCGCTGATGAACAAGATCGGCATGGATTTCATCTGAAACCATCAGTACGTTGTATTGCAGACATAGTGACGTAAGCCCTTCAAGCTCTTCACGAGTCCATACACGTCCAACCGGGTTATGAGGACTGCACAGAATCAGCATTTTGACCCGACCGGTCTGCAAGCTGGATTCCAGTTGTTCCAGATCCATCGTGTAATGACCGTTATTCTCTACTAAAGGATTGGTGATCAGTTCACGGCCCTGACCACGTACTACTTCATAGAAGGGAGCATACACCGGGGTTTGGATGACCACTGCATCTCCCGGTTGAGTGAATCGTTGTACAGCAATGCTGAGTGCGGGCACAATACCTGGAGTGAATACAATCCAGTCATCGTTAATTTTCCAGTTGTGGCGCCGTTCCATCCAGCCTGCAACAGCTGCATGATACGCTTCAGTCCGTACTGTATAACCAAAAATCCCGTGCTCCATCCGTGTTTGCAGGGCCTGAATGACGGATGGTGGAGCAGCAAAATCCATATCGGCCACCCACATCGGAAGCGCATCAGCAGCGCCGAAGATATCCTCAAGCGCATCCCATTTTTCTGATCCGGTAGAGATCCGGTTAATAGACTGGTCAAATGTACTGTTATTGTTATTCATCGTATTTAATCCCCCTAGAGTTCCGTTCCTTCGACCACAAATCGACAAATAATTATCTAATACATTGGTTAATTTCGCAACTGTTGTGCGTGTATAATTAGCTTCATATGTATGGTCCGGATTTCGGGACTTTATTCATATAAGAACAACTTAACTAGCCAGAGAACAACGGGCATACGACAAAGACTATTTTTGTACGCCCTTGGTCCTGTTTTGTCCATTTATCGTTTACAACCTCTTGTCAGATGCTATTATATTGCTAACATTTGGTGGAACAACGGGCTGTTATCCGAATAAGCTCGTACCCATACATGATGAGCATAACTACATGAGTCTTTCGCGTACATCGAGCGATCGCTTGAATCGTATTATGCATAAGGCTGACATTTGAACTCAGGAGGCGTTTAGGGATGAAAAGCAAAAAGTGGTTGATTGCTGCGGGTGTGTTTGGCATGGTGTTAACCGGATCGGCAGGTGTATATGCAGGTACACAACTTGAGACAATCAAAGCTTATCTGAACCATGGGCTCGCCATCGAAGTGAACGGACATAAATTTACACCGACAGGTGACCAGGGCAAAAAGCTTGCGCCAATTACATATCAAGGCAGTACATATCTCCCCGTTCGTTCGATTGCTGATGCGTTGAAGACCGAAGTGAAGTATGATTCCCAAAACAATAAAGTAAGCATCGGCTCTTCGAGCTCTTCTGGTGGGTCAACATCCACAGGCAACAGCGGATCAACATCACCATCCACAGGCACGAACACACAGGCGTCAGGCGTGAAGTCCAAGTATCTGCCAGCAGATTTCCCGTTACCGAAGGATGCAAAGGCAATCAGCCTCATTGAAAGCAATGTAGACGGCGACAATAAAAAAGTCGTGCTCACGTACACGACCAAAGAATCATTGCTGACCGTTGGAACATCCTACAAAGACTACTACCAGACCAAAAATCTAAGCCAGAACACGCAGGATATCCAGGCAGACGGCTTCAGCATCGTGGGTCGTGAAGATGGCAAATATGCCGTAACCATCACAGGTTCGGTGTCTGCAACCAACAAGGATCTGAATGAAATCACCGTAGTGTGGGGCGAAGAGTAATCTTTCCTTCTATAAAAAAGTGAACAGCCAAAGCCGCCCGTTGAATTCATAACAGATTTCATTGGACGGCTTTTAGGGTTGAATCCATATCTGGTTATATACTCTGAATTAATAGTCTAAATATTAGTCCGTTACAGGTAATCGTTAAACCATCCGGCAATATGCTCCAGACGGCGTACCCTCAGATGAGGATGACCTCCACGGGACAACTCATGGTTGGCGCCCGGGAAACGAACGAGCCTTGTGGTCTGCTTACGCCGTTTCAACGCAATGAACAACTGCTCGGCCTGTTCAATCGGACACCGGAGATCTTGTTCGCCATGCAAAATGAGCAGCGGCGTGTTCACGTTGCCGACATAAGCGAGCGGAGAGTGCTTCCACAGTTTTTCCGTGTCATCCCACGCGTTACCGCCAATCTGGTCTTCCGTGAAGAAATATCCAATGTCACTTACACCGTAGAAGGATAGCCAATTGGAGATGGAACGCTGGGTAACTGCAGCCTTGAAACGATCCGTGTGCCCGACAATCCAGTTGGTCATGAAACCACCATAGCTGCCACCGGTTACACCCAGCCTGGATTCATCAATGAACTCATATTGGGACAGCGCATGATCTACACTTTCCATAAGATCGCGATAATCGCCACCGCCGTAATCTCCACGACAGGCGTCTACAAACTGCTGTCCGTATCCGAGGCCACCGCGTGGATTGATATATATAACAGCGTAGCCTTGTGCGGCGAGAATCTGGAACTCATGCATAAATGTAAAACCATACATCATGTGCGGGCCGCCATGAATCTCCAGAATGGTCGGGATTTTGACTCCGTCGACCATACCATGAGGTTTCATGATCCATCCTTGCAACCGCAGGCCATCCGAGGAATTGAACCAGAAGGTCTCTGGCGTGCTGAGATGGATCTCATCCTCAAGCTGTGGATTGCTGCGGGTGAGCTGAATCGGCTCTACTCCGGGATTTTCTGGTTGCTCATACACATATAGATCACCAGGATTTTGCGTATCGGCTACAGCAGCAACGATTCGCCCGTTGTCCAACTCTGCAAACTGATAAATCTCCCGTTCGTCAGGCCACATATAGTCGGCACTGCTGCCGTCTCGTGCGAATCTGGCGATGCGGACACTACCATGTATGGTTGCTAGACACAGGATGGAGGAACCATCCCGGCTGAATACAGGCCCTGTGGTTGTCAGATGTGATCGCATGTCGCCGACAATGCTGTGATTCAACTGTACGTCCCAATCGGTGCTCAGACATACGAGCTCACCACCTGATACCGGAAGGGTGTACAGCTTCACAAGCGTGGCATTTCCATAGGAACGGTCACTGGCGAGCAGTGCAATGGATTGTCCATCCGGTGCAAAGGCCAGCCGGCTGAACGTATATCCTTCCGGGGTCAACTGCTGCACATCCGATCCGTCTGCCTTGGCAAGGTACACATGATTGGTTAGAGTGTAATCGTTATGATCCTCGCCATCTTCGGGCAGCTGGGCAATCCATGCAATGGATCTTCCGTCCGGTGACCAAGCGTAGTCTCCAACGTCATAATGACCTGTAGTTACAGGGAGTGGTTCCACATCGATCGGTGCGAGAGCGAAGAGGTGGGAACGTCTACCGTTCCATAATCCGCTGGCATCTGATTTCATGCGAATCCGGTCTACGACATGTTCTTGCAGCAGTTTAGGTCCATCGTCTATAGGATCTGTATGTTCTGATTCCTCATCTCCGCCCATATCCACGGATGATTTCACAAGCAAAGTATGACCATCCGGTGACCAGAGCAGGGAACTGACGCCATGTTTCAGGTGACTGATTTGCTGTGCTTCTCCTCCATCTGATGCGATAATCCACACCTGGGATTTCCCATCAACCTCTCTTAAAAAGGCCAATTGAGACCCATCGGGCGACCAGGCAGGGGAATGATCCTTCTCACCAGAGGTAAAGGGTCTGTCCTTTCCACTCCCCAGATGCAGCAGTCTCAGGTGAGAACAATAACCGTCACGTGCTTCATTCGTTTTCCGGCTTACATATACCAGTTGTCCGCCTTGAGGGGACGGAGTTGGATCATTAACCCATGTAATCTGATAAAGATCTTCCGATGTTATGCCGCGCAGACTGTTCATTGTTTGTCCTCCCACCATGAATTAGAATTGGTTAATTTCCTAACCTTTCCATTTATATTAACGGAAAGCAAGGGACAGGACAATATGACTAAGGATGGGAGGGGAGACATTTATAACAGCGATCGGAAGGTTGTTCTGTCATCGGAGTGGCAAGTGTAAATATTCTTTGTTCAATTCATATAGGTGTTTTAAAAGGATTTGCTCGAAGGATGACGAATCCTATTGTTGAATAAGCGCAGAAATGACGAAAAACGGTCTAAATTTAATGTTTAACATTGGTGAATTTGGTTTAATGTACCATGCAATTCCTGTTCTACATTCAGCTATTTGGTTCATAGCCATTCGTTTATATAGAACTTGTATGATTCAGTCACAATGGAGGAGGAACGTCACGTTGAGCACATCCTATGAGCAGCATGTGGAATATCCAAGCCGGAAACGAATGGCGTGGCTTACGGCAGGGGCGGCACTCTTTGTGGCAGCCGGATTTTTTTTGATTTTTGATCGTTCTTCAGTTACGAATGATTCCATCCTTTCGGATGTGATTGGACTTCTTTCCATTTTGTTTTTTGGGCTATGTTTCTGCTACAGTCTGGTAAAGATGATTAAGAAGGAACCTTCTTTTGTAATCGATGAGGATGGGTTTGTAGATGCATCTTCTTATACCGCAGGGGGAGCAGTGGCCTGGAAAGACGTTGAGAATATTTTTATGTATGAATTAATGGGACAGAAAATGATCGGGGTAAAATTGCGGGACGAGAAAGCCTTTCTGGATCGCCAGAACGGGATGAAACGCAAATTGATGACGGTCAACAGCAATATGGTCGATGCGACCATCAGCGTTGCCCAAAGTAGCCTCACAGTGCCACTGGATCAATTGTATATCATGATGATGAGCCACTGGAGACATGTGAGTGATAACATGATGTATGATTCGTATAATCGTCGTTAGAGAGGTCAGAACGTCCATAAGTCTTCAGAATGGAGGAATATAGATGATGCATGGTAATCCAACACGCACGATTCTACTTCCGGATGGAACTGCCCTGCCTGCGATAGGACAAGGCACATGGAACATGGGAGAGAAGCAATCCAGCCAGCAAGAAGAAGTACGGGCACTGCGTTCTGGTATTGAACGGGGAATGACTGTGATTGATACGGCGGAGATGTATGCAGAAGGTGGGGCAGAAGTTGTTACGGGAAAGGCCATCTCGGGCCATCGTGATGAAGTTTTTCTCGTATCCAAAGTATATCCCCATCATGCAGATCGCAAGCAGATGATTACGGCCTGTGAGCGTAGTCTCACGCGTCTTGGTACAGATCGTCTGGATCTGTATTTGCTTCACTGGCGAGGGGGAGTACCGCTCGAAGAGACGGTTGAGGCTTTGGAACAATTAAAGCAATCCGATAAAATCCTTCGCTGGGGTGTATCAAATCTGGATACAAGGGATATGCAGGAGTTATGGAGTCTGCCGGAGGGGTCTCAGTGCATGGTGAATCAGGTGCTCTACCATGCAGCTTCGCGTGGTATTGAACATGATCTGCTTCCCTGGATGCGGGAACGTAGCGTTCCTGTAATGGCGTATTGTCCCCTGGCTCAGGGTGGCAGGCTTCGAAGTGAATTGTTGGAGCATCCAGTCATTCAGGATATTGCACAGGATCGAGGAGTTACGACTTCGCAGATCGCATTAGCCTGGGTGATCAGGGATGGAGATGTGCTGGCGATTCCCAAGGCGGTACAGCTGAATCATGTGGCAGACAATGCAGCAGCAGTGAATATCGTTTTGACACAAGAGGAACTCGCCCGTTTGGATGAGGCATTTCCTGCACCTAAAGGCAAAGTACCTCTAGATATCGTGTAGCTGGCTCTTTTTTATTGGATAAGCATATGAATAAGATAACAATACGATTAATAAAGTTATGCAGAGCAGATCTTCACGATCTGCTCTTTTTTTGTATGGATATCGATAGCGGAAGCTTGCCCTTCAATTAAGCGAATATATATTTTAACAAATGGGCTTTACAACACTATTTCACTAGTGTACTATGTAACTAATACACCAGTACAGAGAGGAGCGAGAGCTTTGTGACTATAGAATTTGATAACAATTTACCAATCTATCTGCAGATCATGCAGTACATCAAAAGACAGATTGTAACCGGAACACTTCAGGCAGGTGACAAAATTCCTTCGGTTCGTGAACTGGCGGCTGAACTACAGATCAATCCCAATACAGTACAACGGACATTTCAGGAGCTTGAGCGGGAAGAAGTGGTTGAAACCAAACGGGGCTTGGGCAGATACGTGACCAGTGAGGAGCGGAAGATTATGACGATCAAAAAAGAGATGGCCGGTGAATTGCTGGAACGCTTTCTGACCGGAATGCAAGAACTGGGGATCGAAGAGCAGGATATCTTATCCATCGTAGCCGATGCCGTTGCGGAAGGAAAGGGAGGAACAACGCATGAGTAACATCCTTGAACTGAACCAGATCAATAAAACATATGGCAATAAGAAAGCGCTAAGTAATATTACATTGGATATTGCACCGGGACGAATCGTAGGTCTACTGGGGAGCAACGGTAGTGGAAAAAGTACGCTCATGAAGCTGGTTGCAGGTTTATTGCATCCGAGCAGCGGAACGATTCAAGTCACAGGTAAGCCTGTTGGGCTGGAGACGAAGGCACTGGTTTCGTTCATGCCGGATCGTCCATTAACCGAGAAGTGGATGAGAGTGCGGGATGCGATTGCGTACTATCGCGATTTCTATGCTGATTTTGATGAGGAGAAGGCGCGGGAGATGCTGGACTTCATGAACCTTGTCGAGAGTGACCGGGTACGGCATCTGTCGAAAGGTATGAATGAACGACTACAATTAACACTGGCACTTTCTCGTAAGGCTCGTCTGTATTTGCTGGATGAACCGATTGGCGGAGTAGATCCGGTTGCGCGTGGCAAGATTCTGGATGCGATCGTCAAATTCTATGATGAAGACAGCAGTCTCATCATCTCCACGCATCTTGTGAATGATATCGAACGGATTTTTGATGAAGTTGTCTTTATTCGCGAGGGCGAGCTGGTGATGCGGGAAGAAGTGGAAACGCTCCGTCTGAAATATGGGAAAAGTGTGGATGAGATGTTCAAGGAGGTCTATGCGGAATGATGACATTATTGAAGTATGACTTTAGAAGGAACTGGAATACACTGCTGGCTGGGCTAGTTATTTTGATTATCGCTCAAGTGGGGCTTTCCCTTTTCGTGTCTGAGGTCACAGGGATTGTGCTTGGCATTATGGGATATGTTGGAGTAGGTGTGGCTATTTATGTGAAAATGATCAAAACATACACGTCCAATATCCGCTCTTATAATCGCCGTCTGTTACCCGTAACGGGCCTATCACATGTGTTGTCTCCTTTGATCTTTGGAGCTCTTTGCGGGTTGGGGTTAGTCATTATTTTTACGACTCATGCCTACATCTATATTTCAATGAAGCTCAGAATGAACATAGCTAACAATATTGATCTTTCGGGTCTACATGTTTCGGATTATATTAGTTTGTTGCTGTTTAGCGCATGGGTTATGGTATTCATGACCGTCATTATCTTCCTTTCGATCTCGATTGCAGGCAGCTTCCGTTGGAGAACTGGGCCATGGATCGGAATCGTTGCATTCTTGGTCCTCGTTAATCTGCTTGGCTGGTTGGAGAATATCATTACGACAGGACGTTTTAGTCCAAATGAAATGTTCCGGTACACGGAAGAAAGTACAGGGATCTCGATCACAGCCAATGGCGTATTATGGTCGGACGGCATGTGGGGAAGCATTGTATTTGAAGTTATTGTGGCGGTCATCTTGGTGTGGGCTACCATTTACCTGAACAACAAAAAAGTCGAAGTCTGATAACAGGATAACTTGAACGTGATGCGAGCAACCAGGGTTGCTCGTTTTTTTACATCCAGTAATAATCCACTTTTTGAATCTACTACCATTAATTATACGTATATATAGATATATTGTGTGCTCGATGCGAGATTAGGTTATAGAGAACAAAAGGATCTGTAAGGGAAAGGAGAAAGCGTTATGGAACTATATTTCAGGGATAACTTTTTTAACGCAGGTTACACCGAGATTATGAATCCAAATCAGGAACAGGCAGGGCATCTGGATTTGAAAAGTGTCTTTGGTTCTTCGCTCGATGTATCGGATAACTCGGGATTAGTCTGCAGCGGAAAATTCCGCATGTTAACGAATCGTTGGGATATCACTGCAGCAGATGGGAGACATCTGGGTGTGCTTCGGGCCAGGTTCAGTTTCTTTAACAAAAAGTATGAGTATGATGCGGGATCACGCGGTACGTATGATGTGTCTGCTCCAGCATTTTCGCAGGAATATGATATAAGTGGCAGTGGCGGCCGCATCGTGGCCAGTTTCCGTCGTACCAGCGGCTGGTTTAGTTCAGGAGCATTTGTATTAGATAACCAGTCGGAACAACTGGACACGTATGAATTAATTGCAGTGGTCATGGGCGTGCACGCGATTAATAAAAGACGGAACTCGGCTGCCAGCAGTGGCGGAACGTAGTGCAGAATAATGGGGTTCACAGGCAGTTAGGTAGTTCTACAGGAATAGAGGAATAAGGTCTGGATAATATCATCCAGACCTTATTTGCGTAGATGAAATTGCTGCTTTTGACAAATAGACATTTAACCCACTCTCATAAAATCAATGGACATCGGCATTCGCGAGAGGTTCTTCATCATGCTGGTGCGGTATGACGCCTCGTGTGCGTTCAGAATGCTGATCAGGTTCAGCTTGCGCATAACGGGCTAATGCCTTCGCAGCTGTTTCGGACATCCGCTCCCGCAGCACTGTGTGGTCAGCGATTCGAACCCGTTTGCCGAGAAACCGCATTTTGGATAAGACGTAATCCATCTCATTGCGCGGAACGGTCAGCTCGATCCGATATGTCTGCTTGGCTTCGAGGTACTCGACCTGTTTCTCAAAGCAGGAGAAGGCATAGAGGATTCGGGACAGTTCCTGATTGAACTGGGGCAGTACCTCGATGGTGATGGTCGTTTTACGCTTCTCCGTTATCGCAGCAATTCGGGCAGTGTAACCCGAAGCGGTATCCGGTTCAACCGGTTGGGCTTCCACGGTAACGATGCTGTGCAGTTTGGTGGACATGAGTTTGTCGAAGCGAGGAGCATACCACAGCACGTACCATTCTTTTTTGACCATGGAATATTCCAGTTTATACGGGAAGCCGAATTCATCTTGGCTTGTGCGTCCATTGCGAACGCGACCGATCAGCCGAAATCCTTGATGATGCAGAATGATTAGCCGTAACTGTCGAAGTAGTGGGTGAGAGACACTATTTTCTTCGCTTTTGGCTTTTTCGGTCAGGTAATCCTGAAGGTTCAGGTTCTGCTCACTATTCAGCATGTTGTGCATTTTATCCAACGTTACAGGGCTCAGCGCTTCTCTCGCAGCAGGGTGATTCAGCATCATGCGAAGCCAGGCTCGTTCCTGTGAGGTCCAGGTGAACAGT
Source organism: Paenibacillus sp. AGC31 (assembly GCF_057334655.1). NCBI lineage: Bacteria > Bacillati > Bacillota > Bacilli > Caryophanales > Paenibacillaceae > Paenibacillus > Paenibacillus sp. AGC31. The sequence goes on from NZ_JBHFJH010000024.1 coordinate 299,301, forward strand.
CCGGTTTCATTCAGTCGTGTCATCATCTGGTAATTGAACATCTTCTCGAACAGGTTCATAATATTCCGCAATCTCCTTCCATTCCTTGATCATCTCCTGGCGTAGTCTCTGAGGCGCGATTACTTCACAGCTTGAGCCAAAACTCCGTAACCACGGTTTGATCTCTGTGGTACCGTTGACCTGGATTTCGTAAAGAAAGGTATGATCCGTTTCGGGTATAATCTTGCCCCATTGACCTTGCAGACGAACCCGATCCAGAATGAAATTGCGCTGACCACGTTCCGGGTGGAAAAAGCGAGCTTGAACCGTCACGGTATTCCCCGTATCCACAAGCCAACTGTAGCGACTAATGTCGGTCCACTGCTGCTTCAACTCAAGCATGTATTGCTCTTCTACTGAATCCTGTTCCTCCAGTTGGGTTATGCCTTCCATGCGGAATTTCACAAACCCGCGGCGGCCCTGATATCCAATTACATACCAACGACCATACTGATGGTCATAGATCACTTCAAGGGGCACGATCCGGTTGGATCGACCATCTGCTTCCCGTTCAAAGCGTGGATTCGTATTCTGTGAACTGTAGCTGGATGGTTTTTTCGGTGAATAGTATAGGAAATGCACACGTTTGCGCTGACGAATCGCACCAAGCAGTGTGTAGAGATGAGCTTCATCCAGGATACGAGAATAATAGTGATACTTATAGATATAGGGTTCGGTAGCTTCTTCTTGCGGAAAACTTGCCGTAATGGCTTTTTTCAAACTATCGCGCAATAAATATCCCTGTACGGACGGAACCTGGGTATTCGCCATCATATCCACAAAATCATACAACTCCAGCTGTTCCTCCACTGTTAATTCGGTAAGGACATCCTGTTGCAAGGCATATCGATATGGTCTGCCACCGGGCTCCTTCCGTATAACTCCAACCTCTTCCAGATACTTCAGATCAGAGCGAATGGTTTTCTCGTCAGGTAACGCCAGATCTTCCGGCAGATCAGCACAGCAGGCATCCAGCAGTTCCATTGCGGTCAGTGCTTTATCTTGTAAGGTATGCAGAAGGACAGAAAGTCGCTGAACTTCAGTCTCTTTCATCGACTTGGCACGGAAGAGGAAGAGCAACATAGGCTCTGCCGACTCCCCGTATTGGAAGCGAACGAGATCTGCCATTTCCCGGCCTGCTTCGGCACTTGAGCGTTGGTCGGCGACGGTCTGCATGATTTCTTTTAATCTGCGATTGGTTTTATCAAAGGTATGTACGGATATGCCAAGCCGCTCGGCATATTGTTTGCGGTTATATGCACCGCTTGTTAGGGATAACATGCGTAAGAACTGAATTTCTTTGTCAAAACTCTCTCTTGCCATGAACATTCACTCCTTGTTATCCCTTCATTGTAGCAGGATGAGCGGCAGGTTTCATTTTAAACTTATGAAGGTAAACGATAATTTAATGAGTTATGGAAGTGATTCGTCGCCATACTTCTGCCATGTTCGTATGATCATGCTTGGGTCATAATGAGGTTATGAGCGAGGAAGGGCAACACGTTTAATCGATCTGGTGAACAATGCGAGAAGGGAATAGGAATCCATGATCCATATTGTAATTTTTTAAAAGGAGGCGACTGACATGACTCATGTTCATGAAGAAATGAGAGATACGATTAGACAACAGCTGAAGCAGATTGAACAGGAGGAGCAAGTTCGGATTATCTATGCCTGTGAATCCGGCAGTCGGGCTTGGGGATTTCCTTCCCAGGATAGTGATTATGATGTGCGTTTTCTGTATGTAAGACCACTGGAATGGTACTTGTCGATTGAGGATAAAAGGGATGTGATCGAACGCCCGATCAGTGATCAGCTCGACATCAATGGTTGGGATCTGCGCAAGGCCTTGAAGCTGTTTCGCAAATCCAATCCACCGTTACTGGAGTGGCTGCAATCCCCGATTCAGTATGATGAACAGTATAACGTGGCACAGCATATCCGTGCACTGTCACCTTTGACCTTCTCGCCCAAGTCCTGCATGTATCATTATCTGAATATGGCAAAGGGGAACTTCCGGGATTATTTACAAGGTGAGCAGGTGAAGATCAAAAAGTATTTCTACGTGCTTCGTCCATTGCTCGCTTGTGGCTGGATTGAACGTTATGATGCAATGCCACCGATGGCATTTGAAGAGCTGGTGCAAGAACTTGTACCTGCGACTACACCGCTATATACGGAGATTCATGAATTGCTGCGCCGGAAAAAGGCGGGCGAGGAACTGGATCTGGAGCCGCAGTTGCCCGCAATACAAGCTTTTTTGGCGGAGAAGATCGAGCATTTTGAACGAATGGCCGGCAAGATGGATAATGAGCAAATTATTGAATTTGAAGAATTGGACCGGATTTTTCGATTTGCATTGCAAGAGGTATGGGGAACTAATTAGGGCTTGATGACAACGGAAATCGTGAAAGAGAATGGAATTGATCCGAAGGAGGAGAATTGATGCATCTGATCTTGAAAGCAAGCGGCGCTGACGTGGGGGTTGTATCCCATTTGTTAGCGAAGAATCCGCTGAATATATATGACCGCGTAGACAAAGGTGTGCGTGTAAGAATGGTGTACACTGCGGCTACAGAGAACGAAACAGAAGTACTGATTCATGCCGAGCCTGATCCTGTGGATCTGGTCAGAGGTACACCTGATGGATATGACATAACGCAATATATTAACGATCGTGAGTTCGTGACCAGCAGTCTGTTCTGCTCCTACATACGTGCGGCGCTCGGGACGGCCTTGAATGGTAAGCCGAAGGAAGACTATGTGCAGTGGGTGAATCATGCCTTTGAACTGGAACTGAAATTTGGCCCAGTGGCTTCCGATCTGCCCGATAAGGTTGTGGAGGAATTATTCTCGCCATTAGGATACTCCGTTTCGGTGGAACGAGGAGAGCTTTCGTATTCATTTGATCTGAAAAATAGAAGCACGGTTCGCCATATCATCCTGCGTGGTCGTAACACGGTACAACATGCGCTGCGTCAGCTCTTTCTGCTGATTCCAGTGCTGGATAATTACAAACATTATTTCATCAGTGAAGATGAGATCGATAAAATCAAACGATATGGTGAAGGGTGGCTGGATGCTCACCCACTGAAAGAACTCATTGTGAAGCGTACGTTGCGTTTTGCCGAACTGATCCGACAGTATGAGCGACAAGAGGGTGCTTTGTCTGCGTCTTTTGGACAGGAGAGAGGAATAGGCCACATCTCGGAGGCGGTTATTCAGGAGGTTAACGTGGAACATCGAGAAGACGGAGAACAAGAGCAGCGTGGGTCCGAGTCTGTTAGCGATGGCAGCCAATCAGAACCTCCTGTGAGGTTAAACGAGTTGCGTTATCGTGCAATCACAGATGTGGTTGCAGCGTTACCAGTGAAACGGAGCATTGTAGATATGGGAGCAGGGGAAGGCAAGCTATCTGCCCGATTGGCGTACATTCCCGGTGTGGAGTCGATTCTGGCCGTTGAACCTTCGGGCCAGTCACGACTTCGGGCCATGGAGCGCTTCGCGAAGCTCGAGGGTCGTTCTGGAGTGGTGGCTATGCCGGAGCCGATCATCGGTTCATTGTTTTATTTTGACGAGCAGATGCAAAACCAGGACGTTATGATTCTGTGCGAAGTGATTGAGCATATTGAGGAATATCGTCTGAACGGAATTATGGATACAATCATGAACGAATATCAGCCAGATGTGCTGTTGGTCACTACACCAAACAAGGAATATAACGAAGTGTATGCAATGGAGCAGGAAAGCTTCCGTCACCATGATCATCGCTTCGAGTGGACCCGTGCGGAACTGGTTTCCCGGTGTGAGGAATGGACGCAACAGGGGAACTATGCCTATGAAATTAAGGGCATCGGTGAGCATGCAGAAGGCTATGGACAACCTACCCAACTGGTCATTTTTGAGCGGAGAAAGGAGAGTCAATCATGAGTAAAGAAAAGGGTTCTCGCGAAACAACTGGTGCGGGCAGAGGACAGCAGGATCGGAAAAATGGGATGGAGGAAAGACAACGTGAGATTCGTCTACCCCATGCAGGTATCGTTGTTCTTGTCGGCCCGTCAAACAGTGGCAAAAGTACGTTGCTGGATCGTCTCGTTGCAGAAAGCGTCATTCGCCGCACGGAAGGCGTCTCATCCGATCAATTCCGCATGCTGGTTGGAGATGATGAGTATGTGGATTGGAAACACCGTCCCCGCAGCGAAGCGGATGTGATCTATGCGGAGTATCAGCAAGTATCGGCCAAAGCATTTGAAGCGATGGAGGCGATGCTAGCAACCCGCTGCCGTCTGAACAAGTTGACCTGGGTCGATGCTACACATCTGTATCCCGAGGATCGCGAGAAAGTGATTCAGGTGGCAAGGAAAGCTCATGTTCCCGTGATTGCTGTGGTGCTGGATATCCCTGAAAAAGAACTGCTGGAACGTGATGCCCGACGGGATTATCCGCGTGGGCGTCAACGGGTGAAACAACAGGTGCAACAGTTCAAGCGCACATTGCGCTCAATCCGTGAGGATGGCTTTGATGCCAGTTATGTGCTGAAGCAGCCGGATGAGATTACATTTGTCCGCACATCCAATCCGCTGGTGATTGATATGGGTACAGGTATTGATATCATCGGAGATATTCATGGTTGTTACGATGAAATGATGGAATTAATCGTCCGTCTAGGGTATGTTGACGAGGATGGGACTGGTCTGTACCGTCACCCCGAAGGACGCAGATTAGTCTCCGTTGGTGACGTAACGAGCCGTGGGCCAGAATCGTTAAAATGCCTGTTGTTCTGGCAACGACATTGTGCCGCCGAGCTTGCCTACATGATTGACAGTAACCACGGTTGGAAAATTGCGCGTTATCTGGATGGTCGAGACGTGACACTGAGTCATGGTGACGAACGGGTGGAGATGGAACTGCTTCAGCTTGAGCAGGAGCAAGGTCAGGAGACAGCAAAACGAGTACGTGCAGAGCTAAGGACCTTTCTGCTTGATGCACCATCTCATCTGGTCTTTTCCCGCAACGGGGTAAGACAAGTGGTTGTTGCACACGCCGGGATTCGAGATCATTTTATCGAAAAACAGTCCAAACGCATTCAGGATTACTGCCGATATGGCGATGTGGAAGGTACGGATGAGCAGGGTCGGCCTGTGCGCAAGGATTGGTACGTGGATCACAATTCGGGTGAATGCATCGTCTGGGGACATGATCCCCGTCCATATCCTACGATTGTGAATGATACGGTCAACATTGATCAAGGTGTCGTTTTTGGTGGCATGCTCACTGCTTGGCGAATGCCAGAACGTGAGGCAGTCAGTGTTCCGGCGAGGCAGGATTATGCTGGAGATCCAGATAGTCCATTAAAGCGCTGGGAACAGCGGCGTTTTGCTCCGCCCAACATACGTAAGTTCAAGGAGGGTTTCACGGTTCAAACAGCATCCAAGCTTGATGTGTCTGTGCACGGTGAGGTGGCGAAAACGGCAATTGATACGTTTTCCCATTATACTGTGCCGCTGGAAGAACTGATTTACATCCCGCCTACGATGAGTCCTCCGCCGGGTGTATGCTCCGTAGAGGGATACTTGGAGCATCCACAGGATGCGTTCCAATATTATCGCTCACAGGGCGTTACCCGTATGGTTGCCGAGAAGAAACACATGGGCAGCCGGGCCATTTTGCTTCTTTTCCGCGATGGGCAAGCTGCGGTGCAGCGAGTAGGCCGACCGATGCTGGGGAACATTGTGACCCGGACGGGCCGATCCTTTTTTGACCCTTCGACAGAGCAAGATGTGCTTTCCAGATTACATGCGGACTTGACCGTAGACGGTTATTTTGAGCGTCATCAGACGGAGTTTGTATTGCTCGATGCGGAGATTGTACCTTGGAATCTAAAGGCGCGTGAGCTGATTGCTTCACAATATGCACATGTGGCTGAAGCCTCTATGATGGATCGCTCTACGGTGCTGGACAAACTGCGCGAAGCTCAAGCAGCAGGTCGTAACGTAGAGGAGTGGTTGCAGGAAACAGTAGGTAAACTCACTAATGCCGAAACGTTCCGCGATGTATTCCAGAAATACTGCTGGGATGTGGATGATATCGGGGACATTCGGATTGCGCCGTTCCATACACTTGCACATAGCACGGGAGCATTTTGGGAGCAAACCCATGAATGGCATTTGGAACAAAACCGTGAGTTCGCCCGTATGTCGACCTTGATGATGGAGACGGAATATCGCGTGATCGCAAGTGAGGCAGATGAAGCGGATGTCATTCGTTGGTGGGATGAGATTACGGCGGAAGGACATGAGGGAATTGTGATCAAACCTGAAACGTTCCGCGCCTGGAACGGAAATAAAATCATCCAGCCTGCGATTAAAGTACGAGGACGTGCATATTTGCACATCATCTATGGTATGGATTACCTGGCACCCGAGAATCTGTCCCGACTTCGTAAACGTAAAACATCCAAAAAAGAACGCCACGCCTTAATGGAGAGTGCTTTGGGCATGGAGGGGATTGAGCGCTTTATACGCAGAGAGCCAGTGGAGCGAATTCATGAATGTGTGCTGGCAACGCTATCACTGGAGTCGGAGCGGGTAGACCCGCGTTTGTAAATTGTTTAATAAAAAGAATAAATGATGAAGCAGGTGCGGATTTTATCCGACCCTGCTTTTTTTGTGTGTATGAACTTCGTTAAAGTGAATACCTCATCAGGTCGTTTTTCTTAGTGCTGGAGCGTTAGGGATTTTCCGAATCAGTTGGTATGAGCAACGGCGCGAATCTCGATCAGTTGATGAGGGAAGGCCAGACCCGATGTCCCAACCATCGTAACAGCCGGACGATGAGTACCAATGTACTCTTTATACACGGCAACACATGGCTCAAGATGCTCCTGCGGATGAACTAAGAAAATCTCCAGTTCAGCAATGTTCGACTTGGTTACATCGAATGCGGCGAGCACACGATCCAAGTTATCGAGTGTCTGGCGAACCTGTGCTTCAATATCATCGACACCAATAAACGTCCCCTGCATATCATGTGAAAATTGTCCTGCAATGTAGATCGTACCGTTAACACTGTATCCCTGAGCCACACTGAATGCCTCTTCCCACGGGACACCGTGGCTATATATTTGAGCTGTAGACATATATTTCTCTCCTTTGGGAATTCAAGATAAGGTTAGTATAAACGGAGAAAAACGACTTGGGCAGTACGCACTTTCATGACAGTGACTATCCATTAGGATAGTGTAAACACGGTGTTTGTGAGCCTAACGACTCATTCCAGAGAATCTTTATATCAGGATATTTAATTTAGGTATAACTAACTTAAGTCCTATATCCTTCCACTAGAATCTGGGTAATAATGATAGTAGGCAAGTAGTTAATGGAATCTCAGAACGTAACGATAGGGGGTAACCTGTATGGCATCCGTGATTCTGCTGGTGAAACAGACGGAGGACGATGAGAAGGTTATTTATCGATTCGGACCAAATGAGCGAAAGATGGGGCTCATTGAGATGAATAAGATCAAGGAAAGTGTGAAGGAACTGGAACCTGTCCAGGTGGATGGGGTAAGCCCGAGTTTTTTCTTTAACCGAGCCGCGCAGCGACTGGTACGATGTTTATTCAGGGAAGGCGGCAAGTTCCCGGAACGAACGACGTTTGAAACATAGTTTCAGCACCGCAAAAATAAGTCCACAACCCTGCTCATGGGTCATGGACTTATTTTTCATTTTAGAACGTTTTGGCATAAGAAATCAGTGCTGTTATCGTAATGATGTTAAGCAACGTTGAGATCAGCACCGTCTGGGCTGCAAAATCGGGTTCGTTATCGTATTCTTCCGCAAGGATGGATGCGTTGACACCGGTCGGCATACCCGAAGCGATAATGAGTGCCTGTGCAGCGATACCTTCCAACCCAAGCAGAAGCACAATTGAAATGCCGATAGCCGGGCCAATCAGAAGACGCAAAAATGTGCTAATATACACATCAAGACGGTACAGTTGAATTGGATATTTTACAATCTGTGCTCCGAGTGTCAGCAGCGCCACGGCAACCATACTTTGCTGCGCATAGGTTAGCGGCATGGACAGGAACGTAGGCAAGGGAACCTTCCACATGTGTAACAGAATCCCCAGCAAGAGCGCATATGGAACGGGCATTTTAAGAAATCCAATAATCACCGCACGGTAATTACCTTTGAGCTTCGCGCCCTGAATGGACAACACGCCATAGGTGAACGTCAGTAATGCCTGCAAAGACATGACCAGTGCCTGAATGGAAGAGGCGAGTGGATCGCCACGGAATACCAGTGCATTGATGGGCAGTCCATAGTTGCCTGCGTTATCCAGCATAATACTGTTGTTGAAGGCAGCCTTCATGCCTTTATTCATCCGAAGCGAGCGCGCAAATACAGAACCTACAATATAGAGAATTAATACATATATCGCGTAAAAGAGTGTCACGGTCCCAAGCAGTTCGCCCGACATATCCGAGTGGTACATGCTCATAAAGACGGCTGCGGGGGTAATACAATAGAAATTGATTTTGGCGAGTGTGTACAAGTCCAGCTTGAACACCTTTTGCATCCAGGACCCGACGGCGATCAGGAGAAAGACGGGCAGGACGACTTCAAGCATGATGTCTGCAATCATTAGTTCAGCTTCCTTTTTCATGAAAATTTCAATCCGATTTCGAAAATACTTTGCTTATTATATCATTTTATACACACACGAAAGATGTAATTAGTTAAAAAAGATAAGGGGGCTTCCCATCATGATTCCAGATCATCTGGATGTTGGTTTATCGATATTGTTTATTGGTTTCAATCCGAGCATTACGTCTGGAGAGACGGGTCATCATTATGCTTACAAAGGAAACCGGTTCTGGCGCATCCTTGAACGGTCGGGATTAACCCCGCGTTTATATGATGCACAGGAGGATGGAGAGTTGCTGAAGCTGGGATATGGATTCACGAATATTGTGGCCCGGCCCACCAGAGGTATGGAGGATATTACGAAGGAAGAGTACGCAGAAGGACGACAGATTTTACGGCAAAAGTTGGAGAAATACCGACCGGACATCGCTTGTTTTGTCGGAAAAGGTGTATACACCCAGTACAGCAAGCGTACCAAAGTGCAATGGGGATTCCAGGACGAACCGGTCGTCAAGGAGATCCAGGAGTTCGTCGCTCCATCGTCCAGTGGACTCGTGCGTATGTCGATGGATGAGATTGTGGCGATCTATTCACAGCTTGCTGATTTTGTCGGGGAGAAGAACAGGGAAGATTAAGAGGCAAGAACAAGTGCAGCTCCAAGGTCATCTATAGAGTGAATCGTGCTGCGGAATTAACATATGTGTATTCAGAGTTCACCCATTCGGCTTCGCCGATAAGGGCGAATTCTTTTTTTTGGATAAAGTGAGAGGTTTCGGGAACGGCTTCCGTCTATATAGTACAGAACCATGCATGGAAGCTGTAGAGAAGGGGGATTACATGACTCAACAGATACCGGAGGAGGAGCTTATTCAGTGCATTGTTGCAGGGGATAAGCAGTTGTTCTCCGTGCTTGTGGATCGATATAAAAATAAAGTCTACGGCATCATGCGCGGAATGGGCGCGAGTCATCCGGATGCACAGGATCTCGCTCAGGATACATTCATTCGTATCTATCGTTATCTCCCGTCGCGGCGGGAGGGAAGAAGTTTCTCGTCGTGGGTGTACACCATTGCGGTGAATCGGATGAGGGATTTTATACGGGAAAAGAAACCCGTCATGTCTCCGGTCGATCAAGGGATCGAACCCGTCAGTAATGAAACACCTGAAAAGCGTGTGCTGCATAAAGAGATGCAGCGTGAAATATATCGACAGCTCGAACAGTTACCTGAATCGTATCGCCTGGTGTTATTACTGAAGTACACAAACGAGTTGAGCTATGAAGAGATTGCAGACATTACAGGTATGAGTTCAACCAAAGTGCGCAATGCCCTTTATCGCGGGAAAAAAACGCTGAGGAAGCTAATGGAACGCAAAGGAGGTTTAGCCACGTATGAAGCCTATTTCAAAGGATGAAGATCGGTTGTGGGAAGAGCATTTGTACCGTGAGGAGCCGGACGCAGATTTTACGCTTAAGGTCATGCAGAAGTTGGATGGCGTGTCTATGGAAAGTGGAGAAGACGAGCATCCATTCGTGAAAAAATCCATGAGAACGCATTGGATGCGTCGGACTGGAATCGCCGCAGCGGCAGTTGTGATTCTTGCCGGAGGAGCCTGGTTTGCTTTTGACCGTACAACAGAGCCACCCTCCCCCTCAGTGAGCGCTGTGGATCGCCCTCCGCTACCGAATATGCCTGTGCCGGAAGCATTGAAATATTCCTATTTTGCGGATGATTATAAACGTCTTAAACCTCTTGGACTTGTGGTTAATCCGGATATCAATATCAATGACCAGGGCTACACGCTTAAAATTGAAGACGTGCTTGTAGACCGATCTCATATGGTAATGACCATGCAACAAACAACACCTGATGGATTAGGGTTATCACGGTCACTGTCTGCGATGGGGAGAATTCATGTTACGGATGAAGAGGGGCGACAGGTTGCCACTCTTGCAAGAGATACCAGAACTAAGGGTTCCGTAACTGAACGATTGTTATTCCAGTTCCATGATGAAATTCCGGATCAAGTGGTCGTGCGGGGTGAACTGCGTAATTTAAATGTGGGCAGCTATTATGATTACGAGAAGAAATCCTACGAAGATAGAGAAGTTACGGTGGATTGGAGCTTCCAATTCAATATCGATATGACCAAAGCTAAATCATTGGCTGTTGAAAATTCTATGGATAACACATATACGACGCCAGAAGGGCTCAAGTTCGATATGACCCAGCTTGTACGTACGCCAAACGGAACCCGGCTTGACCTGAATGTAAGTCTGGATAATGAACTTCGTGCCAAAGTTGATGAGGATTGGGCAAATGATATGGACATTATGTATCATATCGAAATCCCTGAAAAAAATGAGTATCGAATATTCAATGGGAACAGACCGGATACACGTGAAGCCAAGTTCCGTCTTCGAGATTTGAGCGAACTGAACCAGAACGGTGGTCAGTTGAAGTTGTCTGAGACATGGGACCCTGCTTATGTTACGGTGGATGCGAAGAAAATTCGCTTTGTCCTCGATGGCTACACCATCCCGGTGTGGGAGGAGAAGTCCGTGGAAGTGGATTTGGAAAAGATGCGTAAGGATGCTGAATTCTACACCTACGTACTACAGTTTGAACAATTTGGAGATGAAGTTTTATTTTCCAAATACAATTATTGGCCAGTGCAGCAATCATTAAAGCTACCTGAAAGAAACTTTGAAGGGACCTCTTCTCTTGTTTTGGAGGGATCAGGGACTTTCCAAAATGATATTAATGGAGATCAATGGGTGGCTATAGATCATGAAGGAAAGGAGTATCCCGTTGAAGTGATGGGAACTACGAATCAGCCTAATAAAAACAATGAAGAATACATCGTAGATGATCTCAGGTTGATTATCCATGGTTTTAAAAAAGAGAATGGAACGAAATTCACTTTGAAACGAACTGCAGTTAACCGAGAGGTCCGTGATGTGAATTGGGAAGTAGATCTTCCGTCGTACGATAGCCTGCCTTGGCTGAAATAACCAGTAGTACAATTCTCAGACATGAAGTAAATGAAGCTTCGAGTGGATGATATGAGGATGGATCAACAGATTTAAGTGTAGATGTATAGACATATAAGGATATAAGCCTAATATACGAAAGAGGCCCTGCATAATGGTATGCGGGGCCTCTTTCGTATGCACCAGACTCAGGGGACAGCAAATACCTAACGAATCCATCTTCAGAAAAGTGCAGTTACCCTTTCCAAATTATGCCGATTCCCTTGGAATCAACGTGGTCGATAACATAACCGTCTCTTTAGGCGTCCCAGGGCGTTCAATCCGGCGCTGTAAAGCCTCCACCGCACGTTGCCCAAGCTCCTCTTTGCACAGATTAACCGTGGTCAGAGGCGGGGAGGACGTAACGGCAGAATGTACATTGTCGATACCGATGACAAGGCAATCTTTAGGTGTAGAGATGCCTATCTCCTGTAATTTGTGCATCCATTGCAAGGCGATATCATCATTAACACCAATCCAGGCATCAGGGCGCTCGTCATCTGGCATGTTTTGAATTTTGGTGGCCAATTGGTTAACCCATTCCCCGTTCTCATACGGAATGTTCCATTCTCTGAAGCTGGTCGTATGACTGGTGTCCACATGGAAATGGTTCAAAGCCAACTCAATCCCGATTTTCCGCTGCGCAAAGCTGGCAGCACGACCATCATCTGTGATGAGGCCGATCCTTCGGCAATTCATAGATATTAGATACCTCGCGACGGTGATGCCAGCTTCCAGATTATCATGGCTGATCGTATCACAATTCAGCAGGGGTTCCTGATGATCTACCAGAATAATAGGCCGACCCGTCTGAGAGAGCCGTTGCAGAACTGTATGAGGAAAAGCCCCCATGACAATAATCCCAGCACATCGTTCCCAGTCCAAATGAGGAGCAATGGCTTTTTCGGGAGAGGTGTTCTCGTCCATCACTCCGAGTGAGGGAGATACAATCGCATGATGCCAACCGCGCTCATTACAGGCGGAGATCATGCCTGACAGAACACGTTGCCAGTAGTGGGGTTCACCGCGGTTGAGCTGATTCATGCATATGAGAGCGAACGGTGGATCGGACGAATCTGCATGGTTTGCAGCAGGAATATTGTTAGCACCTGGAGTACTTTGGCGATATCCTAAAGCACGAGCGAGTTCCAGAACTCGTGCGCGTGTTGCTTCACTGACACCCGTCTTGCCACTGAGTGCGCGGGAGACGGCATATTTGGATAATCCGAGCTGGTCAGCCAGCGTCTGAATGGATACTTTGCGTGACATATCATTACTCCTTCATTTGACGATCATCTTCTGACACAGTACACTTACAAATAATAATGTTATTATAAATTATCATAACAAAAATAACAATAGAGTTGTAAGGAGACGACATCCATGGAACAGTTCAGATTACCGAAAATCCCTATGCCACAACTGGAATTGCCACAAGCTGTGCAGGATATTCTTACTGAGGCGGACGAGCGTTTGCAACATCGACCGAGATTGCTTGCTCAGTTTCGCAATTGTTTTCCGAATACACTGGAAACGACCACGAAGCTGCTGGATGATGGAACAACCTTTGTGATTACAGGGGATATTCCCGCGATGTGGTTAAGGGATTCCGTAGAGCAGGTCATGCATTATGTTCCGCTTGCCAAGGGTGACGAGAAGTTGCAGCGTATTATCGGAGGCCTAATCAAACGGCATACGTTCTATGCTGATATGGACATCTATGCTAATGCATTCAATGAAACGGCGAATGGATGGCATTGGGATGCCAATGATGAGACGGAGATGTCACCTTGGGTGTGGGAACGGAAGTTTGAACTGGATTCCCTCTGTTTCTCTATGAAGCTGGCTTATACATATTGGCAGGAGACTGAACTTACAGATATATTCGATGAGCGCTTCAAGAAAGTGATGGAGAATATCGTACACCTGTGGGAGACAGAACAGCATCACTCAGAGCGTTCACCTTACCGGTTCATGCGCCGTAATTGTCCAGCCCATGATACGCTGCGTAATGAAGGATTGGGTATGCCTGTGAATTACACGGGGATGATCTGGTCCGGATTTCGTCCGAGTGATGATGCCTGTGATTTTCATTATAATATTCCGGCGAACATGTTCGCTGCGGTAACCTTGCGCCAGATGGGGGAGATCGCGAAGTGGGTGTTCAGGGATGAACAACTGGTAAGCCGGATGGCTCGTTTGGAAGAAGAAATACGACATGGTATTGCCCTGTACGGTACTTACCGTCATCCAGAGTATGGGCAGATTTATGCCTATGAGACGGACGGTTACGGTAACTTTTGTCTGATGGATGATGCGGGCACGCCTGGGCTGATGTCCATTCCGTATATCGAATATGCTTCGATTGAAGACAGGGTGTATCAGAACACACGTCGATTCATTTTAAGTAAGGAAAATCCGTTCTACTATGAAGGGAAGGTAGCCAAAGGTATAGGTAGCCCTCACACCCCTCCGGGATACATCTGGCATATGGCGCTATCCATGCAGGGTCTGACCGCAGACAATGACGAGGAGATGCTAGCGATGATTGAATTGCTGGAGAACACGGATGCGGGTACTGGATATATGCATGAGGGCTTCCACGCCGATGATCCAAACACGTTCACTAGACCATGGTTTGCTTGGTCCAACAGTCTGTTCTCGCAGTTAGTGTACAAGGCAATGAAAAAAGGAATTCTATAAAAGATGTAGTTCAAAAAAATAATTGCTCACTGCCTGCAAAGTGGCCGTTCCGGTTACGAATCGTTCTTTCGATCGCTGTTATCCCCGGATTTCCTGATCGACTTCTGTAAAGTCGAAATCCGGTGATAAAGGCGAACACTTCGTTTCTTCAGAATCGATTTCGTCCCCTACACTACTTCGTGTTTTGTCAGAAACTTTTTTGTACCTTGTATAGGCAAGGGGAGTAGGTAAAAACAAGAAAGCCCAAACTGCTGAACTTTGCAGTTGGGCTTTGTTTAATATGAAAAACACAGGCGCTTCGCTATGTGTTTTTCAGTAGATCGGCGATGAAGACTTTCTGGCCTGTGCGTGCGCTTTCCAAGGAAGCGAGGACCATGGCCATGCTAAACTGGTTATCGCTGCAATCGGTCTCAGGCAGTCGGCCGGATTCCAGTGCGGCGAACATGTCTTCGAGACAGCCGTGATGACCTGTTTTGTCCATGACAGGCAGTTCCGCTTCAATCCGCTCACTTGGCTGGAAAAAGGATGGTTTGCCGTCAGCATCCAGGCTTTGCGCAGTAAGCACCTCAGCATAGATGTCATCATGACCATCCCAGATGGCGGTTCCTTTTTCACCGATTACGCGCCAGCTTGCTTCCCATGATGTGGGTACACCTTCTGCGCACCAGGATCCGCGATAGTTGAATACGGACCCGTCGGACATCTCAAATATACATAACGCCATCGCATTGCCCTGATACCAGGAACCTGGAGGATTGAACTCATGGCAGTATACCGATACCGGGTTGGCTCCGAGAATATATCGTGCCTGATCAAACGTATGTATCGCCATATCGAGCAGCAGCGGACTATCCATCAGATCCCGGAATCCGCCGAAGTGTGGCCCGAGGAAAAAGTCAGCCCCTGCGTAACCTACCTGCCCTATAGCTCCGCCGGAAATGAGGTGCTGGTAGGCGCGGATACGCGGATCAAAACGGCGATTCTGCATGACGGCTTGAATGTGTCCTGTGCTGCGAGCGGTTTGCACAATATCTGTGCAATCGGAGAAGGACTCTGCCAGTGGTTTCTCGCCAAATACATGACATCCTTCCTTCAGCGCCGTCATGGCAATGCCGTAATGACTCGCCGGAATCGTGACATCAAATACGATATTAGCACCAGTCGCTTGAATGGCTTCACGGATATCGGTGAACGTGGGGCAGGTGAGGCCATGTCTTGTAGCAAAAGCAAGGGCTGTCTGTTCATACAGATCGACCAGTCCCACGATTTCTGTATCTGACCTTTGCAAGGCATAGTCCGCCCACGTGTTTGCCATGGCACCGCAGCCAGCGATAATTACCCGATAAGGATGAGTCATGTTCTCATCTCCTTCGCATGGATTGTGTTATACAGCTCGCATTGTTTTCGAGAAATGAGGAATAGATAAATTAAGGTTGTTATCCAACCTCAAGCCAGCAGTAAATTAGGTTTAAGTTGAGGTTGGTTTCCTATACCGGATTGGGCACAAAATCGCCGCCGCGGCATTGTTTCAAATATCGCAAAGCATGCACCTGTCCGGTCATTTCGAGTTCGTCTTTGTAGACGGGATCATGCCAGCCTTCAATATCAATCGTGCCCTGATAACCGTTCTGACGCAGAATGGTGATAATGTCTGCCCAGTTGTTATCCCCGAAGCCGGGTGTGCGGTGCCAGACAAATTCCCGTGGGCCATGCACGCCGTATTCCTTGACAATATCCCAGGCAATCGTGGCATCTTTGCCATGTACGTGGAAGACTTTATGAGCCCATTTGCGTAGCTGTGGAATAGGATCAATCAGGCTGGACATTTGATGGCAAGGCTCCCACTCCAGGCCTACATTTTCATCCGGAACAGCATCAAACATCATCTCCCAGGCCGTCGGATTATGGGCAATGTTCCAGTCGCCTGTCTGCCAGGTTCCACCCATATCACAGTTTTCAAAAGCAATGCGTACACCCCTGTCTGCTGCCCGGCGTGCCAGTTCACCAAATACTTCCTTGAACCGGGGGATGGACTCGTTAATGGGTTGATCGGTCAGACGTCCGGTGAACCCGGAGACGATATCTGCACCGAAGAGCTGTGCGTGATCAATCACCCGCTCCCAGCTTGCCAGTGTATCGGCGTTGTCTCCGGCTCCCGTTAGCGGGTTACCAAATACACTCACCGAGGAGATGACAATGCCTTGTTCGTCCACAATTTCACGGACACGTTTGGCTGTCTCTGCCAGGTCCAGATCACCAGTCGTTTGCCAGAAGGTCAGGTTAAATGATTCGAAGCCGTGTTGCATGATCTGCGGGATAACGCGGACGGCGTCCTGCCCGCCTACAAGGGTACCGATGCGTAATGATTTATTCATGGTTGTATTTCACTCCAATATTGGCTTATAGTACTTCGTGACACACTCATTATAGCCGTGGATTAACGGGATGGCTCTAAACAATCTTGTGTAATAATAGTCGGATCTTGTGAAGAGGGGGAAGAAGTCGTGCTGGATCTGAAAGCGCTTCACGAAAATACCCGAATTGATCATAAATCACATCCATTTCAGTTGTTCCAAAATCGGTGTTCAGATATGAAAGCTGAAGAATGTATTCTGTATTTGCATTGGCATGAACACTTTGAACTGATTGTTATGCGCAAGGGCAGTGCGCTGTTTCATATTGATAGCAAACCTTATGTGGTTCGAGCAGGTGAGGTCATCATCATTCCTGGAGGTACACTGCATGTCGGATATGCTCTGGATGAGGGGGATGTGCATTATGATTCCGTTGTAGTGAACCGTGCACTGTTCCATGATTTCACTCATGATCCTGTGCATGAGCAATATGTCGCGCCGTATTTGGAAGGAAGAGTGAGGTTTCCGGTCAAACCGACAGAAGAAAACACAGCCTGCACAGGCTATTATTCTTTGCTGAATGAAGCTGTGGAGGAAATGGCGTTACAGCCCCCGGCTTATCAGCTCGTGGTGAAATCCAAGCTGCATGCCTTGTTCACCCTGCTTGCGCGTACCTTTATGCCGCAGCAGCTACCGGATAAAACGGTCGGATCATATTTTCCAAACCGCGAACGTTTCAAACAGTTGATTGCACAGATTGAAGCGGACCCCACAGGTAAGATGTCTGTTACGGAAGCGGCAAGTCATGTGGGATTGAATGCGTATCACTTCTGCAAAATGTTTAAAAAGCTGACCGGACGTACTTTTGTGGAATACGTGAACGGGTGCAGGATGAGTGAGGCAGAGCAGCTGCTGCAAGGCAGTAGTCTGACCATTACGGAGATCGCCGCCAGAGTTGGCTGCGACAACGCCAACTATTTTACCAAGTTATATAAACAATACAAGGGCATGACCCCCTCGCAGGGACGTGGAAGAAAAGAAGATTGAGCACGACCAGTTTACCAGTAGTCTCGAATAAAATGTCTATAAAGATGGTTGTGACCCTATGAGAATAACCCGGATAAAGGCCTCTTCAAGGCTATTATCCGGGTGGTTTTGATTCAATAATATCAAGACAATTATCTACGTGTACAACGTGCTCATTTCATAAATCTGGAGAACAATCTATTCGCTTTCTTGGCGAGGTCGTCCATTTTGACATTGGCATGATCGAGTTGATTGTATCCCCATTTGATCGTTTGCAGCATGCGTGGAGATATGGGCGTTCCTTTGATTCGTGGATAGATGTTGTGATAGGCCCAGACCAGATGCTCCCAGCGATTGTCATTGCCGTCTTGAATATACTCGGAGACGTCAATTACTTTCCCGCGTCCGTTCTGGAGGATTACATTTTTCAGATGAATGTCACGAGGGTTCAGCCCGCGGCTGCGAACGGCTTCTCGCGCTGCGTCCACATCGAGCATGACCTGCTCGGGGACGGGGATTCCTTTTTCCAAACATTCCAGCAAGGTATCCCCAGGTTCAAAACTGATCACGAGTACATTCCGGCCGCTGCCATAATAGGTAGGGAAGTATGTCAGGCCTTTGAGCTGCTCGTATACCTGTTTTTCATTTTCGAGTTTGTCCAAGGCATGATCCGAGTACATCTTGAAGGCATACTGCGGCAAGCCGTCATACGTAAATACAGCCGCATCCGTACCTGTGCCAATGCAATTCAATCCTTCTACATCGCCGATGATGTTCACGAGCTCATTCCGGTCGCTTCCGATGACTTGGATCTGTTGTAATGCTTCTTCCGCCTGGAACCAATCCGGTCGATTCATGGGTAGTGCCTCCTTTTAGGATATGCCTGTACAATTTTTTTATAAAATAAACACGTTCTACAATCGAAAAAAGACTAATTAGCGTGTCTGGGGTTCGTTAGTTTCCATAAAACCTCATAATCCACGTGATAAGGTGTGTGAGATTCGTTAGCGCGGGCCCCCACTGGCCCTGGGTTAGACCCATACTAACATCCCGGTCTGGGATTCGCTGCCCTCTATGGAGTATATTAAGCGTTCTGCTCCGCAATTTCATCTTTTGGTGATGTTACTATATAAACGATACGGATCGAATCGGAAACGGTTGCGTCAGAAGAAAATAACGGAAGCATGCTTGCGGCAATGTTGCCCGGGCTTTATACTGTGAGCATTAAGGGATCTCATGCAGATCCGGCATACAGAAAGGCAGAATACCTTATGGCACAATACCCGCAATGGTCTTATTCGCAGTCGCGGGCGAGTATGTTCGATGAGTGCCTGCGCAAATATTATTATCATTATTACGGTGCCCATAACGGCTGGAAGGCAGACGCTGCTGATGAGATGCAGGTTCGTCTGTACCGTCTGAAGCAGCTCAGCAATCTGTATCTTGTCTTCGGGGACCTCGCGCATCGGATGTGTGAGTCGGCGGTACGCAGCAGGGAAGAGGGCAAAGATAAACCGCGTGAACACTTCCTGGAACAGACGGTACGCAAGCTGCTGAATCAGGCGTATGTGGAATCCATGGACGCGGATCAGTGGCGGCTGAACCCCAAGAATCGCACGATGCTGTCCGAGATCTATTACGGGGATGATACGTTGAATGACCGGATTGCCACGATTAAGGAACGGGCTTCGGCCTGTGTCAGTAACCTGTACCAGACGCTTACGTGGGAGGACTTGTCCCGGGCAAGTACGGACATTTTGGAGATCGAGAAATGGGATACCATGATGCTGCACGATACGCGCGTGTATGTGAAGATGGACTTATTGTATCGGCGCAGTAACGGTAATATCGTCATTGTGGACTGGAAGACGGGCAAGGAAGATGACTTCTCGGATCAGCTAATGCTATACGCATCCTATGTGAGAGAACACTACCGGGTTCCCTTGGAGCAGATTGAGCTGCGAGTGGAGTACTTATTAACCGGAAAGCACCGAGAGTTTACAGCGACAGAAGAGGATATCCGGAAGGTGGAGGAGAACGTGGGTCGTTACATTGAGGAGATGCGATCCTGCGTGGAGGATGAGTATTATAACCGTCCCAAGGACGTCACCTACTTCACAGCGATGCCTTCGCACCGGTCCTGCCGGGATTGCAACTTCCGCGAAGTGTGCAGTGAGCGAGCAGTTTGAAGCGCCAAAAACCGGAGCAACCTAAAGGCCTTATACCAACCAACAAGCTATCCTATGTGAAAAAAATCAAGAAGCGCAAGCCGGGAACATCATCTGCCCGACTTGCGCTTCTATTGCGTTCCACAGGCCTGGCGACAAGGCGCCGGATGGAACGATCATATCAAGATCACTGGACAGCGGCGGTATTCTCCAGCGCCTGACCCGCAGGAACATAGGCATGCCCGAGATCCCGGGCGACCGCCTCATACGTGATGTGTCCATTCAGCACGTTAACCGCGCTGCGAATGGACGAACTGCCGCGAATCGCGGCGGCTGCACCGTGGTTCGCCAGCTGCAGCGCATAAGGCATGGTGGCGTTGGTCAGCGCCACCGTGGACGTCCGCGGCACGGCGCCTGGCATGTTCGCCACCGCGTAATGCACGACGCCATGTTTCACATAGGTCGGTTCATCGTGGGTTGTGATATGATCAATGGTCTCAACGATCCCGCCCTGATCAATCGCCACATCCACAATGACCGAACCCGGTGCCATCGTCTTAACCACTTGCTCGCTGACAAGCGTTGGTGCCTTGGCGCCCGGAATCAGCACCGCACAGATCAACAGATCTGCCGCCGCAACAGCTGTTGCGATGTTGGATGGGCTGGATACCAGCGTGTGGATCTGATTGCCGAAGATATCATCCAACTGGCGCAGACGATTCAGATTCAGATCAAGGATGGTCACATCGGCGCCAAGACCAATAGCAATTTTGGCTGCATTTGTTCCGACTGTACCGCCACCAATAATGACCACTTTCCCCCGACTGACGCCTGGTACACCGGACAACAGAATGCCTTTTCCACCTTCCGTTTTCTCCAGTAGTTGTGCTCCGATCTGGGAGGCCATGCGGCCTGCAACTTCACTCATAGGGGTTAGCAGGGGGAGGGTATTGTTAACCTCCAACGTCTCATACGCAATAGCCGTTACCCGACTTTTAATAAGGGCTTTGGCAAGCTCGGGTTCCGCTGCGAGGTGCAGGTATGTGAACAGAATCAGTCCCGGACGAAAATATCCATATTCACTGGCAAGTGGTTCTTTCACCTTGATGATCATATCGGCTTCGGTCCAGACTGACTTGGCATCAATCCGAATCTCGGCGCCCGCAGCTTGATATTCATGATCCGTGAATCCACTGCCGATCCCCGCGCCTTGTTCAATCAGTACCTGGTGACCGGCTCTGATGAAATCAGCAGCCCCGGCCGGAGTCATTGCTACACGATTCTCATTGTTCTTGATTTCTTTGGGAATTCCGATTCTCATCACCATGCACCTCGTCCATTTATTGGTTGTTAGATTATACTACAAGTTTATGACTTGAATAATCGTTTTGCACCTTACTTGATGTCTAATTTTTAGGAATCGAACTCAACATATTGTCGAAAAAGACTGTTCAGGACATTTGTCCATAGATTATAATGTAAGAAAAAATAACACAAAGAGGGATCGATATTGCGAAATGACCGTGTGTTTACGATCAAAGATATCCTTGCACGTCCAGTATTTGGCCGAGCACGACTAGCGGCAGGGAAGGATGGAGTGAACCGTCAGGTTGGTTGGGTTCATGTATTGGAGATTACAAATGTATCTCCATTCGTAAGCCCCCATGATCTTATTTTATCCACTGGACTGTGGCTTCAATCGGAAGAAGGGCGCGAAGAGTATCTGCTTCAGCTCATTGGCAGTGAGGCAGCGGGGCTATGTGTGGAGTTTGGTACCAGCATATACGGAATCCCGGAAGAACTGATTGAACTGGCGAACAGACACCAGTTTCCGCTGATCGTATTTGAACAACCGGTCCGTTTTGTCGAGATTACACAGGATATTCACTCTCTGCTCATTAATCATCAACACCAGTTGCTGAAAAGTCTGGAAGCATACTCCCGTCAGCTTCAGCAACGAACATTACAGAGTACGGATATGTCTGCTGTGCTGAACCTGCTGCATGAGTATGCTACCAAACCGGTGGTGTACATTTCGTCCATGGAGCCAGGCAGTTTTGTGCCCGAACTTGTTCCGGAGATGGAACAGGCCATCTATACCTGGTATGAGCATGAGGTAGAACATCTGGATTTGAATGATTCAGATACCGAATTATGGTTCCACATCGACGAAGAGAAGGCTCTGCTGTGTCATCCGGTCGTCTGTTTTGGCCAGGTATTTTCGGCTGTAGGCATGATTGTGCATCCCGCAGCTCCAGTCGAATATCTCAAGCTGTTGCTCGACTATACAGCGAAGGCGGCGGCAGCGCTCACGCTTCGTTCCCAGTTTCTTGAGGAGAAGATGGTCCGCAATCAGAATGAACTGATCCAGGATCTGATGAATGGCAACATCCATCAGGAGGAACAGGCTCAGACTAGAATGGGGCTTCGTTTGCTGGTGAAGGGACAGTACTGGTTTGCCGGAGGGGTCATCGAGATTGAGCATCGATTGAAGGGTACAGGCCGGGAGAGAATGGAAGCCAATCATCAGGATGTTCTTGTCCTGCTGCGTTCCCTGCTCAAGAAGAACAATCTGCCTAGCCTGATTATGCTGAAGAACAACCAGGTATATCTGTGCTGTGCGAAGGAAGCGGTAACGGCTGCTGCACGTCATCAACTGCTGCGATTGCTGGAGGGGATTACCCAGGACGTGAAACGGTTTGCGAGCCGTAACTTGAAACAGGTTATGATTCATGTGGGATTTGGCAAGTTACGCAACCGTTTGACCAGCCTGCCGGAGAGCCTTCAGGAGGCCTATCAGGTGATCGAAGTTTCAAGATCGGTAGATCTGATGGAACATGTTCACTTTTACGAACGTATGGGTATATATCAAATGTTAAAAGCGTTACCCCAATCCTTCCTGCAACCCTTTGTCCAAGATCACCTGGGTATGTTGATTGAACATGACCAAACGCATCACCTGCGATTGGTGGAGACGTTGGATGCTTACCTGCAGAACTTTGGTTCCAAACGGGATGCAGCTGCCCAGTTATTTATTCATCGGCAAACGTTGTACAACAGGCTGGAGAAGCTGGAAGAACTGATGGGTCCAGGTTACATGGATCAAGGGAGAAGAATCTGTCTGGAGATGGCGTTACTCGCGCACGCGATGATTGAGAATGGGCAGTGGCAATCCTCTTGATGGGGTGAAAGGGATGTAAGACAGACTGTGCACCCATCTTACACTACCTTGTGCACAGTCTAGCAGTTTTTACTGATCCGCCGAGTCCGTTGTAACGAGGCGGGAAGGTGTTGCAGGGTAGGAGTGGAGCGTCGGCCCCGATATAGCTTCGTTTGACCGGAGGAAGGTGCCAGTGATAAGGAAGATGGTGCAGCCAGCCGATACGGAGGGGATGACCGGTCAGGGCGTCCTTCCGGTTCTGCGTCGTTGTCCTCCATTGAAATGCCACTTTGGTGCAGCCATTCATTAAGTCGTTTGGGATTGATTCCGAGTTGTCCGCTCAGATTACAGATATCGAGGTTTATTCTCACACAAATCCGCCTTTCCTGGAATATCGGGCTGGTAGTAGGGTATGAAAGGGAAGCATGAATTCGAGATCAGTAAATACTCATGTAACATGTTGATTGCAGTTTGATCGGCGGAATGATCCATTATGATAAGAAATAATGCGGAGGCGTTTATGTATACCTTGTTATACGTTTCCATGTCCGCTGTTTTGAATATTTCCATTAAATTGGCTTTTAACAAGATTCTATCACTTCACATGCAATTGCGCGTCTCAATATAGTCTCAATTTTGTGAGAGAAAAAAGTATATTAAAAGTACCAGTATCTAGTACGGAGGACATATATGGGAAACAGTAGTGAGGCGAAATACGACAAATATGTTGAGGATGGCAAACGTTTCATTGGTCGAACCAAGGAACTGACGACACTGGAGCGGTGGTTCAATCATCCGGAAGCCCCATTAACCATATTTTCAATTACGGGCATGGGAGGCATTGGTAAATCTTCCTTGCTTTCAGAGATGTTATCTGTCTCTCGGGATCGAGGTGCGACGGCAATATGGATGGATGGTCGATCATGTGGGGCAACTCCTTCCGTTTTTATGGATTATTTGTCCTCTACATTAGGCTTGGAAACAATGGATAGTGAAGGATACCCACGACCATTGAGTCTGCTGAGAGACACATCGATCGAGAAGAGATTGGTCCTGGCCGTGGATAATTATGAAGAGCTTGCTCTGTTAGAAAGCTGGTTCATGGAAGTCTTTGTATCCAAACTTCCGTTAAGAGGGATACTTGTCATTCTTGCATCACGCCCGGAACTGGCGTCCACCTGGCGGACACATCCCCGATTACATCAGAGGTTTATACAGATGCGGCTTCAACATTTCACAGTGGATGAGATTACGGAATATATCACGTTGGCAGGCTTTCTGGATCAGGGGATGGCAGGTACCATTACGCGAATGACCGATGGACATCCGCTGGGGCTGGCCCTTGCTGTAGAAGCTGCGGATCAGAGGAGGAATCTTCCTCAGTCCGAATGGGCTGAGCTATCACACATGATCAGTGCACGATTATTATTGGAACTGACCAATTCCCATCTACATCCCATGGTGGAGGTACTGACACTGATTGAGACAGCCAATCAGGAATTGTTATCATCTGTCCTGGACATGACTGTGACGCAAGAAGACTACCACATGCTGAGACAGATGTCGTTTATCCGTTCCAGTCCGGATGGTCTTGGACTGCATGACATGGCCAGGGTGCATCTGCTCCGGGATTTTCGACAGCGTGAGCCACATCGGTTGCAGACAATGCGTATCAAGATTGCGAAGCTGCTGAAACCGCTACATGAACACGCAGGGGCTCATGAGCGTCGTCAAATCGCCCGAAAGATGCTGCTGCTCTGTCAGGAATCCATGCTTCAATACCGCAAGTACGCAGACGTGTCTCGTGATTCCCTGTTCTCCCCTCTTGAGACGATGAGAAAAGAGGATCTGCCCGCTCTGCACAGCTTGTTACAGCAATGGTGCGAGTACAGCGTGGAACCATGGCAGGCTGTGTCCTACGGTCCCTTCCTGGATGAGTTGGCACACCGTTATCCTGAAGGAATCGTATTGATGCGTGACAAGCTTGGGGAGACAATCGCCATGTTCATCACGGTACTTGTACATAGGGGTAGTAGTGAGCTGCTTTTGAAATATTTTCCGAATGAGATGCAGGAATGCTTCACTCTACAGGAGCTTGAGAATGACCCCGATCAGAGTGATACTCACTTTGCATTGCTGGCTGCGGCAAGAGATGATGTGCCTGGTTATACACGAGAAGAACTGGTGGGATACATGGCACTTGATCGACTATCTCTACTGGGTGATGGTGCGAGAGCGATGCTCGTTGCAACGAATCCTCACCTGAAACTATTTTTGCAAAGTATTGGATTCCAGATGCGAAGAACCCGCACTCGTGTCTGTGACAGATTCGAGGACCGGGCGGACATACTTGATTTGGATTTGCGTAGCGGGCAATTCGGAGAGTGGGTCATGTCTCTGCTTGATCCGAAATCAACAGAAGATCGTATACAGCCGGAAACAACAGAAGTGGATGGTGTTATCTGGACTGAACAGGATGTTCGCAAGATGTTGGGGGATCTTCGTTCCCCGGGAGAATTGCATGAATATGCTGACAGGGTTAGAGGAGTAAAGGATGGAATCCAGTTACAGCTGTATGTCATGGATCTGTTGGAAGGCAGAGTGCATGGCCTATCTCCACAGGATCAGATGCTGTTATACGCGGCCTA
Source organism: Paenibacillus sp. AGC31 (assembly GCF_057334655.1). Lineage (NCBI taxonomy): Bacteria > Bacillati > Bacillota > Bacilli > Caryophanales > Paenibacillaceae > Paenibacillus > Paenibacillus sp. AGC31. The sequence goes on from NZ_JBHFJH010000024.1 coordinate 325,080, forward strand.
CTGGACGCATGCTGGCAATCCAACTGCCGCAGCCCAGACGTGTTCCATGAGTCGGGCGACATTCTATCGCCATCTCAGAACAGCGCTGACTCGCTTGGCGCGGATTTTGTAGGGTTCTATTCGTTCATCATACCGATAATGACGACAAGAAGAGGCTGGTCATAGACCAAGCCTCTTCATGCGGTTATAGAGTGTTGCCCTGGAGATGCCAAGTTGCTTGGCGAGTGTTCGTTTGTTGCCACCTGCTGCTTTCAGATATTGAATTAGAAGTTGCGCCTCATAGGTGTCCAATTTTTGCTGGTAGGTAACACCCGAGACAAGTTCGGAATCATTCGAGGGATCTAATTCGTCCACATTTGCAATGGATCGAGGTTCTGGTTCTGCTCCCGCCGAATCCTGACGTTGCTGATTTTCGTTGTTGGCATATGAATGAATTCCGGATGTCAGTTGAACTTCGGACTGTTCATGCATGGTGAGGGAAGTGAGGGTATCAGGCAGGTATTCCTGCTTCACCTCACCATCTGTCGTCAGAATGGTCAGGCGTTCGATCACATTTCGTAATTCACGTACATTGCCTGGCCAATCATATTGGAATAGCAATTTGAATACTTCGGGTGGAACCAACTCAATATGACGGTTATACAGCAATGAGAATTCTTGAAGGAACGTTTGGGTTAATTCATATAGATCTTCCTTGCGCACACGCAGAGGAGGGATGACAAGATTAATAACATTCAGCCGATAGTAGAGATCTTCTCGGAATTGATTGCGGGCAATCATACTCCGTAGATTCTGATTGGTCGCAGCGATAATCCGGCAGTCGGCCTGTTTCATTCGCGTTCCCCCCACAGGAAAGTAACTCTTCTCCTGCAACACCCGAAGCAGTTTCACTTGCAATTCCAATGGCATCTCACCGATCTCATCCAGAAAAAGAGTACCCCCTTCGGCAAGTTCAATCTTGCCCTTTTTGCCTTTGGGATCCGCTCCGGAGAAGGCGCCTTTTTCGTAGCCGAATAATTCACTTTCGAACAAGGAAGCGGGAATTGCCCCGCAGTTAATCGCGATGAACGGTGCCGTCTGCAATTCACGAAGATCATGAATGGCTTTGGCGAATAACTCCTTGCCTGTGCCACTCTCCCCGAGAATAAGTACGGTTGCTGAGGTGGTGCTGATCTTGCGAATGGTCTCCAAACACTGGTGAATCACTGGGCTGCTGCCTTTGATGCGAGCAAAGGGATCTGTGTCAGGACGCAGTCTGGCAACGGCTTTTTCCAGATGTTGAACTTTGGATGTCATATGTAATAGTTCCTGATGTAATCGGATTTCAGTTGTTATATCCACTTCGGCAGCAACTGCACCCACAATATGTCCATCCAGTTGGACAGGACGAGCATTAATCAGGGCGAACAGGTCGGGCCGTGGCTGATGCTGTTTGCGATAGACCGTTTCGCCGGTATACAACGTCTTGAGAGACTGAAGTCGATCAGGCGGAAAAAAGTCTGCCGCAGGCTGTCCGATAATATCATTTTTGCTGATCGAAAAAACATGCTCCGCGCCAGTTGTCCAGTAGGCCACCTTGGCATCTTCATTAATTAATGTCAGAGCTGAACCCGCTGTCTCCAGTGTGGTCTCAAAATAAGCTTCTATTAGGCGATGTGCATGCATCATGGCATGCAGGACATCGGATACCACGATATATCCCAGTACGGGTCCTTCATCCTGAACGAACAGATAAGAAGATGTGTCGAATAAGGAGATGGCATCTACCAGCGATGTCGATGAAGGGATGCAGGGGGTGGGGAGGACTGTATCCAGAGTACCCATATCCGTGCGCAATAAAGACATTAAATCTGGAAGTAAATGTTTCATCGGTATCACCTCAGTTTGGGCATAACTTTCAGAACTGTACCTGTTACAAGGAACTCTTATGATCGGAGTATATGGAAATATTTGAGTGAGATAGTTATCCATAGTATAGCTTTCAAAGTGAAGTGTGTATAGATTTTTTGACATGAATCATACATAAGGCAATCGGAAATCGTGGTTGATTTTTTTGTAATGCTGGGGACTACGCGGTATTTTTCATCGTTGCCCAATCCAGGAATGATCATTATCACTGCTACATCAAGTGATGTACTGACATTACGGAATCATTCCAGTGCATCGGCAGTTGATCTGCAGACCCTTGCAAGCGGAACACAGATCAATGCGAATGCTTCTATCCTAATGCTACAATTAAGTGGTTAACTTTTGAATAATAAATGGGTGTGTCCAGAAAAATAGACATTTAAATTGTGGTTCTCATTAAAAACATTATTATCGCCTATGATTCCTGTAGATCTCATAGTTGTTTGTCCATAATTCTTTATGACTTTTCGTTATTCTATAACTTGGTTTACAGCCTTGGTTTAAATGCATCTCGATGCTCTCTCAGGAATACATCAAGCGAGCGCGGCGCTCTGCCAAGCAAGCGTTGAACGATATCCGTCGGCTTCTCTGGTACAACGGTAGACATCGTCTGAATTTCTACCACGTGGTCTGCAAGCCAAGGAGGCATCTGTCCATGTTCGATCAGATCCGTTCGAAGCTCCTCGGGTTTGAGGTTGAGGAATCCGATTGGCCGATTGAACAGGGTGGACATTTTATCTGCAATCTGTGCATAAGTGAATGCTTCGGAACCCGTCAGCGTATAGATGCGGTTCACTGGTTTGTCTCTAGTCAGCACTTCTGTGGCAATATCTGCGATGTCTCGGCAATCAATGAAGTTGCACGGGGAATCTCCAATGCAGCCGAAGAATACATCTTGGGTTGTAATGGTTGGTGCGAGTCGGAGCAGATTTTGCATAAAAGCATAGGGGCGCAGCATTGTATATGTCATCCCGGATTTCACTAGAGCTTGCTCAATTTGTTCATGCCAGCCTGCTACAGTTACTGGTGAACGTTCGTCATATGCTGGGCTGGATATTTTGACGACATGCTCCACTCCCTCTTGCGCAGCCATCTGAATAATGGATGTCTCTAGTTCCACTTGTTTAGGGTTGTTGGATAACGCTAGAAATAGTTGACTGGTACCCGCCAAAGCTCTGCGCATGGATTCGGAATCATTTGCATCGGCAGCACAGATTTCAATCCCGGACAACGCCAAGTCCGCCATTTGTTGACGAAGCTTATCCGGCTTTCGACTTACTGCCCGAACGGGAATACCTCTTTCCATCAAACGTCTCAAAAGTGCATTTCCAATCATCCCTGTTGCTCCAATAATAGTAATCATGTTTCAATCTCTCCTTATAATGAACTTGTTTATTTGATAATGTAAGCTCGCCAGCGCCATGTCATGATCGTACAAGCTATTGCACCGGACAATGGAAAATCGAACCCAATATGATCCAACCAAGCCCATGAAGAACTCGGGTTTACGATCTGCAATACATTAGAAATCCCCCACGCCGCCACCAAGCCAAACCCTGCGCCTGCAAGTGCCAAGCAGCCCACGACAATGATCCGGGGTGCTTTCGCCACCCACCGTGTGCGGTTCTTACGGTTACGAAGCCAGAGTCCGGCCCATAGAGCCATAAGCAGAGACGCCCCTCCAATCGTTGTTAAAGCTCGTAACTGAAGGACTTTATCAGCGGTAACGATTCCCCCGATGCTTGCCATGATGGCAGGAGACAAGTAGGCCGGAATTAATTCACGCCACAGTACAAAAGGTTTTGGGGGAGGATTAGCGGCTCGGTTTGGATAAGCTTCCTCGGAATGAATGGGGTCATTAAGGTTAACCATATCACTACTCCTTTTTTTGTTTAGAGATCACTGATTTGCTTTCATTTATATATAATTAGGAGCCTAACTATATGGGGGTGAAAATGGGCTAGTTGAACTAGCCCGGTTCACCTTTCTTTGTTATGCTCCTAGGATTTTGGTTCGGAGAAGTCGTGTGACTCATCTGTAAGTGCAGTAATACCTTGTGTTACACGCCCCAGCAGGTTGAGAAACACACTCCTTTCCTCGATCGTAAGTAATCCGACCATCGCTTCCAGTCTGGCAAAATGTTCCGCAGCCATATCCGTTAGCTTCTTCGCACCTTTGGCGGTCAAAATGACTGACTTCTGACGACCATCAACAGAACTCGTCCGACGAGCAACCAGTCCGTCGCGTTCTAAAATCTCGATTAGACCAGTTACGGTAGCACGGGTTACACCCAGATTTTCCGCCAGTTGGGAGGGCAGTTCTTCTCCTTCGTGATCTTCAAGATCTGCCAACAGACGATATCGTCCTGTCGATAAACCAAATCTGGAGAAATGGATTTCCGCAGCATGCCCAAGTTTGGCTCCTGCTACCATCAGTCTGGATGCGACAAGCACGGCTTGTGCATCCACGTCCAATTGATAGCGATCAACCTGACGCTTCGTTTGTACTAACGAAGGGATGAGGTACATATCAGTTGTTGATTTGTTTTGATTGTCCATGAATATAGTATGGCGCCTAACTATATAGTTGTCAACTTTTGTTTAGACCATTCGTCAAGTTGGATGCTCTCGTAAAGTGTTTGCACAGAAAAAACCATGTGCCCAGAAAGAAAGAGGCAGCATGGTTTTATTTTTGCTGTTTTTCATATATATATTGATCCAGCTGGAAACTAACTATCGGAACATATTCTTAACGACCATCCAGAGATTAGCCGGTTTTTCGGCCAAACGGCGGGTATAGTACGGATACCACATGGTGCCATAAGGAACGTAACAGCGAATGCGATAGCCTTCTTTGGCGAGACGTTCCTGTTCGCTCATGCGCAGACCATATAACATCTGGAATTCAAAGGCATCCGGCGAGATTCCCCGATCCTTGGCGTATTGTTTCGTCCAGTTAATGATGTGATCATCATGTGAGGCAACCGCAGTGTACACACCCTGATCGAGGTGATTACGAATCATCGTTTTGAATTGATGAATGACTTCAGAAGTACTCTGATAGGCGACTGATCCGGGTTCTTTGTAAGCACCTTTAACCAGACGAAGTCGAATGCCTTCCCGAATCATATCACGTGTATCTTCTTCGGTGCGATGCAGGTAGGCTTGCAATACTGTGCCAGTATTATGCAGTCCTTCCGAGTGCAGTCTTCGCACAATATCCAGCGTTGCTTGAGTAAATGGACTATCCTCCATATCAATTCGGACAAATAGATCATGCAATTTGGCTTGTGCGGCAACGGTACGGATATTTCGATAACCCTCTTCCGGGTCAAGTGCGAGGCCCATCTGGGTTGGTTTTAGCGAGACGTTGGAGTCTACGCCTTCACGTGCAATGCCTTCTACCAGGCGTACATACTCATCCCTGTACAATGCCGCTTCGCTCAGGCGGGTGATGCCTTCGCCCAGATGATCGAGCGTAGCCATAATGCCTTTATTATTGAGTATGTGGATCTCTTCGAGAGCTTCTTCCAAGGTGTTTCCTGCAATAAATTTGCCTGCCAGCTTCTTACCATATCTAATGGACAGGTTCTCTACAGCTTTGTTGCCTGCCACGGTTAATAAGGTTTTGCGATATATTTCCGTTCCCACACTCATTTTCGTTTCCTCCTTCAGCATTGTGCATCCTTAATTCAAGCAAGAAACGTGCCAGATTTGGCGATGGTCTACTATTTTTTATGAGAATTATCTATTTAAATTGAATTTGGAAGGTTATTCTGTCATCGGAGTGGGCCGTGTGAATTTTCTTTAGTTAAATTTAACGAGAAAAATATTTCAATCCCAACCGGAGTTGGCACGGATTTTGCTACATATATTTGGTGATGAGTAACATGCAACATAATTCAGGCGAGCAGCCAGCGAATCCCACATCCTGAAGGAGGAATCATTGATGAATATCCCTTTTGTTAACGAACCATTCACACCTTTTGCGGTCCAGGCGAACCAGGAAGCATTTGAAGACGCACTTCGTCAGGTAGAAGCTGAACTTGGGCAGGAATACCCGATCATTATTGGTGGGCAAAAAATAACAAGCAGCCGCACGTTAACTTCCGTGAACCCCGCAGCCAAGAATCAAGTGGTCGGAACGATCCATCAGGCAGATCAGGAATTGGCCGAAAAGGCCATTCAGACAGCGGCGGAGACATTCCACACATGGAAACATACTGACCCGAATGAACGGGCTCGTTATCTATACAAAGCAGCTGCCATTATGCGTCGTCGCAAGCATGAATTCTCTGCATGGATGGTCTATGAAGCTGGCAAGACTTGGCCTGAAGCAGATGCGGATACAGCGGAAGCCATTGATTTTATGGAATTCTATGCACGGGATATGCAGCGACTGAGTGAACCGCAGCCCCTCGTGCGGATTGCAGGAGAAGATAATGAACTGAGTTATATACCGCTGGGTGTGGGTGTTGTTATTCCGCCTTGGAACTTCCCACTGGCAATTATGGCAGGCATGACCTCTGCTGCACTGGTATCCGGCAACACGGTGGTATTAAAGCCGGCCAGCACAACTCCGGTGATTGCCGCGAAGTTTATGGAACTGCTCGCAGAAGTTGGCCTGCCGGATGGCGTCGTGAACTTTTTACCAGGACCAGGCAGCGAAGTGGGCGATTATCTCGTGGATCATGCGCTCACCCGGTTTATCAGTTTCACCGGTTCCAGAGATGTAGGACTGCGAATTAATGAACGTGCAGCACGTACAGCTCCAGGTCAGAAGTGGATCAAACGGGTTATTGCAGAAATGGGCGGCAAGGATTCCATCGTAGTAGACAGCGACAGTGATCTGGAACTCGCGGCAGAGTCCATTACCGCTTCGGCATTTGGTTTCTCAGGACAGAAATGTTCGGCGTGTTCCCGCGCCATTATTCATAAGGATGTATATGATGAAGTATTGCAAAAAGTGATTGAACGGACACAGAAACTGACGATGGGCAGTCCACTTGAAGTTGGCAGTCAGGTTGGGCCGGTTATCGATGACAAGGCATATGCAAAGATCACGGAATATATTGAAATCGGCAAGGGTGAGGGGCGTCTTGTGCACGGTGGCGGTACAGGGAACGTTGAAGGTTATTTCATTGAACCAACTATCATTGCCGATGTTGACCCGAAAGCCCGAATTGCTCAGGATGAGATTTTTGGACCTGTGCTTGCGTTCATCAAAGCAGAATCCTTTCAGGATGCATTGGATATCGCCAACAATACAGATTATGGTCTGACCGGCGCGGTGATCTCACGTAATCGTGAACATCTGGAACAGGCAAGACGCGAATACTTTGCGGGTAATCTGTATTTCAACCGGAAATGTACCGGAGCACTGGTAGGCACACATCCATTTGGCGGATTTAACATGTCAGGCACGGATTCCAAGGCAGGTGGAAGAGACTATCTGCTGTTGTTTACCCAGGCGAAGCTGGTGTCGGAGAAATACTAGTCAGAATCCCATGATCCGACTAAAAACTTCTTACATTCATTTGAATAGTATGCTATTATCCCTGCAAATCCTTTTGTTCGTATAAGAAACACAGATGCTTATTGCCGAAAGGCATAAGGAGGGTAACGGATGTTAGGTGTTCAGTTGGTACAGGAACAACGTATTCGGCTGTCCATCACGCCGGAGATGAAACAATCCTTTCATTTGTTAACCATGTCTGGCCAGGATCTGACCCGTTACTTGCTGGATGCGGCGGAGGAAAATCCAGTACTTGAACTGGAAGAACAAGCTGCGCCCCTCGCCCGAATTCCGCGGCGAATGGATCAGCGCAGGTATGGTTCCTATGATCCGTTGCTTCAGGCCAAAGGTGCCGAACCTACTCTGGAACAATTGCTGATTGCGCAAATTCGAGTGATGACAATTTCAGACGAATTGGAAAATATGGCCGTATATTTGGCAGGGTGCGTTAATGACGATGGTTATCTGACGGTTGAACTGGCAGAGGTGCAAGCAACACTTGAGCTTCCGATGAGCAAGATTGCAGCTGGACTGGAGCTTCTCCAATCGCTGGACCCTGCTGGTGTAGGGGCGCGGAATCTGCAAGAATGTCTGTTGCTCCAGATTAGACGTGATCCATCAGCCGCGCTGAATGCGGAGCGGATGGTGGAAGCCGGATTGGAAGCACTGGTTCCTTTTCACCCAGGTAGAACAGGGAGTCGATTAGGCATGACTTCGCAGGAAGCTCAGACTGCCTATGACTATATTACACGTCTCGATCCCAAGCCCTGTCGATCCATCGGATGTACAGAACGGCCACATTACATTATTCCGGATGCCATTGTCGGATTGCGTTACGGTGAGGCCCATTTTAACCTGCATGCAGCAGGTAACCCTCGTGTATCGATGAATGAAGCGTGCTTCCACTGGATCAGGGAAGAGGCTCCGGACGCAATCTGGTCTACCCGCGTGGCAGAGGCGAGGGCTATCATTCGGAGTGTACGCTTGCGGCGCAGGACTTTAGTGCGTGTGCTGGCGGCAGTGATGGAAGAGCAGAGGCATTTTTTGGTCAAAGGCCCATCCGCACTAAAACCACTTAATCTGGCTGTTATTGCAGAGAAGATTGGCATGCATGAATCAACGGTAAGTCGTGCGGTGAACGGTAAATACATTGAGACCCCACATGGGGTATATGAACTCAGGGCTTTTTTTGCCTCGGGAATCAGTACAACGTCAGGGGATAAAACATCAGCATCAGTGGTAAAACGCAGATTAAAAGAAATCATTCGCACGGAACAGGCTCAGCGTCCATACTCGGATAGTCGTTTGGCTACACTGCTCGCCGAGGAAGGGATTCTAATCTCCCGCAGAACGGTTACCAAGTACAGGGAGGAACTTCAGATTCTGCCTTCCCTTGAGCGTAAACGGTGGACTTAATCGAATAGCTGGCGTCTTATCATCTCTGAATACACAAGAACCCCCGCAAACCGGATGAACGGTCTGCGGGGGTTCTTGTTAATCATTCGTGTTTGGGTTGCTGTACCAATTTCCTGATACCTACAATCGTTCCATATTACGCAGGAAGTGTTCTCCGGCAATCCCTGGTGTAGTCATCTGTTCCGGATGAAGAATCTCTTCCAGTTCTTCCGGTGTCAGCAATCCGCGTTCCAGAATAATCTCTTGCAAGGAAAGCCCAGTCTTGAGCGCTTCCTTCACGATGGAAGCTGCCACATTATAACCTAAATGCGGGTTCAACGCCGTAACCACACTGAAACTTTGGTTCATGATTAATTCACAGCGCTCACGGTTAGCTTCCATCTCTTCAACTGCATAACGCGTGAAAACATCGATGCCGTTATTCATAATTTTCAGCGATTGCAGCAAGTTAAATGCAATAACTGGTCCCATGACATTCAGCTCGAATTGGCCGGCTTCACACGCCATACAGATTGTATGGTCGTTCCCCATCACCTGGAAGGATACCTGGTTAATGACTTCCGCCATAACGGGGTTAACTTTGCCCGGCATAATGGACGAACCTGGCTGACGTGGTGGCAGGCGCAATTCATTGAATCCTGCACGCGGACCTGAAGCCATCATGCGAATATCATTACAGATTTTGGAAAGGCTAACCGCACATACCTTCAGCGCTGCTGAAAGTTCCAGATAGGCATCTGTGTTCTGCGTTGCATCCACGAGATCCTCAGCTGTTTGTAGTGGAAGTCCGGTAACATCAGACAGGTGCTCTGTAACCTTGACGATGTATTCGGGTTTGGCATTAAGTCCTGTACCTACGGCAGTTGCACCCATGTTAATGGTAAGCAAGCGGCGATTGGCGAATTCAAGACGCTCAATATCCCGTCCGATTACACGGGCATAAGCTCCGAATTCTTGTCCAAGGCGAATAGGTACGGCATCCTGAAGATGGGTACGGCCAACCTTGACCACATCGTTGAATTCCAGTTCTTTTTTACGGAATGCATCCTGTAGTCTTTTCATGGTAGCGAGTAACGTCTCCGACAGTTGGTACGCCGCAATGCGCAGTGCTGTAGGAACCACGTCATTAGTAGACTGGGACATGTTCACATGATTATTTGGATTGCAATGGAAGTAGTCTCCCTTGCTTTTCGTTAACAGTTCCAGCCCGCGGTTGGCCAAAATTTCGTTCATATTCATATTCATGGAGGTGCCTGCACCACCCTGAATGGAGTCTACAATAAAATGATCCAAATGATGGCCTTTCATCATTTCTTCAGCCGCCATGACGATCACATCGCCAATCTTGCTCGGCAGCATTTTCAACTCCATGTTGGTAATCGCTGCTGCCTTCTTCACCGCAGCCAGAGCCGTGATCAGCTCCCGGTGTACCGGAACGCCGGTAATCGGGAAGTTTTCCACGGCCCGTACCGTCTGAATTCCGTAATAAGCATAAGCCGGGATTTCTTTTTCACCGATAAAATCTTTCTCCGTCCGTGTGGACATAGTAGACATCTCGTTCGCCTCCAGTGGCATCAATAAAAATAGTTCGGCTTCAGTGTTGCTGAAGCGCACTCAGTATATCATTTAAGCAAAATGGATGCCAATCTAAATCATTTGTCCTCTTGTGCCGATAATAAATAAAATTAGGGATATTAAATTGGGATATTATTCAATTTTTAAGAAAGGGAGGGGGGCCAAGCTTGTCTTATACATTATGCGCTTTATGATAGAGAAGTCATGCATGAACGGCAAGTATGGGAGGAATAGAACGTTTTCAGTGATGTATATCACATGATATTTGGTACCTGATTGGTAAAATAGGAAAAAAGGACTACGGGGTGTGCACATGAAATGGACTTTAGGAGCAAAGACTGTCGCAGGTCTGGTACTGATTTCGATTATTACCTACGGAACTAGCGGCTTTTTTATATTTTTTGTCAAAGACTGGATTACGTTAGATATTCCGAATTGGGTGTACATATCGATTATCCTGATCATGGGAGTATGCTGGAACGGGATTCTGGGATGGTTTGCCTCACGCTGGCTGACTCGTCCAATCGTTCACCTGTCCCGGGCTGCACAGCAGGTTTCAGCGGGTGACCTGACAACCGAAATTCCGCAGCGACGCACGCAGGATGAACTTACCGTATTATATGATGCTTTTCGCGCAATGGTTTCTAACCTTCGAAGCATTGTAAATGATATTGCAGACAGCACAAGAACGACTTCACAGAACGCACAGTCTCTGAGTGAAGCGATTACCCAGGCCGCGGAACAGATCGAGATGATGTCGGATGCGGTGGATCATATTGCGGTAGGCGTAGAAGAACAGAAGGTCACTTCCCATCAATCTCTGATCACTGCGGATGAGATGCTGAACGATTTCCAGCGTATGCATAGCCAGTCCATGGACATGACAGAGATGTCCGGTCAGATGGAACGATCGGTGGATCATACTAAACAGACTTTTTCATCGTTGATGAAAGGGATGGACGAGCTGGCCGAGTCGCACAATCGTTCCCGTGACATTATGCTGCTGCTGGAGAAGGAAGCCTCCGATATCGAGGTAATTACCCATTCTGTCAAAAACATTGCTGAGGAAACAGGGTTACTTGCCCTGAATGCTTCAATTGAGGCTGCACGAGCTGGAGAAGAGGGTTCTGGTTTTGCAGTCGTGGCGCAGCAGATCCGCAAGCTGGCAGACGAAAGTAAGGAATCGGTACATCGTATTAATGAGCTGATAAGTCGTGTGCAGCAACGGATCAGGGAGACAGCCCAACTGTCTCATGAGCAGCATGGTCTCGTGGTCAATGAATCGGAGCGGACCATCTCTGTGGATCAGACGTTGCATGAGCTGACAGGCACAGTGGAAGTATTTATGAAGGGTGCTCATGATATCGGTTCCAAGATCGCGGAACAGACCGGTCGCGTGGAGCAAACGCACGGTCATGTGAAGAAGATCCAGGGGAAAGCCGGATCGTTCTCGGATGAGGCGAGACGAATTATGGATGCCGCACATGAAGAGACAGCCATCATGGAGGAGATTTCATCCTCGGCTGAAGAACTGAGACAATTAACCGATCGGTTATTGGACAAAACCAAAGCGTTCCGGATGCAGCCTTAAGCTGTGTTCGGGATTTTTTTTTGTTTTTGGAGAACAGTTTTGGCATGAGAATTTGCTTATTCTGGTTAAAACCGAACGTTCTTTCGTGAAAACGAAAATTTGTAAAGATTATTTTATGAAAGATTAACAAATTCGCAACTTGCAAGCGATAAATGAAGATATAATAGGATTATCACAACAGATAAAGGAGCCCAGTATATTGAAAACTTGGACAGGTATCCTGCTGATGATTATTTTGGCGGTAGCTACGATTAGTACAACTTCGGCTGCCAGAACCATGAATGAATCGCAAAAACAGCTTAACATAGATGATCAATCCAGCCAGACCGCAGTGGTCGAGGCTTCCAATATAGATAAAATGCATGACACAACGAAGACAACACAGGAATCCATTCCCGTGAAAGAGGAATACGTTTCGGTAGCTCCAGAGAATAAGAAAGTCAGATTATACCCTATGAAAGTTGAGGGTTCAGGTTATATATATAACGGAATGATTCTGGAAGTGGACGGCAAAACGCGAGAATTTAGGGATTGGCAGGGAGAAGGTGGGTCTTACAAACCCGAAGTGCACGAGCTGGATCTGAATGGAGACGGCCAGAAAGAGATTATTGTTCTGTACACGGAAGGTCATGGAACAGGTATTTATTTAGGACAAGCACGTATCATTAATCCGGTAACGCTGGAAGAGATGAAGATGCAATCTCTGGATGAGATTGCGAAACAACATGTGAAGTCGAAAGTTACGGTTAGATCAGACCGTGTGGATGTTGATGTCACCGTTGATGGCGTTCAAGCAGAACCTTTACGGATCGAGGAAGATACGAGTGGCGGCGTATATAACGAAGAGTTGGGATTCGGTGGAGTAACCTATTACAGTATAGAAGATGGCCAGCTTGTCGTATCAGCAGCAGGATCTTACGGTGCGGCTTTATATGCCGGTGATCTGACATTTACTTATGAGTATCAAGATGGTGAGTGGAAGGCCGTAGATTTGAAGTACAGTATGGAAGTGTATGAAGAAGAATATTATGAAACTTTTGATTAATGGTGTCATGTTGATATCGTAATACAACGGGAATTGAAAGTTCTCGAGTGTGGAGTTAAGTGAACATCTGACAAGAATATCTTCCTTACTCCGTATACGGACAGTGGGAAACAGGGCGAGGCTGAAAAAAATCGGGACATACAGCCTCGTTTTGTGCTGCCCGGAAATAGGCACTGTGCACTAAAAATGCAGGAAACAATTGACTTTATCACTTTAGTCGTTTAAATGTATAAAGGACAAATCATTTTAACATTCAGGAGGGATTTTGATGAAGAAAAAGGTTGTACTGGGTTTGATGGTAGGCACATTAACGCTTGGAATCGGAACAGGTGCACTCGCAGCAACAGGACTGGAACAGATTAAAGCCTATCTGAACAGCAAGATTACGCTAAAAATGAATGGTGCCACGGTGACAGCCAAAGATGCAAATGGTAAAACAGTGTTGCCTATCACCTACAACGGAACGACTTATTTGCCTGTACGTGCTGTAGGATCCTTGCTTGGGACAGAGATCACTTATGACAGTGCAACTTCATCCGTCCTGATTGGTGGGAAAAATGAAACCGGGCCAGTAACCAACGATAAAGTAACACTAAGTACACTGGGAACGACGGTGTTGGGATCTACCGCATGGCATACCAAAGATCCTGCGGAGACTACTTACAAAGGCAAGGATTATAAAGATGTATATCTGCATACAGATTCCGTGAAGCAAGGAGACGACTTCCAGATCATGACGGGCAAAAAGTATTCTTCCCTGCATCTGGAACTGGCCGCTCTTCAAGGGAATCAGGAGATACAGGTAATCAACCAGGACAATACGGTTCTCAAAAAGTTGAGTATATCGCCGGGAAGCGGATTGGTTAGCCTTGACGTGGATGTATCGGGCACTGAAGCTGTGTTTGTTGAGATTGTTTCAGAAGATCCAGGTTCATCGCTATTTGTACCTCTTACAACATCGTATTTGGTTAAATAAAATAGACGTAATAAAAAACGATTATCAACAATGGTGTTGCTGGATCAAGTCCATAACACACATGGTGATAATCGTTTTTAATGTTTAACGAATGACGGTATCCAGCGGTTTGAGATTGGCTTCAATCTCGGCGCGGCGACCTTCAAGGAATGGAGGCAAAGCAAGCGATTCACCCAGATGCTCCAATTCTTCGTCTGTATCAAATCCCGGACCATCGGTTGCAAGTTCGAACAGAATACCGTTTGCTTCACGGAAATACAGGGAGCGGAAGTAGAAGCGATCTACAAACCCGGAGTTAGGGAATTGGAAGTTACGAACCCGTTCCACCCATTGTTTCAGTTCTTCCTCATTATCCACACGGAACGCAACATGGTGTACGCTGCCACGTCCAGGACGCTCTTGGGCAAGGTCATTCCGTTCCTCAACATGCACCTCGGAGCCGCTGCCACCTTCACCGGATTCAAAAACGAGTACATCAGGTTGACCTGGAGTAAAGGCAGGGTAACTTCCTTTAGCTCTGAAACCGAGCAGTTCGGTAAGAACCGGAGCGGTAAGGGAAGCATCTTTTACCGTAAGATGGATAGGGCCAAGGCCTACAACGCCATACTCGGCAGGCACAGGGCTCTGATCCCAGGGTTTACCACCAGCGACACCTGTATTATTTTCATCCGAGACCAGAATCAGACGTTGTCCTTCAAAGTCTGTGAACGAGAGTGTGGCACGACCACCCCGTTCAACAATCTCTCCATGTGGGACTTCGAATTCGTCAAAACGCTGCTGCCAGTAAGTAAGTGCCGCATCACTTGGAACGCGCAGTGACGTGCCAGATATGCTGTTCACACCTTCACGAGTCTGTCCGGCCATCGGAATCTCGAAGAAGGTAAGTTCGGTACCCGGATTGCCTTTCTCATCGCCATAGAAGAGATGGTAGACGGACACATCGTCCTGATTGACCGTTTTTTTAATGAGGCGCAAACCCATGATGTTGGTGTAGAAACGATAGTTCTGATCGGCATGTGCTGTTAGAGCTGATACGTGGTGAAGTCCTTTGATTTGCATAATAAATTCCTCCTAGATGAAATGGGATAGTGTAAAAGTTCAGTTGAATATTTTTTGAGTTTATTTAAATTTATTCTTTATTAAGAAAGTTACTAACTTTTCGTTTGTTTTGGTTCTGGATTTATCTTAACATAAAGATATTTAAATTACAATGCTTATTTAGAATTCCAACTGGACAGCATTTTCATTCAATGGCAAAATGAAAAAGTTAACATTAAAGAGAGATAATGTTGGTGAGATAATCGAAAAGGAGAGAAGAGATGCGTGGCGTATCCACCATGGCTGGACCCTTATGACGCAGAGCCGTTTATCCTGTTCTCCCGTTCACATATCGTTTCAATTAGCGTAATTACAGCATGTATTGTACTAATGTTTTTGCTTCGACACCATCTTCGATCATGGTCAGAGAGGGCACGCCGCATACTGCGAATCGCTCTGGCCTGTGTCATGTTTGCCTGCGAAATCGTGCTGCAACTCTGGTATGTGTATGGAGGGATTTGGAGCCTGCAGACCTCACTGCCGCTCGAACTATGCAGTCTGTCTCTGCTATTATCGGCGTTGTTACTACTGACACGCAGTCGACTGTTACATTCTGCACTGCTGTTTGCAGGTATTGCTGGAGCCCTTATGGCGATCCTGACGCCTAATCTGGGTTATGGTTATGCTCATTTTCGATTCATTCAATTTTTCGTTGCTCATGCCTGTATCATTATGGCCTTACTATACATGACCTGGGTGGAACAGCTGCGACCTAGCTGGAGATCTGTAACAGGTTCGATGATATTTGTGAATGTGGCAGCATTAATCGTATACGTTGTAGATATTATGCTTGACGCGAATTATATGTTTTTGAGACACAAGCCGAGTACACCCTCGGTGCTTGATATGTTAGGTCCGTATCCCATGTACATCCTTGGGGAAGAGATACTTGCGCTAGTTTTGTTCTCGCTGATGTACATTTTGCTCTTTGCCATTCCAGATCGGTTGAAGCATCGTGTGAAAAAAGGTAAAAGCTCCGCGGTATAGGGATAATCCTTGTAGTTGCGCCTGCGCCGCATTATAAACTCTATATAAATAAAACATCCCGCAGTAATCTGAATGGAACGAATCAGATCGCTTGCGGGATGTTTGGGCGTTGTCCCTGAAAAAGGCCAACTTATATTTATATTTATCCACGGAGCAGAGATTCCGCACCATCCACATAGATTCGTGTACCTGTAACATGAGAGGCTTCATCGGAAGCGAGGAACAGAACGAGGTTCGCCACTTGCTTCGACGTTCCAGGTTCGCCCTTGAGCGGATGTTCATGTCCTTCGGGGAATTCAACAGGAATCTGCACTTCTTTCAGATCATCCGACGGGTAGGTGTTATCATCAATGTTGGTATCGATGGCTCCTGGGCAGACAGCGTTAACACGGATCTTATAACGAGCCAGCTCCAGTGCGGCCATCTTCGTAAACGCAGTTTGTCCTGCTTTGCTGGAAGCGTATGCAGAGAAACCGATCCCTGAGAAGACCCGGTTACCGTTGATGGAACTGGTAATAATGATGCTGCCGCCATGTTCTTTCAGATGGGGGATGGCATATTTGACGGTTGCGAAGGTTCCGCGCATATTGATCTCCATCGTCTGGTCCCAGTCCTCGATGTCCATGGTTTCGATCGGGGCCATCGTTCCGTTGATGCCAGCATTTGCAAATATGATATCCAGTTTACCCGCTTCAGCCGCAGCCTGATTGATCGCCTTCTGCACATTATCCGGTTTGGAGATATCACATTCGATCACATACGCTTCTCCGCCAGCTTTTTCAATCGTCTGCTTGGTTTCCTCCGCATTTTCGGGTGTGCGATCCAGCATGTACACTTTGGCTCCATGCTCGGCGAAACGAATAGCGGTCGCCTGGCCAATACCCGATCCACCTCCGGTTACAATTGCGACTTTTCCTTCCAAACGCTGTTCAGTCATCTCTGATCCCTCCGTATGGTATAGATTGTCGTTGTACGCTCTACTTTTACATACCCGGCTCAAGACTGATGAATCATATGTGTATATATCAAAAAGAACAGGACCGCAACGCGGCCCTGTTCTGGAACAGATCAACTTCATCATCTGTCTGCTGTTAACTTATTTTGGCATGTGAATGGTGGGAAACTCATTCAAGTCATGTCCGATACTTACTTATGTTTCTTCCAGTCCATTGCACTGTTATTAAGCAAATATTCGAAGTCGTTATCCCGGCGCTTCTGCTCCGCTTGGCGAGCTTCTTCTGCTTGCTGACGTTCCTGTTCTTTAAGAGCCGCTTCGGCAGCCTTGGCTTCATCCGCCTGAGCTTTCAGCTTCTCCAGCACATCACTGCTAAGCAGATCCTTCAGTGTTGTGGGTTTATCCTGTGCTACTGCTGCTTTGGGAGCAGGAGTGCGTTTTTTGGATTTTGCCATAGGAAAATCTCCTTTCCAAACATGAATCAGGTTCCATTTATCGTACAGTAGTCATAGTATATCAGGTTCCCGTAAAGCATTCCATGAATCTGCGGAACAAAAGCAGGAAAACGAGTGTTGCGTGACGAATGAAAACGGGTATAAAATCATATACTATTACCGATACTGCGACTATTCCCTGGAGAAAGGAGTCGTTGTTCGTGGAAGTAAACCGTGGTTTACTGAAAGGGCTTGCATGGGGCGTTGCCTTTAGCTGCCCGTTATGGATTGCGATTATCGGCTGGTTACGTTTGATGGGATGGATGTATTGAGGATGATGCCGGAAGAGGTCATTTTTTATAAAGTCATATATGTAACCGTTATCATTAAAATCAATAAATAAAGCTCTGCCTTGCGACATTCGCACAGGACAGAGCTTTTGTTTGTTTAGAGCTCATTACAAGTCATACCCAAGGATTATCATCCGTTTGGCATGGATATTAATTAAGGCATTTTTACCGGTTCTGGATACTCCAGACCGTGGGTGTCTACCGTAACTTTTTTCATAACTTGATCGGTAACCGGTTTGTCACCTTGACCTATTTCCTGAGCAGCAATACTATCAACAACTTCCATACCTTCGGTTACTTTACCGAAGGAAGCATAGGCATTATCCAAATGATCCGCGTCAGCTAACATGATGAAGAACTGAGAACCAGCCGAATCCAAATTATCTCCGCGTGCCATGGAAATGACTCCGCGGGTATGATTCAGGTGGTTTTTGTGACCGTTGGATGTAAATTCACCCTTAATGGCATACCCTGGGCCACCTCGACCATTACCTTCTGGATCTCCGCCCTGAATCATGAAACCTGGAATAACACGGTGAAAGATTGTGCCATCATAGAAACCCTGATTCGCTAGTGAAATAAAATTGTTCACCGTATTGGGTGCAATTTCGGGATATAGCTCAATGACGATCTTCTGGCCATCTGCCATTTCAATAGTAGCTACTGGATTGGGACCCGTTGGTTCAACTGGAGCTGGTGTTTCTGTAGCGCCACTCGAAGGGCGTCCACAACCACTAATGACGATAAGCAGCATCGCGAGTACCAGCGAAACTACTGTATTTTTTTTCCATGTTAAAGACATGAAAACGTTCCTCCTTGCATCTCTGCATCATATATTTTCTCCAAATCCCTATTTGGATATTTACCCAACTATCATACCGTTTTTGTGGACAGGATGGCAATGTAATACATGTGTTTGTGGTGAACAAGGGATGGCCTTCATGGAATGATGGGTGTAAAATAAGGAAAATGCTTCCGCATCGGGGACGTACGGGTCTGTTCCGTCCGCTCCAATACACGGCAGTCCCGGCGTCAGTAACGGAAAGGGCGTGTGGGTATATGAACTTCTCGTGGAAGCGCAATCTGGTCATATTGTGGATTGGTGTATTTTTTTGCAGCACCGCGTATTCGATCTCGATTCCATTCCTGCCCCTGTTTCTAAGTGCTGACTTGGGGGTTCGTGATCACCTGGAGTTATGGTCAGGATTGGCCTTCGGTATTACGTTTCTGGCGAGTGCGCTCGTGTCTCCTTTCTGGGGATCACTGGCTGACAAATACGGGCGTAAGCCCATGCTCATCCGGTCGGGATATAGTCTTGCCGTCTTGTATTTAATTAATTACTTCGTGCAGGACCCCTATTCACTGATTGTTGTTCGATTGTTCCAGGGTCTGCTTGCAGGGTTTGTTCCAGCAGCGATTGCCCTGGTTGGCACGAATACACCGGAAGAGAAGACAGGGTATGCACTGGGCATTATGTCTACAGCGGGAGCAACAGGTGGTATTATCGGACCGTTAATCGGTGGCGTGGTCAGCCATTATTATGGTAACCGGAATGCATTTTTGTTTTCGGCCATTGTAGTGCTGGTCTCTGCGATCATCGCAACCTTCTGGGTAAAAGAGGAGAACTTCAACCGGAACAAGGCGCGTTCCCATGTCATGGATGATATTCGTGAAGCGAGAGCGAATCGGCTGTTTATGACAGTGCTTGGCATGATGGGCATATGTACATTCTCTGTCATGATTCTGGAGCCATTATTGACGGTCTATGTGATGGAGATGGGTGTGCAACCTGATCGTGCCTCACTTAGCTCGGGTATTATTTTCTCCGCGGTAGGTGTAGCAACAGTCATCATGGCACCGCGCTGGGGCAAGATTGGTTCAAGGATTGGATACGGTAAAGTGCTGATCATTGGACTGGTTGGCGGAGCTATAGGTAACCTTCTGCAGTTCTTCACAACAGGGTATATCGGATTCGGTATATTGCGGTTTGTGTACGGTTTATTCTTTGCAGCTGTATATCCAGCGATTAACGCCATGATTGTGCAGGCTACCGCATCGGGTTTCAGGGGAAGAGCATTTAGCTTGAATCAGTCCGCTGCCCAAATTGGGACGATGGCGGGGCCGATCATTGGTGGTGTTCTCGGTGGCTGGCTGCCGATTCGCTGGATTTTTATCATTAACGGAATTGCATTGTTAATCACTGCAATTGTAGCGAAGTGGTCTGGATTGGATCACAAGCTGCCTGGAACAAGTAAGGTTGCTGCAAAGCGGTGACGCTGAATTGCGTACAGAAAGTGGACTGAAAGGTAACAAAAAAGATGACGCTGTGAAATTACAGACGTCATCTTTTTTAAGTCTACTACGGATCTATATAAGTTAGTCATCCGAAGAGGGCTTACGAGAAGCCTTCTCTTTGGGAATAGCATGCTCGACCGCATCACGTTGATCCTCATCCTCAAGTGCTTCGGGGAAGGAGTCCTCAGTGAACAGTCCGAAGTCCGGGTCAATATCCCGTTCGGTCACGAGATTATCCGGTTCATGCACCTGCTTTTGGCGATCTTCCTTCATCGTGTATGCACCTCCTCATTCAGGATGTCATAACAGCTGTTAATGGCGTGGTGGAATGTCGTTCTCGGGTTTGGCGTCCGCACCAGCACCATTAAGCAGATCGGTACCATGCAATGCATCCGGATCGGGTGCAGCAGGATCAACCGGACTGTTCGGTTGCAGAAGATCTGCATCCGGTACAGATTCCAGCGGTGTCTCAGCCAAACGTGAATCCAATTCCGGCTCGTCCACAGCGGCTACAGCTACGGGTGCCAGATCCGAATCTTCCGTTACAATCCGTCTGCCGGAAACTTCATCAAAGCTATCCATATCGCCTTCCGGGACTTCCGTCTCTGGGGGAATATCGCGGGACCTCTGATAACGGTCATAATAGCGGTCGCTCTCTTCGTTACTAATTGGTTTGTCAGACATGAGTAACACTTCCTTTCATTGTCGGTTGTCCAAAGCTTCTTACCCCGTAGTTACCCAAAGCGCTAGTATTGTAATCTTGCACAGGTTATTATCTCCGGGTGTTCACTACGATATGAATGCCTTAGAATTTGGGGAATACATATTTAACCAAGAAGTATAAGAATCCGAAAAAGATAATGACATATGCGGCATATTTAATAAATGTGGAAGCGACCATACTTGAATCCGACTTATGCTGAACATCCTTATGTTCCACCTCAACCGTACGATGTGGCTCATTCATTGTAATCATCTCCTTAGCGTGTTTGTTTGCTTTGAGAAACCATTACACCCGGAGCAAAGGATTGAATCGCAGCCATCGTTTTTACAGCTTTTCCTGTTTTGCCTATGTTATGATGAAGCTTGAATATGTAAGGGAGGAATTTCATGTGGACTGGTTCACACTGGGCAATATGATCACACGCATTCGTATCGGGCAAAAGGCTTCCACACCCGGGTTCTCCCGTACCGTCATCCGTCGTCCGGATGGTTTGTTTTGGGTAGGTGGTATATGGTCCGGGCAAGTTGTACAGTTACGGGATTTCCTTTTTTCCGACATATGGACCATCTATGATGATGAGGAGACAGAGCAGTGGCTTGAATTTCGGAGTCAAGTTGAACAGAAAGAACGAGAAATGATCGTGAACCAGTTCGAAGACTTGCGTGATTAATCGAATATCTTTAACAATAAAATGGAAATAAGACTATAAATCGACTTAAATGTGAAATTTCATTTTATCTCAAGAAGGTGACGTGACAAACGGTGGCGAATGATAAATGAGAGAATCTAAGATAGGGAAAATTAGAACTTTGAGGTGCTGTGAATGAAAAATGTGCCCAAAGCTATCGTCATCTTATGGATGAGTGTATTGATTATTCTAGGCATGCCACATGGGATAGTCTTTGCAACTACAGGAGTGGTTCAGCAATCTGTATCCATTACAGGATGGGAAGTAAAATGGGGGAACGTCGACGATCAAGGGTTCATCAGTGAGGTTAAGGGAGCAGACGAGATATGGGAAAAGCAGGGCAGCGATAAGTTAGAGTATAGCAATACGGATCGCTCGAATTCTTTATGGACTCGCCTGACCATTCCTGAGTTGAGTGAGGAAAGTTCAGCCATTCGATTTGAGAACATTAAAGGCAATCATATTGTAGTTTATCAGGAAGACCGCAAGGTCTACGAGAACTACCATTACAATTATGATAATAATGCTGTGCTGCTGCCCTTATCCAGCGAAAATTCAGGTGACACGCTCTATGTATGGTCGCAAAATGAGAAAGGCCGTCTGGGGATACAAGGTACTGTTCAGGTTGGACCTTATGCCGCGTTACAGGAGAAATATATTCATAACGGACTTATTGATGTAATTTTGGGCGCGACCTTTGTCTTCACAGCGATTACGATGCTGAGTTGTACGTTCTTCCTTGGCAAATTCCATAAGGGATTATGGATCTCGCTATGCATCGTGATGGGTTCCATCGGCACGATGATCATCACGTACTCGCAATTTTTGTATACGTTCTATCAGGTATATGGTGACCTGTATTCCGTAGTATTTGATCTGGCGATGCTGCTGGGTATGCCAGCGCTATGTTATTTTTTTGAACAGATTATCGGGCCAGGACTGCATGGAATCTTCACCAAACTGCGAAAAATACTATTCATATATTCAGTTATCGCTGTGTTCTCTTTATTTATCTATGTTACTTCAGGTGGGCAATGGGAGATCCTATACAATCTACTCGTACAGCGTGTGGTTGGTATTGTGCTGGTCATTCTGCTAACAATCCTGTTGGTTGGTACCATCGCCAAAGCGTTGCAACGAAATCGGGAAGCTATGCTGCTTGCGACGGGATTCGGTACATTTGCCTTGATCAGTGTGGCTGAACTGTTGTGGTATTATCAGCGGAGTGGGACGTATCATCTGTTATGGTGGAAATGGTCCATGGTTGCATTTGTGATCTCGTTGATTGCCATTCTCGGAAGTCGTTTTGCCGAAAAACATACTAAAGTTCTAGAGTATTCCAAGGAACTGGAGCTGTTTAACAATGAGTTGCAGCGATCCGAAAAGATGGAGATTATTAGCGAACTGGCTGCTTCCGTTGCCCATGAAGTACGTAATCCGCTTCAGGTGACAAGAGGCTTCCTGCAACTTATGACGGAACAGGAAGACAACAAAAACAAGGGGTATGTGCGAATTGCACTGGAAGAACTTGATCGGGCTTCGGGCATCATAACGGATTTTCTTACCTTTGCCAAACCTGAGTTTGACCATATTATCTCGCTCAATATCTCGGATGAGTTCAATCATATTGAAGGCATTCTTGTACCGATGGCTAATCTGGAAGGTGGTAGAATCACCACTGACATTCCGCCAGATCTATATATTCGGGGCAATTCCTCGAAGTTCAAGCAGGCTTTTATCAATATTATCAAGAACAGTATTGAAGCTCTGCAGGGACAAGGCCAGATTGATATCTGGGCGTACAAGCAGGATGGAATGATTAAGGTGCATGTCAGGGATAACGGAGAAGGAATGGACGAGGAAGCACTCTCCCGGTTGGGCGAGCCTTATTTCTCCAATAAAATCAAAGGCACAGGCCTGGGCATGATGGTGACATTCCGAATTGTTGAAGCGATGCAAGGACAGATCAGCTTTACAAGCACCAAAGGGGTAGGAACAGAAGCGGTTGTATCTTTTGCCGAGTTCGTCGATTGACGAACTCACAGAAGGATACAGCGGCTTTTTTGTTCCTACCCCTGATTTCTTACATTACCAATAACTCACCCGGTTTAACTTCTCCACGGTCCGCAATTCACATCATAATTTACTTTGGAAGGATTGGGAGGTATGACAAGCACATAGTCATTCTGCTGCTCCTCAACAGTACGTACCTGAATGTGCTCCGGAATTACGATGCCAAACGCTTCACGAAGCGCCTGCTTCGGATTGGAGTGCAATTGTTGTCTGAAGTGCTCGTCAGTCCAAGCCTTTTCAATAATATCCTCATGCAACGTTTTCTCTGATACCATCATCGTCAACATTCCCTTCATATTTAAAATTAAACTGAATCAGCTTAGTCCTTATGTTTATAATCCCAACTGTTGCTCGCTAATCCAGTGATGAAACCCGCCTTGGAGAAGCTGTTTCTTCCGTTGTGTAATGTCCTGAACAGTTTGTACTAAAGTGCTGCATAAATAAGAATTAAACGCCTCAAGATGCGATATTCCTAAGTTAGACGATGTTAGTATACGATTATAGTGATAAGCAATGTCTACGTAAGAGTTCATGAGTTGTGTATTGTATACATTGTCATGTATACGTTCGCTTAGAGGATGAACTGGATAGTTGTGATTTAGTGCTGCGGATATGTGGGAGAGGTAGCTGTTGTAGTTTCCATGCACAGCATCTTGTTGCGTGTCTGTGAAGTCATCGGTCATCTGGAGAGTCATGAGTGTGATGTTGATGGCAGAACACACCGGGATGATCCGGTCGGACTGATTCTGAAGAAGGAGTGCACCAGTAGCTCCAATGAGGAGAGGGGCAGCCTTTTGCGCAATCAACAAGGGATTCTGCTGGAAATAATCAATGGAATGCTCACCCGTAACACTCAAGGCCCAATCCACTACATATTGTCTGAAATAGACCCAGAACGTGGAGGAAGGATTAAATAATACCGAGTAAGATTGAAGTGCATCCATGTAATATAGATTACCCAGGGATAACTTCAATGTGGCATTCTCCGGTTGTTCATCCATCACGTCGTCCTGATTCAGAAAATATAACATGTGAATGAGACAGGCTGTACTTAATTGGTGTGCTTTCTCTGGGGGTAGTTTATCTGAGTGTCGCATCCAAAGTGGAATGATGTACCCGATGTAGCTGTGTCCCGAATCTTGTAACAGCGGATTAACCGAACGTAGCTGCTCTAATGCATGTCCTGACAAGGGTTCGGGATATTCCCGTACGCGTTGTTCCGCTGAAGCAAACACGACCTCCAGATCAGATCTAAACGGATCTAACCAATCTTTCCGCATTATTACATCTCGTCCTTCCTGCGATAAGATGACTAAGGACTGTTCGACTAGATCATGAAGTTACATTTAGTATAGCGGAAATAAACTGAAAAAAATAGGATTTTTTGTGATCAATTGTGAGAAAAATGATGACTTTTTGTATTTTATGGCATAAAAAAGTGGATTTTAGGTTCAAACTAGGAAGGCACAGGATTTCGACATCGGAAAGGCGGCAGAAAAATGAATTTGAAATGGAAAACATGGATGGCAGCCGGATTGGCAGCCGTAGTCATAACAGCAGCAACAGGGCATGTAGCATTCGCTGATTCAACGGTTCGGGCTGAGGAACATGAAGATGCGTCAAAAGCTTCTTCCTCCGGCAAACCAGCGAAGCCATGCATGCAGGCAGGACATGGTCTGTTTATGATTGGTGAGACAGCAGACTTGCTTGGGATTGGACTTCGGGATCTGAAAGAACAGATGGAACTTGGCAAGACGTTGTCCCAGATTGCGAAAGAGCGTAAGGGACTTAGTGAGGAGCAGTTATTGCAGAAGTTGAAGCCTACACTGGCACAGCGTCTGGATCAAGCCGTAGAAGAAGGTTGTCTCACCAAGGAACAAGCTGCAGCCACGAAGGCGGACATGGATACCAAGTTGAAAAAGGTCATCAATACCCCGCTGGGTGATTTGCGGCGTGAATTTGCCCACCATGGCAAACGTTCCATGGTAGATAAGGGCGAAATTGCCCGGTTTATTGGAGTCACTCCTGCGCAACTGCACGAGCAGCTTCAGGGAGGGAAGTCCCTGGCTGAGATTGCTCAGGCAAAAGGCATTAGTGAAACGCAGCTGGTGGACAAGCTGAAGGAACAATTAACGGGTGATCTGAAGAAATTTGTGAATCAGAAGGGCAACGTGCATCCAGCCCCGGGTCCCCAGGAACCTGTTCCTGGACGATCAACTTCGAGCGAAGTGAAATAAAGAAGAGCGTCTCCTTGAGGGGACGCTCTTCTTTATTTTTAAAACGGCTCACTCGTTCCCGGACTGCGAGTTGGGCCGGGTGACGGAGTTCGCTCAGGTGAATTTCTTTTGTCCACAGCAGCTGATGAATTAGGTATAGAACGTGGTTTACGCATTAACCCTACGGTGAAACGTGAGCCAGGAAGCTTGGATAGCGCCCAACTGATTGCAAGAGCAATACCAACGGTTACAAGGAACGATAGCAACGTTACAGGCAGATGCCATCCACTGAGTTGTAGCGGTCTGGTTACATAAGCGATCGCGTAGATCACCAGTGCATGAACCAGATATCCACCAAATGAATAGCGGCCAATCCAGGCTAAGAGGCGCTGAAACCGTGTATCTTTGCCCTGCATCACTACAAGGAAACCATACATCATAAACATCTGAGCCATAATGATCAGGAATGTGGTTGGTTTCAGATAGGTCGAGATATTCAGATTAACAACATCCCCGGACCCACGCAGCACATCGTATCCAAGCCATATATACATCCCTATGAACAGACAGATCGTCCATGGCAGCACCTTGGTGGTCCAACTCCTCCAGCTATCCACTGACCAGGCACACACGGCACCCAGTAAAAAGTAGAACCAGTACATCACCCATGAATAGGAGCGATATTGCAGCAACGTTGACCAAGGCTCAGACATGGATTCTGTCCAGCCCCCCATATTATAGTAGGACCATTGCATAAGCAGGGCATATAGTGCTGCTGCAAAGAGAATTAGCCCCATAATGACTTGCATGGGCGTGAAACGTGAGGTGTTCTGGATACGTCTCTGAATGGCTTTTGCTCCTGTCCAGAACAGGGGGAACAGAATATAGAACTGAAACACCATAATGACAAACCAGAGATGATATCCCGTCTGTGGTATAAATAGTTCACGAACAAGACTGCGCAAATCGGGTATGCCTCCACGCCAGAACGCGGGAGTGAAGATACCGACAGCAAGCCAGTAGATCAGTGTCCATACGACAAACGGCATATAGATATCGCCAAATCGCTTTCGAATGAAGCGAGGATATTCCGGTTTGGTGTTACGGTGATGGTAAAACAACAGTACACCCGATAAAAATACAAACGTTGGCGTACCAAATCGGGTCAGATGATAAATCATAGTCAGCATAATGGAATCCGGTTGTTCAATATCAGCACGATAGATATACTCAGCGATACTATGCTGCATGACGATTGCCAGAAAGGCAATGCCCCGCAGTTCGGTCCATTCCGCTATTCGCGGTTTTTTCACATTATAATCCTCCCTCCAGAAACCGGAGTTCATCCTATAAGGGTAGCTGTTATACATTAAGACTGCATTAAATGGAGAAAATAGGTACTAAAAAAGACGGCTGTGGCCGTCTTTTCTGTCGATATATCACTCAGGCAGATCTTGTTCAATCAATGCTCCAGTTTTTTGATTGTTTTTAGTTCAGGTCCTCTGATGATGGAGTCTCCGAGGACGCGGCATCTTCTTCAAACAGTTTCTGAATGTAGGACTGGAGTTTCGTTACATCGACACCCAGCACCTGTGCTGAGCCCACGAGTTCATTGGTGAGCAGCTTATTTGGAGGAATCTGCTGCTGATCGATATCGTTCACATGGATATCGAAGCCAAGTGATGCGAGTTTTAACATCTGGGTTGGACTAAGGTCCGTCTTAATATAGGGAGCGATCGCTTCCAGGATATCCGGGATTTTGAAAAGTGACGTGGTGCTCTGCATTTTCTTGGCCAGCTGGGTCATGAAGATCCGCTGCCGTTCGGTGCGCGTAAAATCCGAGGTGGCATCATGCCGGAACCGAACATATTGCAGGGCGGTCTTGCCGTCCATATGCTGCAATCCTTTTTTCAAGTCAATGTCGTACATATGTTTATCTGCTTTACTGGTGTAATACATGTCTTTCTCCACATCGATCTCAATACCGCCTACCGCATCAACAAGTGCCATGAAACCTGTAAAGTCTGTGTAGACATAATGCTGGATGGGAATACCGAGCAGATCACTTACGGTTTGTTTGGTCAACTCCGCACCCCCGTAGGAAAAGGCTGCATTAAGTCTGCTTTTGCCATGCCCGGGAATTGCGACATAGGTATCTCGCAGTACGGAGAATAGATGGGCTTTCTTGGTGACCGGATCAATGGAAGCGACCATGACCGAGTCCGAGCGTCCTGCATCGTCGCCTCTTGAGTCTCCACCAAGGAGCAGAATGTTCACCCGTTCCTGGCCCTCCCATCTGGGAATCGTTGTCGTTGGTGTGTCTGAATCGCTGTCTGTGCCGGAAGAGGACGAGTTGGATGAAGTCCCGGAAGCCGTGGAGATGCTATTGGCAAAATGAACAATCGAATATCCGTAATATACAACGACACCTGTAATCGCAAGTGCCAGGGTCAGGGCTGTACCCCATAACCATTTTTTAAGCATAATCTTCACCTTTCTATGATTGAACTGATATGTAACCCAAACTAGTTTAACAAAAAGAAAGCAAAAAGTCCTCTTTGATTTCGTAACATCGGTCAATGTGAGGAATGTTTGACAAATAGTTAGTGTATATTTATTATGTAAAAACTAATCTTGTTTTGTGTAATGGGGGTATTAAAAGTTAGTTATGAATCAATCACTATTTAATTGGATTAATCAGTATGCAGACCAAATACCGTTTCTGGACTGGTTTATGATCACATCATCCGAGTATGCGGTTTGGGTCATGATCGCACTGCTTGTTATCGTATGGTTTCTCGGCGAACCATCGAAACAGCGAATTGTTTTCTATGCCTGTGTGGCATCCATTGTAGCGCTAGTTCTGGCCAAATGGGGGATATCACCAGCGGTCGGTCATCCAAGACCTTTTGTAGAAGGGACTGTGCATCAGCTGGTTGCCCATGTACCTGATCCTTCTTTTCCAAGTAAACATGCTTCCTTTGTATTTGCTCTAGCGGCTGCTTCATTCTTTATTGGACGTCGCTTCGGGTTATGGATGTTGTTACTCGCTGTGTTGACAGGGGTGTCGCGGGTATATGTTGGTGTACATTATCCAGGAGATATTCTGGGAGGATTCATTCTCGGAAGTCTGCTTAGTGTGGTTCTGATTACAACACGCAATTATACCAAGTCGATTCCCGACTTTTTCATTAACATACACCGACGTGTTTTCCAGTAATGTCTGATAAACAATGTCTAGTGAAGTGGTGGTAGTTTCATTGAATGAAAGAAGTCTCTTAATCTCTGGTTCTGCCAAAGATGGGAGGCTTCTTTTATGTTATGTTCGAAGTTACAAGAAATTTAGAGAAATTGAATTCTAACATCTACAATTCATGACTACAGGTGACGATATACTATAAATATGTATTATTTGAGGAGTGGGACACATGGAAGACACGCGGGGAAACATGTTGGGGAAATTGAAGTTAACGATTCGAGGCAAGTTACTGACTGGTTTTCTCATAGTCGTAGCTTTGTTGATTATTGTAAGCAGCTATGCGCTAATTCAGATCCATGAAATGTCTGGCAAAGCCAATGATGTGGATCAGACCTGGATGCCGAGTGTAAGCCTCTTGGGCTTGATGAATGGTGACATCTCAGACGTAGAACGATTGGCGCTGGCGATTATCGTTGAACAGAACGAAGATGAAACAGCTAAGTTAAATGAAGCATTACAGCTGCTGCTTACGAAGATTGAAGGTGAGCGTAAACAGCTGCTAACGTTCATTGAGAGCAATGATGAAGCGATGAAGCTCTACAATGATTTTAGTACGAATTATGATGCTTATGTGGCGAAAATGCCAGCATTTATCGAATTTGGTTTGAAGAACAATTATGAAGAGTCCAGTCGTTTACATACAGAGGCTTACCCGATGTGGTACACAGCAAACGACTCTATCACCAAGTTAATCACTTTAGGTAATGAAGGATCAGACGCGGCAACAAATGAATCGGTTGTGATGGCCGAAAATACATTTAATGTAATTTTGGCAGTGACGATTTTTGCTTTCCTGGTTGCGATATTCATTGCATTCTTCATTGCAAGTATCATCTCACGTCCAATCAAAAAGATGAATGAAGCGGCCATGGCTATTGCCAATGGTGATCTGACGGGTGAAACGATTGTGCTCAAGAACAAAGACGAATTGGGAACACTTGCGGCTTCTTTCAATACCATGAGTGGCAATCTGCGCTCCATGATTGAATCGGTATCGATGACTTCCGAACAGGTAGCTGCTTCATCGGAGGAGCTTCTTGCAAGTGCAGAGCAAAATACTCAAGCCTCGGAACAGATTTCCCAAACAGTCGAGGAATTGGCTGTAGGTACATCTGATCAAGTTGATATTGTGAAGCGTTCTTCACAGGCGATGAATGAGATGGCTCTTGGATCGGAGCAGATTGCCGAGCTTGCTCAGAGTGTATCCGTATCTGCTGTGGATGCGGCGAATCAGTCTTCCGAAGGAAATATGATTATTCAGCAAGCGGTTGAACAGATGGGTTCTGTTCGAAATTCCATTGCTTCGCTGACTGAATTGGTTACAGGGCTGGGGGAACGTTCAGCAGAGATTGGAACCATTACCGAGGTAATCAACAACATTGCCCGGCAGACTAATCTGCTTGCACTGAATGCAGCCATTGAAGCCGCACGAGCAGGAGAGCATGGACGTGGTTTCGCCGTAGTTGCGGGAGAAGTGCGGAAGCTCGCTGAGGAATCTTCCACATCTGCGCAAAGAATTACGGATCTCGTTCAATTGATTCAGAAAGATACGGATCATGCTGTTCAGGCAGTTAAAGTGAACAGCAGTGAGACAGAGTCAGGAATCGAGATGGTTACTGCGGCAGGACAAGCGTTCGAACAGATCTCGGATGCGGTCAACAAAGTAGCGGGTGAAATCCAGGAAGTATCTGCAGGTTCAGAAGAAATGTCGGCGAGTACAACTGAGGTTGTAGGCTATGTACGCCAGATCTCCAACATTGCCGGAGAGGCAGCGGGCGGCGTTCATAATGTATCTGCCGCAACTCAGCAGCAGTTGGCTTCCATGGAAGAGATCGCTTCATCCGCAGGTTCATTATCCAAAATGGCGGAAGAACTGCAGGAGCAAATTAACAAGTTCAAAGTGTAACTAATGAGATATTCCGATACTTAAGGTATACAGGAGCATATTGATGGTCAGAATGCCATTCGATTTGTACTGTTGATGATAACAACGGCGAGAAGCTGTTTCTCTAACGCACATATGCGTCAGAGGAACAGCTTTTTTTGTCGCATGACGCAGAGCAGGTCACAACAATGTTATTTCAGAAGTCACCAACGCTTATATAGCAAGTGAAACAAACGGCTATAATGGTAATTAATGGTGGAACTTACACTGAAATACACCATGGGGAGGAGCGATATAAACTTGCAGTCCAGAGTAATGCATACGGAATATTGATGAAGAGGAGATGAATAGTTGAACATGAAGGGGAGCTGGTGGAGACGAGTCGCTATGATCGCGTTATCGGCAGGACTACTGGCAGGGAGTTTATCGATGGGCACAGGAATTCGTAAGGCGGATGCGGCCGCTGGAGATCAGAACTATGCTGAAGCACTGCAAAAGGCCATTTACTTCTATGAGGCACAGCGTTCGGGTCCGTTGCCAGCCAGTAATCGGGTCGAATGGCGTGGTAATTCGGGCATGCAGGATGGGGCTGATGTAGGCGTTGATCTGACCGGGGGATGGTATGATGCCGGAGATCACGTGAAGTTTGGCTTTCCGATGGCTGCTTCCGCAACGATGCTCGCCTGGTCTGTCGTGGAATACGGCGACGGTTATGAACAGGCTGGACAACTGGAGGAGATCAAGGATAACATCCGATGGGCGACCGACTATTTTATGAAAGTGCATACGAAACCTAATGAATTATGGGGACAAGTCGGAGCCGGGAATACCGACCATGCCTGGTGGGGACCGGCAGAAGTCATGCAGATGAACCGTCCTTCGTTCAAGATCGATGCTACATGCCCAGGCAGTGATCTGGCGGCAGAAACGGCTGCAGCACTGGCAGCGTCTTCGATTGTATTTGCAGATGATGATCCGGCATATTCGGCCAGACTGCTCCAACATGCGAAAGAGCTGTACAACTTCGCAGACACATATCGGGGGGAATACACCGATTGTATCACGGATGCCGCAGCGTTTTATAACTCGTGGACAGGATACGAAGACGAGCTGGCATGGGGCGGAGCATGGCTTTACTTAGCTACTAATGATAGCGCTTACTTGTCCAAAGCCATTGCAGCTACGGACCGGTGGTCTTCTAGCGGCGGCTCAGCCAATTGGCCGTATACCTGGACACAGGGCTGGGATAGTAAACATTATGGTGCCCAGATCCTGCTTGCCCGAATTACGTCCAGTTTGAACATGCCGGAGGCAACGAGATTTATTCAGTCCACCGAGCGTAATCTGGATTATTGGACGGTTGGAGTCAACGGGACACGAGTCAAGTATACGCCAGGAGGTCTGGCATGGCTGGATCAGTGGGGCTCGCTCCGATATGCAGCGAATGCATCCTTTATTTCTTTTATATACTCCGACTGGGTCAGTGATCCTGTGAAAAAGTCAAGATATCAGGATTTTGCTGTCTCACAGATGAATTATATTCTGGGCGATAATCCGCGTCAGAGCAGTTATGTGGTCGGATATGGGCAAAATGCACCTCAACATCCGCATCATCGGACTGCTCACGGTTCATGGCTGAATAACGAAGATATCCCGGCTAACCATCGCCACATTCTGTATGGTGCCATGGTCGGTGGACCAGATGCATCGGATGGATATACCGATGATATCGGGGATTATGTGAGTAATGAGGTCGCAACCGATTACAATGCTGGTTTTACCGGCGCACTGGCAAAGATGAATTTGCTATTTGGTCAGAATCATCAGCCCCTTGCGAACTTTCCTGCACCTGAGGTGAAGGGAGATGAGTTCTATGTGGAGGCTGCAATTAAATCATCAGGTGCCAATTATACGGAAATCAGAGCACAGCTTAATAATCGTTCCGCTTGGCCTGCCCGAATGGGAGATCAACTGTCCTTTAAGTATTTCCTGGATTTGAGTGAAGTGTATGCTGCCGGACGTACGGTATCGGACGTGCAAGTGACAGCCTCCTATACGGAGGGGGCGACGGTATCCCAACCAGTTGTGGTGAATGCAGCCCAGCATATCTATGCCATTACGGCAAACTTCGGTAATACCAAGATCTATCCAGGCGGGGAAGGAAATTATCGTAAAGAAGTACAGTTCCGCATTACAGGCCCACAGGGTGCATGGAATGCCAGCAATGACCATTCGTTCCAGACACTGACCACAGGAACTCCTGTGAAGAGTATATACCTTCCAGTCTATGATGCAGGGGTGAAGGTGTATGGACAGGAGCCTGGTGTTACACCAGTCACGGTTCCAGGCGCACCTGCTGGCGTGCAGGCTGTAGCGGGAAGCAGTCAGGTTAACCTGACTTGGGTTGCTGTATCCGGGGCCGAATCGTATACGGTGAAGCGTTCCGAGGTGAGTGGAGGACCATATACAACTGTTGCGACGGGTGTTAATGGATTGACCTACACAAACACGGGACTGACCAACGGGACAGCTTATTATTATGTAGTGACTGCTGTGAATTCAGCAGGGGAATCATCGGGTTCTGTACAGGTGTCGGCTACCCCGCAAGCAGTACCGGGAGCGCTGACTTTAAGTGGGACAGCTGGTAATGCGCAGTCGGTCCTGACTTGGACAGCAGCCTCGGGCGCTACTAGCTATAAGGTACAACGTTCGGTGGTAGGCGGAACATATGCAGATGTGGCAACCGGTTTGTCCGTGTTGACGTACACCGATACAACAGCGCTGAATGGCACCACGTACAATTACCGGATTGCAGCTGTGAATGCGAACGGACAGACACTGTCCAATGTCTTGGCACTGACACCTTCTGCACCTCCGGTGACGACCGGTACACTCGAAGTGCAGTACCGCAGCGGAGGGTCCGGGAATTCAAGTAATGCGGTGACTCCGCAGTTCAACGTGAAGAATACCGGAACACAGGCGATTGATCTCAGTACCGTGAAGATCCGATATTATTTCACCAAGGATGGTGCGGATCAAATGACCTTCTGGTGTGATTATGCCGAGATGGGCACGGCCAATGTTGAAGGTACATTTGTCGCAGTGAATCCGGCGAAGGGTACCGCAGATACGTATCTGGAGATTAGCTTCAAGTCGGGAGCAGGCAGTTTGTCCGCTGGAGCAGAGACCGGCGTGATTCAAGCACGCTTTTCCAAAAATAACTGGAGCAATTTCGATCTAAGTAATGATTATTCTTATGATGCTTCCAAGACGGATTTTGCCGCATGGAACAAGGTAACCGCGTAT
Organism: Paenibacillus sp. AGC31; assembly: GCF_057334655.1. Taxonomy (NCBI): domain Bacteria; kingdom Bacillati; phylum Bacillota; class Bacilli; order Caryophanales; family Paenibacillaceae; genus Paenibacillus; species Paenibacillus sp. AGC31. Next base: position 359,375 of record NZ_JBHFJH010000024.1, read on the forward strand.
CAGGGAAACACCAAAGTATGGGGCTTGGAACCGTAACTGGCTGAATGTCAGAAGCAGAAGAGCAGCATGGGCAGACCAACAGCGTTTATATTCAATTTCCACTATTCCAGGGAGGTATATATTAATGTTGAAATCAGCTGCGAAAAAAAGTTTAACAGCCATGCTGGCGGGAACCGTCATGTTGACCGGATACACCGGACTCTGGGCAGGGCCGCAGACGGCACATGCCGCAGATCAGGCCATCGAGATTCAGGCAGACGGCATTAATGAAGCCCGGTTTTTGCAATTGTATGATCAGTTGAAAGATCCGGCGAACGGATATTTTTCGCCAGAGGGTCTACCGTATCATGCCATTGAGACCCTGCTGAGTGAGGCCCCGGATTATGGTCATATGACGACGTCTGAGGCATACAGCTACTGGCTGTGGTTGGAAACCATGTATGGTCACTACACGGGAGACTGGTCCCAACTGGAAGCAGCTTGGGACAGTATGGAGAAATACATTATCCCGGTCAACGAAGGTGACGGCAAGGAAGAACAGCCTACGATGAGCTCGTACAATCCGAACAGCCCTGCTACGTATGCAGCGGAAAAACCTTTTCCTGATCAATATCCATCGCCACTTAATGGTCAATATGCAGCGGGTAAAGACCCGATTGATGCCGAACTTAAGGCGACCTATGGTGACAATCAGACTTATCTCATGCACTGGCTGGTCGATGTGGATGACTGGTATGGATATGGAAACCTGTTGAATCCATCACATACGGCTACCTATGTGAACACGTTCCAGCGTGGGGAGCAGGAGTCTGTGTGGGAAGCCATTCCGCATCCATCCCAGGATGATAAATCTTTTGGTAAGGCAAACGAAGGCTTCATGAGCTTGTTCACAAAGGAAACTCAGGTACCGTCAGCGCAATGGCGTTACACTAACGCAACGGATGCGGATGCACGTGCAGTACAGGTGCTGTATTGGGCGAAGGAGATGGGATACAACAATCCGGAATATCTGGATAAAGCGAAGAAGATGGGGGACTATCTGCGCTATGGTATGTATGATAAATACTTCCAGAAAATTGGGAGTGCAAAGAGCGGTACACCAACTCCGGGTACAGGCAAGGATTCCAACATGTATCTCATGGCTTGGTATACGTCTTGGGGAGGTGGCTTGGGTCAAGGTGGGGATTGGGCTTGGCGCATTGGAGCGAGCCATACCCATCAGGCTTATCAAAACCCGGTTGCAGCGTATGCTTTGTCTGATCCGGCTGGCGGCTTGATTCCGGAATCAGCAACAGCGAAGGCAGATTGGAATGCTACGCTGAAACGTCAGTTGGAATTCTACACTTGGCTACAATCCCATGAAGGAGCTATCGGCGGGGGAGCAACCAACAGTCTGGATGGTTCATACAAAGCCTATCCGGCAGGCGTAAGTACATTCTATGACATGGCTTATCAGGAGGCACCTGTATATCGTGATCCGGATTCCAACACCTGGTTTGGATTCCAGGCATGGCCGCTGGAGCGTGTAGCCGAGATGTACTATATTCTTGCGGAGAGCGGGGACTTGACCTCTGAGAACTTCCAGATGGCTAAGAAGGTAATCACGAAGTGGATCGACTGGAGTAAGGATTATGTATTTGTAGGTGAGCGTCCGGTGACGGATGCGCAAGGCTATTATCTGAATGCGGCTGGACAGCGCATTTTGGGTGGAACTAATGTTCAGGTAGCAACAACGCCGGCTCCGGGAGAGTTCTGGATTCCGGGTGGTCAGGAATGGCAGGGTCAACCGGACAAATGGAATGGATTCAGTTCGTTTACGGAAAATCCGAACTTCCGTGTAACGACCAAAGATCCAGTGCAGGACACCGGAGTTCTGGGAAGTTACGTTAAAGCTCTGACCTTCTTCGCAGCTGGAACACAGGCAGAGAATGGTACACTTAGCGCGGAAGGCCAAGAAGCCAAGGATTTGGCTGAGGCTTTGCTGGATACAGCTTGGGATTACAATGATGGTGTGGGGATTGTTACGGAAGAAGAACGTAAAGACTACTTCCGCTTCTTCGCGAAAGAGATCTATATCCCGGCGAACTGGTCTGGAACCTTTGGTCAAGGCAATACGATTCCAGGTACAGCAGGTGTACCTTCCGAGCCGGCGAAAGGTGGCAATGGCGTATACATTGGATACTCCGATCTGCGTCCGGCCATCAAGCAAGATCCGGCATGGGCTTACCTGGATAACCTGTACAAAACGTCGTATAACACAACCACGAAACAGTGGGAAAACGGTGCACCTACCTTTACGTATCACCGGTTCTGGTCACAGGTGGATATGGCTACAGCGTATGGAGAGTATGATCGTCTGCTCGGTGATACCGATACGCCGGAAGTTGAAGTCCCGGCTGCTCCTGCCGGCGTAACGGCTGCTGGTGGCAGCGAGCAAGTTGTACTGAACTGGAACGCAGCCACTGGTGCAACGTCATATACGGTGAAACGTGCAGAAGTGAACGGTGGCCCTTATACGTCTGTAGCGACAGGAGTCACAGGATCAACATTCACGGACACAGGCTTGACCAACGGCACAACGTATTATTATGTCATCACTGCGGTGAATGCCGTAGGTGAGTCTGCACCGTCGACACAGGCATCTGCAACACCACTCGCAGGTACCGTTGTGCCCGGCGTATTCAACCTTACTGGAACGGCTGGCAATGCCCAGGCGGTACTGACATGGACCGCATCAACTGGAGCAGCGAGTTATAAGGTACAACGTTCGGTTGGCACCGGAGCATATGCTGATCTGGCAACAGGTTTGACCGCACTGACGTATACCGACGCTACAGCGGTGAATGGTACGGCTTATAATTATAGAGTCGTAGCCATTAATACGAGTGGTCAGACGAATTCAAATGTATTGGTGTTGACCCCATTGGCACCTCCAGTTACAACGGGAACGCTTGAAGTACAATACCGTAATGGTAGTTCAGGAACTTCGGTCAATGCGATTACTCCACAGTTTAATGTGAAGAATACAGGTACAACTGCTGTGGACTTGAGCAAAGTGAAGGTCCGGTATTATTTCACCAAGGATAGTGCAGCTGATCTGAGTTTCTGGTGTGATTATGCACAGATTGGCAGCGGTAATGTGGAAGGACATTTTGTTTCGGTAGATCCGGCCAAGGGCACGGCAGACACCTATCTGGAGATTGGATTCAAACCGGATGCTGGCAGCTTGGTTGCGGGTGCCGAGACCGGAGTCATCCAGGGACGTTTCTCCAAAAACAACTGGACTACTTTTGACCAAACGAACGATTATTCCTTTGATTCCACCAATACGGCCTTCAGTGCCTGGACTAAAGTGACAGCGTATCAGGATGGCGCCAAGGTATGGGGAATTGAACCTTAAATGAGTTGATCAACCAATTGTAGAGTGATGTTACTCATCATACAGGTTAAGCCGGGGAGAAATCCCTGGCTTTTCTTTTTTTATGGAAAAGCAAAAATGAAATACAAAATAATCAAACGGACACTGCTGATAAATCGATCCGTATTGAGGTTGGAGGCAAAAATGTGAATTCGGGGAACGGTAATCGGCAAATGAATCATAGTAATGTTTACCATATTTGCGGTTTTAAACATTAAAATCTAGGTCATATGGCATATGCACTGAATGAGAAACGGCCTAGCTCTTGTATCGAGGAAAAATCAAGCATATCAAATAGTTACAATAATTTAACCTTTCAAAAAGAAGGAATCAGCAGTGAATTTTTCCAGCAATCCATGGACACACCCTGATACTTAGTGCTCAAGTTCGCCTCTATCAATACAGGACTTTCGACTGATGAACGTTATGGATAGCCCGTTTACAATGGGGCAAGCCCGGGAGAACCAAGCCAGGTTAAAATTCTGTAACATCAGGGGGAACTCGACATCATGAACTGGAAAAAAACGATTGTTACGGCAAGTGTCACAGCAACGATGCTGATGGGAAGTCTGACGACAGGAGCACTAACGGCACAGGTATCGGCAGCTGCTGTTAACAATTCACAAGTAAAAGTAATCTGGGGCGTAAACCTACGCACAACACCTTCTTCTTCTGCGAAGATTGTTCGCATGGTCGCTAAAGGGGAAACGGTAACGGTGCTTCAGCAATCCGGTTCGGATTGGTATAAGATTAAGGATTCTGCTAACCGGACAGGCTACATATCTTCTTCATCCAAATACACACAAGCGATTAGTGGCAGCACAAGCGGATCAGGTTCGAATAGTGGTACATCGGTGACCGGTAATGCATCTGTGGAAAAAGTGATTGCGGCGGGAATGAAATATTTGGGAACACCGTATGAGTTCGGAGCCAGTCGTAACAGCACAGCTACTTTTGACTGTTCCAGCTTTGTACGCCAGGCATTCGTCGATGCACTTGGTATCAAACTTCCAGCGGATTCCCGCAAACAGGGAGACTATGTAAAAGCCAAGGGTACAGTTCAGACGAACTGGAAAAACCTGAAACGCGGCGATCTGATGTATTTCATGTCGTATAAAGGCAGCTCTGCATCATCGTATTCGGGCGTGAATAAATCTAGCGCAACCATTACGCACACAGGGATTTATCTGGGCAACGGCAAGGTATTACATACGTATTCCAACGCTGGCGGTGGTGTAACCACTAGTGATATCTCCGGCAAACACTGGGAGTATCGCTTCCTGTTTGGTGGCAGTGCGCTGTAGGTTAGAACAAGAACCTTCTTAAATAATCCACGCATGTTCATATGCATACAAAACACCTCCCATTCTGTCTTTGACAGGCGACTGGGAGGTGTTTTGGTGTTGTTTATTATTTTGAAGAACTCAATCGTGATAGTACAGTCGGAACAGGATATCCTGATTGTAGTTGCCGAATCCCTCGCCATATAAGGTAAGCCCGCCTACATGCTGAGCATCTTCCTCCACCGAAAGACGAAGAGTCCATTGGTTGCGTTCGACCGGGATATCTGCGAGTGTAATGTCGGATAGATGTTGTCCATCGATAAACGTACCTTCATTCGTAATTCGCAGCACCTTGAGCATGCCATATTGATTGATACTGTCACTCCACCATTCCGGGGTGAACATGCCGCGTCCGTTGCCTGAATCTCCAGGGCTTGTCCATTCCCCCAATCGAATGCCATTAAGCATAAATGTAATATCCGAGGGCCAATTCGGATTCACCGAAGGGGCTTCTGATCCAATCTCCAGAGATAATTCAATGGCATTGATCTGCTGTCCGGATAAGATATAGTTTGGAATTTTGTACTCCACAAATCCACGGCCAAACCACAGAATATGAGCATGCATCCGCTCAGGGTCGAGAAAATAACGAGGATCATCATACTGTCCGATAACATGATTGGACGTAGCCAGACCACATGTCGGATAGACATCAAAGTGTGTGTAGTGTCCCACAGGTACAGAAACTTCGTGCAGCTTGCGGGCTGTGCCACTTTCCTGCGGCATGGAGATGCCAATCCAGTCTACAGCAAGACTGTTCATTTTATGTGTGCCGCCGTCTTTACGTATCATTTTGGACTGAATAATGCCCACATCCTGAAGTTTGCGGACATGCATGGTCACGATGGCACTACTCAAACCCAGTGAAGCAGCGAGGTCCTTCACATTCATGGGTGTCTCTGCAACAAGGCGGATGATCTGTAAACGGACTTCACTGGCAAGTGCTTCATATAGGGGTAGCCATTCGGCATCGGTATTTGCTCTGATCACAATTGTTCCTCCAATATATCTGTATAGAATTAAGTTAAACATAAATTCAGTAAAAAGAATAACATTTTGCAAAATTCAGGTTGAAATTAAGGCTATAATCGATTTTAATATAAATATGAACGTTGATCCATAGAATATCAATTAATTTTTATATTAATCTTAGGGAGTTGAAATTCATTATGGAAAAAGCAAAAATGACGGTAGATAAAGATTTTACTATTGGTGTAGTGGATAAGCGCTTGTACGGATCATTTATTGAGCATCTGGGACGTGCCGTCTATGGCGGGATTTACGAGCCGGGGCATCCATCAGCGAATGAACAGGGTTTCCGCACGGATGTGCTGGAGATGGTCAAGGAGTTGAACGTACCGATTGTACGTTATCCTGGAGGTAATTTTGTATCCGGTTACAATTGGGAAGATTCGGTTGGACCTGTGTCAGAACGCAAACGCAGACTGGAACTGGCCTGGAGAACGATTGAGACCAATGAATTTGGCTTCAACGAATTCGTGGACTGGGCGAAACAGGCTAATTCTGAAGTGATGATGGCTGTCAATCTGGGAACACGGGGTACGGATGCAGCTCGCAACATTGTGGAGTACAGCAACCATCCGGAAGGTTCGTACTATAGTGATCTTCGCATCAAGCATGGATACAAGCAGCCACATGCGATTAAAACATGGTGTCTGGGCAACGAGATGGATGGCCCTTGGCAGATTGGTCACAAAACGGCAGAAGAGTATGGACGTGCAGCTGTTGAAGCGGCAAAAGTCATGAAGTGGACAGACCCGACGATTGAACTGGTAGCCTGTGGAAGTTCAAACCTGAATATGCCATCCTTCCCGGAATGGGAAGCAACGGTGCTGGATCATACGTATGATCACGTGGAGTATCTGTCCCTGCATCAATACTACGGCAATCAAGAGCAAGATACGCCAACGTTTCTGGCACGCTCGCTTGAAATGGATCGTTTTATCGATACCGTGAAGGCGACTTGTGATTATATCAAAGCGAAGAAACGCAGCAAAAAGACGATGTATCTATCCTTTGATGAGTGGAATGTATGGTATCACTCCAATGAAAATGATTCAAAGATGGACCCTTGGCAGATTGCTCCGCCACAGCTTGAGGATATCTACAATCATGAGGATGCGCTGCTTGTTGGATGTATGTTGATCAGTATGCTCAAACATGCGGATCGGGTCAAAATGGCATGTCTGGCACAACTCGTTAACGTGATTGCGCCGATCATGACAGATACGGGTGGTGGTTCATGGAGACAGACAATCTTCTATCCATTCATGCATACGTCCCTCTTCGGACGTGGAACAGCATTGGTGCCATTGATCCAGTCTCCAAAATACGATACAAAACAAATCACAGATGTACCTTATCTGGAAGCTATTGCAGTGCATAACGAAGAGCAGGGTGAAGTGACTGTATTTGCAGTCAACCGCCATCTGGAAGAATCCCTTCCGCTCGAGGTGGACCTGCGCAGCTTCGGGAAGTGTACCGTGATCGAGCATATCGTGCTGGAAAGTGATGATCTCAAAGCATCTAATACGGCAGCACAACCAAACCGCGTTGCTCCTCATAATCGCGGGGGTGCAGTTGTATCCGAGACCCTGATTACGGCGAGCTTGGCAAAAGCATCATGGAACGTAATCCGTTTGAAAGTCCAGTAAGGGATAGCATAAAGGCACGGGACATGTGAGAGCGCAATGGCAGACATGATGCTCGAGAAGGAAGCCAGCGGTTCAGCGTGTTCCTTCAATCAAAAAAGCTGGGTGCGAGTTCATCGCATCCAGCTTTTTTCGTCACGTGCTACGGTCTCACTTACGCTTTAAACTCAAAACTTTCGCCGTCACGTGGAATGAGCACCTGACCATCCAACTGCTCGGATGCCAGATAAGTCGCAAGGTCCGTGCGAGACACCACACAATGGTTAATTGCATCCATGTGCACAGCGATGACATGAGCAGATGGTGCATGGCGCTTCACGGCTGCAACGTCTGGCCCGTCCATTGTAATGGGATCACCCTCTACGAAGCGAGCTCCTCCGGCGTTTAGGACAATGACTTCAGGGCTATATTGGCGAATAGCCTCGGCGGGTTCTTCACACCAGATGGTATCCCCGGCAATGTACGTGACAGGTTCTCCATTTGCTTCGAGTACAAAACCGGACACCTTGCCCATACGTTCGCCGATTTCACCCGTACCATGACGCCCGGAAGTACGTGCGAATCGGACAGAATGATGCTCATGTTTTTCATCTATAGCGGTTACATCCGTGAATCCAGCCTCCAGAAATACGTTCTCGTCCCCAGGTTGGCAGATCAGCGGGATGTCCTTGCGAAATTGCTTCGCTGCTGCTTCATCCCAGTGGTCCAGATGGGTGTGTGTGACAATCAACAGATCCGGATTCAGATAATCCGTTTCGATTTCAGGCAGACCGACTCTCGGGTTACGCAGCTCATTCGGTGTGTTTGGAAATGCAGGCATGACTTCAGCGTCCATCAACATCGGATCAACGAGGATATTCAGCCCTCCGAATTTCAGCCAGAGTGTAGCATGGCGAATCAATTGAATTTTCATTATATTTGCACTCCTTCAGGTTGTTTAATAGTATTACCCTTATGGTATACAACCCGTTTAACGGCGTACATAACATGATGAATGGAATTAGGCCACACTAATTTCACGGTGAAAGGATTGCTGAAGCTAATGAATGAAACGATAGATCACACAGATATACGCATTCTGCAGATCCTGATCCGGGATGCCAAGCGTTCTCATAAAGAAATTGGTGAAGAGGTGCATCTTACAGGGCAGGCTGTTGGTGCAAGGGTGCGTAAGTTGCAAGATCTGGGTGTAATCGAAGGGTACACGGTAAAATGGAACCCCGAACGTATAGGCCTCGGCCTACAGGCTTTTGTCACGGTTTTTCTGAACTCCGGCGACAGACATACCGCCTTTCGTGCATTTATTGCCGAACGTGAGGACATCGTTGAAGTCCACCGTGTGAGCGGGGAAGGCTGTTATCTGATGAGAGCGCAGACCGGCACCACAGAGCAGCTTGGTCAACTGCTGGAAGCATTACTTCCTTACGGCAATTACAAAGTTAGCCTGTCCATAGGTGTAGAGAAATCACAGTGATGTGTGGGAAGCTTGTCCTCATCCATCCCGATGCTCAACGATCCTGCTGCTGTTCCTGTAAAGCCTGCTGAAGCAAAGTCACTGCCTGATTCAGCTCTTTTTTGCTGAGCAGGTGATCGGTCTGAACGTGAGATCGCGTGCCGTCCTTCAGGTACAGGACGAACATGGGTGAGGTGGATAGTAGCCACTTACTACGGGCGGGTGAGGCGAGTTCAACTTTGCGAATCTGGCTCCAAGGAATCTTCCGTTTGCCCGTGCTCAACGCATCATCATCCCAAGACAACAAAACAGTGGGAGTTCTGGTTAGTCGAGACAGGAACATGAAGAACAATGGACCGATCAACCACATACCCAGCACGGCTGCAATGGAATAGTATATCGTCTCCAGTCTTTCGGCTTGTCCGTCCACGATGATCCATAATAAGCTCACGCACAAGAGAAGGAACAGGAAGCATAAACTTCCTTTCCATAGAGCTGTGCTGCGTTGGTAACGAATCTGCTGATGGTCACGCTTGGGTGTTTCGGGTTGTTGCATAGATGTTCCTCCTAATTAACTATGCTGATCGATATGCCAAACGTGCCGCCTGTAAGCAGAGCGGCATGTTCAACGTTCTCTATCTACTATAACTCAGGTTCATTACCCTGATATAGCTGAATTTTTACCTGCATCACGCGCATGGGTGTACAAGTCTGCATATACACCTTTGGCTGCGATTAGTTCCTGGTGCGGTCCTTCCTCCACAATCTCACCATTCTCCATCACCAGAATTCGATCAGCATGCATCACAGTGGACAGACGATGAGCAATGACAATGGTGGTGCGTCCCTGGGATACCGATTCCAGCGCCTGCTGCACAAGCTGTTCGGTGTGTGAGTCCAGATTGGCGGTTGCCTCATCCAGGATGAGCACTCGGGGCTGAAATACCACAATCCGGGCAAATGAGATCAACTGCCGCTCCCCGGCGGACAGTCCGCTTCCGCGTTCGGATAGATGCGTATCATATCCTTGAGGCAAACGTGAAATCATCGCATGTGCTCCGACAAATCGGCAGGCCTCAATTGCCTGCTCTCGCGTAATATCCTCACGAAACATCCTCACATTATCAATAATGGAACCGGAGAACAGGAAGGGTTCCTGTTGAATCAGACCGACGATCCGATGAAGCTTAGCCTGCGGCAGATGCCGGATATCGGTACCATCAATCTCGATACTGCCCTTGTCTACATCATAGAAGCGATTGAGCAGGGAGATCAGGGTGCTTTTGCCAGCGCCTGTTGTGCCCACAATACCTACCATTTCACCCGGATAGAGGTGCAGGTTCATCTGCTGAATCAAGGGCCGGTCAGCCAGATAACCAAACGACACATCATTAAAATCAATCTGGCCCATCACATTTTGTGGTTCAAGCGAGGAGGCCATCCCGGGTTTGGGATCAGCAACTTCAGGCCGTGTATTCAGAATGTTCCAGATGCGATCCATCGAAACGGTCGTGGACTGGAATGTATTCCATTGCATCGTAATCTGGTTAATCGGTTGAAAGAACTGACGGATATAGCTGATAAATGCATACAATACCCCGACTTGCAGGGACTCACCCAGTACGGCGCGACCTCCAAGCCAGACCATCATGACCAGTGCCGCATTGCCAAGGATATCAAACGTTCGGTTGAAGATGACATTGGAGCGGGCTTGCGCAATGTTGGCTTTCAGATGAAGTGCGTTCTGTTCCGAGAAACGTTTCTTCTGTTCTTCCTCCTGGTGAAAAGCTTGAATCAAAAACATGCCGGACAGGTTCTCTGCTGTAAATGCGATCAAACGGGAAAGCCGGGTACGCGCATTTTGATAAGCTTTCCGCAGTCGACTACGGAATAATACAGCCACCACAGCAATGACAGGCAGAACGATCAGGGAGTATGTCGCCAGCACAGGATCAAGTTGGAACATAAAGACGATAATGAGCACCAGCATCATACCATCCCGAATCAGACTGAGCAGTACTTGAGTGAAAAAGCTGCTGATGGTCTCCGTATCACTGGATACGTTTGTAACCAGACTGCCGATATGAAAACGGTCAAAGAAGGACATGGACATTTTGGAGATATGCTTGAACAGGTCCTTTCTGATCCGGGATACAATGTTCTGTCCTACGTGCTGCAACAGATTATTCTGGATATAGGTAAAAATAAAACTGATGACAGCCAGCCCAAGAAAGATGGCTGCGAGCTGAACGAGAAAGCCCACACTGGTCTGGCCCACGGCCAGATGATCATCGATGGCGATCTTCACCAGATAGGGTTGCAGCAGATCTGCCGATATGCCAAGCAGTGAACAGAAGAAGATACCGGCAAAAGCCCATTTATGCGGTTTGGCGTATGCCATCATGGCCTTAAACGAAGTTCGTTTACTCTGATCGGCCTCTGCATCTGGGTGAAGTTCAGCGTTAGCTTTAGACATGATGTAATCCCTCCTCCTGCAAACGGTAGGTGGCCGCATATAATCCCTTGGCAGCCATCAGCTGAGCATGTGTTCCCTGTTCAGCAACTCGCCCTTCATCCAGAACGATAATATCGTCCGCATGACGGACTGCGCTGATGCGGTGAGAGATGATTAATGTAGTCTTGCCCTTGCCGATCTCGCGCAAACTGCGCAGAATACCACTCTCCGTGACGGCATCAACCGCGCTCATACTGTCATCCAGAATAAGTAACTGTGCTTGTTTGATCAGTCCTCTTGCAAGGCTGGTTCGCTGACGTTGTCCACCAGACAAGGTGAGTCCACGTTCGCCAAGCAGTGTATCGAAGCGATCAGGAAAACGGACAATATTGTCATAGATCATGGCTTGCCGTGCACTATGTTCCACCGTATCCAGCGATACTTCCCGGTCGCTGAATGCGATGTTATCCCGGATGGTGGTACTAAACAGGAATCCATCCTGAGGGACATAGGCGATGCGCGTTCTTAGACTTTCCAGCGACAGCTGCCGAATATCGGTACCATTGATGCGAATTGTTCCTTCAGGTGGTTCATATGTACGCAGCAATAGCTTAACGAGGGTACTTTTACCTGAGCCGGTCTTGCCTACAATACCGACCGTTCGCCCGGCACGGATATGGAGTTGAATGTTTTTGAGAGCAGGAGATGAACTGCCTGGATAGGAGAATGTTAGATTCTCCATGGTGATATCTTGTACGGTTTGGAGCGCTGTGGCTTCAGGGAGTTCACGTACATCCGCTACTTCGCTGAGCAGGTCATTTACCCGCTCCAGTGATGCGCCTGAGCGCTGAACGGTATTAATAACATTGCCGATCTGTTGAAGCGGTCCCATAATAATGCGCAGATATAAGGTTAAGGCGACAAAACTCCCGAGTGTAATAGAATTCTGCATGGTCATAATACCTCCGACAAGAAGGGAAACAACCAATGAGATCGCTCCCAGCAGCGGGAGCAAAGCCTGAAACAGGGAAGACAGGCGGACAAGCCGCAGCTGTTTGCTTTTGATCGCATCGACGGTGGTTCCAAAACGTTCACGGGCACTGTCTTCGATGGCAAATGTCTTGGTTACGCGAATACCACCCAGTTGTTCTTCTGCGGACTCCGTCATGGTCGCAAGGGCCTCTTGTACGTCACGAGAGCGCTTGCGAATTCGCGGACCGAAAAACACGACCAGAAATGGAATCGCCAACAAGGGCACAACACTGATCAGAATGAGCGTCAGTGGAATCCCGCTAAGCAGCATCATGACTATGCAGGATAACAGCAGGAAAGTAGCATTGGTCATAAGCGTTACGCCATTGGATATCGCTTCACGGACGGAAGTCACGTCATTCATGACATAACTGAGCAGCTTTCCGTTTCCCTGTTTGGAGAAATAGTGCTCACTAAGTTCGGAAAACTTACTGAATATACGCTCACGTGTCATGAATTCGAAGCGTCGACCCAGCTTCATAATCATGAATTGCCCGGTACCGAACAGCAGATTATACCCGATGGCAATAGCCAGAAGGGACAGGCTGTACCTTACGACCGTCTGCATCTGAAGAGAGTTCTGCATCAACTGATCCGTGAAGCTGCCGAGTATGCGGGGCAGGGATGCTTGCCCGACATTGGAGGCGATGATCAGAAGAACAGCAACCAGATAAACAGGCCAGTTCGACACAACATAACCGCGAAGTAATCCTTTCTTGGACATAAGCGTTGTTCTCCTTTTGTTATAGGTGAAGTCAGTTCAGGCAGGTGGAGTCAAGAAAAGGGCCGACACCTGTTATTAGCGCGTCGTGCCCTCTTACTGTATGCGATCCAGTTCGTTGTTTATCCGTCATCCGATGGATTTCTCTATTCTTATTTTTGCGCTAATCCGATGGGATGTCAACGAAGCCAGTTAGCAATAGCAGGTGGCCCCGATTAGTGACAGCGGAGAAGAGTTGTATGCCGTGTTCTCGTGTTGTATTCACCAGATGTCGAAATTACTGAAACATTTTCTAGGGATACCCCGTCTGTAGGAATGAAGAGGTAACAAATAGGCTTTACTAAACATATGGAGGTGCCAGGAAATGAAACATAAAAAAGGATTGGCTGCAACACTTGCGCTCTGCGTTTCTTTGACAGCAGGAGGTGCATCGGTACTCGCGTTTTCAGATGTGAAGGATGAAGGGCAGAAGTCGGTTGTAGATTCATTGAAATCAAAAGGCATTGTTAACGGAGTAACAGCGGATCTGTTCCGTCCAGATCTTGCATTGTCCGAGCCACAGGGTGTTCAACTGATTGTGAATGCATTTGGTCTGAAAAATGAATTTGCGGAAGCATCCGCTCAGAATAAAATCAGTCCGGACACTTGGTATGCTGACGCTGTTCAAGCCGCTACTCAGAATGGACTGTCCATTCCGGTTGAAGTGAACCCGCAGGGCAAGATGACGCGTGAACTGTTTGTCATTTTGCTACATGAAGGGATTAACACAACCGGGAATTATCCGGTCATCATGAAGTATAATCTTGTTAAGGACGAAAATAAAATCGGTAAGGACGCCATATCTGCAGTCCAGAACCTGCTGAACATGAACATCATTGAACTGGATAAGGACGGTAACTTCCGTCCAGATCAGTCGCTTACCCGTATGGAGGCTGCAAGCATGATCTTCAATGCACTTGAATTTGTGGATAAACACGGCAATGGCGGCTCGGCAGAGCCAGCTCCAACTAATCCAGGTGAAGGCCAACAAGCGATTGTACCTGAAGTAACAACGACGAAGGTTGATGACAAAACAACCAAAGTTAAACTCAGTGCTGAAATGCCACACCCTGGTTATGGATTGAAGATTGATGATGTGAAATTGGAGAAGGATGGACGCGCTATCGTGCTCTACTCCATTATTCAACCTGATCCAGACATGATGTATCCGATGGTTATCACAAATGTGACCGCAGAAACGGATATCCCAACGGGATATACGGCAGAAGCTCAACCTTCTGGTAAGTAAATTCACTGCAAACCATACAAACTAAACGCTGATTAAACGGATATGTATCCTCAAACCCACCTTCCATATATGTATGGAGGGTGGGTTTTTCATTTGAGTTGAAGTGAATTCATCTCAGTCGGGTTACATGACAACTTTTCCTTTGTATGATAATTTAAATTACACTTTATGAAGTTTTATAAATTATTTGTGTTATGTTTATTAACATAAATCTATAATCTATGAAATATATAATGGGTATTTGTTAAGGTTATACAGCTAATTTGTGTTATCGTAGCAGCTTATATTATGGTCTTTTTCCAAAAAAACTCACCGGACCCAGTTTACAAGCCTTGTGCAAAATCTACATATACGACTCAATATCCCCAGTGTTTACAGGCATTCATGTATCCTATAGGCAAAGATAAAAACAACATATATACGAAAGAGGGAGGAGAATTATAGAATAAGGACAAGCAGTTACAGGTTTGTATTATGCGTTATGTATATGAAAGATAATATTACACTTCGATTTAACATTTAAGTGGCTTTCCCTGCAGTATGATGCGTTTAGACATGAACACCCTGGTCAGGTAAGTATGTGGGTTTTGACTTTAAGGCCTGTTTGCTAACCTCCGTTTAGTTCCAACATCTTTCCAAGTTCGTAGGATACAACTCCAAATGACATCTAAAGGAGGGAAAAAGGTCAAATTCTACATGTTTTACTTCCCAAAATGACAATGACAAGCTGATAACAAAAGTGTAAACCCCCGTTGTAACAGTATATTCCGTGATTTTAAGAGTGAAGATGGAAATGGCATATTTACGAATTAGAGAATGATCCATAAACTCAGTATGTAAGCGTTACCAAATAGGAAGGGGAACAGAGCTGCTCGTCATGGAAACGGTTCGGAAATCCTTCCTTATATTTAAACAGGTGTGCTGGGCTCTTCCTCACAAACGGCCGGATTTTCATTATAAAAGGAGGAAACAACTGATGCAGCTAAATGGGGAGTCTCCCTCGACGCAAAACTTAGCGGTAAACACGATTCCGAACAGCAAGAAAAATAAATTATGGAGAAGGATGATTCGAAACTGGGAGTTGTATCTGTTTATCGCGCCAGCCTTTCTATACTTTCTGATATTCCATTATGGTCCGATGTACGGCATACAAATTGCATTCAAAAACTTTATTCCAACGCTTGGTGTCACGGGAAGCCCATGGGTCGGATTCGATCATTTCATCCGTTTCTTCAATTCTTATTATTTCTGGGATTTACTATGGAATACTCTTAGCATCAGCATGTATGAGCTGGCTATAGGTTTTCCGCTGCCGATTATTCTGGCGTTAGCGTTCAATGAAGTAAAGGACTCCTTTTTCAAACGTACCGTACAGACCGTCACGTATGCACCGCATTTTATTTCGGTCGTTGTCATGTCGGGGATGATCATTACCTTTTTATCACCATCGTCAGGCATGATTGTCAATTTGGTACAGGCCCTTGGATTTCAGTCACCTCAATTCCTGACGGACCCTGCGTGGTTCAAGACAGTGTATGTTCTGTCAGGAGTCTGGCAAAGTGCAGGCTGGGGCACCATTATATACCTTGCCGCTCTATCGGGTGTGGACCCGCAACTGCATGAAGCGGCTGTGGTAGATGGTGCGAGCCGGTTTAAACGGATTTTGCATATTAACATTCCAGCGATCATCCCTACAATCACCATCTTGTTAATTCTGAATATGGGCAGTATTCTGGGCGTCGGATTCGAGAAAATCCTGTTGCTGCAAAATCCGCTGAACATGGGCTCGTCCGATGTCATCTCAACATTTGTCTATCGGTCCGGTCTGGTTGATGCGCAGTACAGTTTCTCTACGGCGGTGGGATTGTTCAACTCCGTAGTGAATGCAATTCTGCTTATTACCGTGAATCAGATTGCACGCCGCACCAGTGAAAACAGCCTATGGTAAAAGGAGGGAATACACATGTCATCCGCTGTGAAAGAAAGCAGAAGTGATAAATTGTTCTTATTGTGCAATTACATCTATCTGACGGTAGCGCTCGTCATTGTGCTGTATCCGCTGTTATACATCATCAGTGCTTCAATCAGTGATCCCAAATATGTAGCCTCCGGTGAGATGTGGCTGCTACCCAAAGGCATTACTTTTGAAGGTTATGCCCGGGTGTTTGAGAACACCAACATCTGGATTGGGTACAAAAACACGATCATCTATACCGTTGTAGGCACCATCGTTAACCTGATTGTTACACTACCCGCAGCCTATGCGCTCAGCCGCTCGGACTTTGTGGGACGTGGATTCTTCATGGCGATGTTTATGGTAACGATGTTCTTCGGCGGAGGGCTTGTCCCAAGTTACCTGCTCGTTAAGGATCTTGGTATGGTGAACAGCATGTGGGCACTTATTCTGCCTGGAGCTGCATCCATATGGAATATTATCGTATGCCGGACGTTCTTCCAATCGACCATTCCCAAGGAGTTACAGGAAGCGGCGCATATTGATGGGTGTACCAACACCCGGTTGTTCATCAAGATTGTGCTCCCGCTTTCCATGCCAATCATTGCAGTGATGGCGCTCTTCTATGGAGTCGGACACTGGAACAGCTATTTTAGTGCCATGATCTATCTGAATGATTCTTCCAAGTACCCGCTGCAGCTCTTTCTGCGCCAGATTCTGGTGCTTCAGGAAATGGCGGCTCAAGGGGGAGGCGCTATCGATACGTCTTCAGCAACGGCGATGAATACCAAAGCGGAGATCGCTGCACTGGTTAAATATGCCGTCATTATTGTTGCCACCCTTCCGGTTATTGCAGTCTATCCGTTCCTACAGCGTTACTTTGTACAGGGTGTTATGATCGGTTCCGTTAAGGGATGATCTTAATCCATATACCACATTAAACAAGGGGAGTTGTTGTCATGAAAAAGCTTCGTAAGGCTTCATCCATTACACTCTGTCTCACCTTATTCGCAACATTGCTTGCAGCTTGTGGTTCAACCAATGAAGACGGAAGCACGACCTCCAAAGTAGAGGGGGTCAAAAAAGAAGGTTTCCCCATTGTAGACAAAACACTAACGTTGAAGGTCATGTCCCAGGATGCGGGCGTAGCCGACTGGAGCACCATGCCTGTGCTGCAAGAAATGGAGAAACTGTCGGGCATCAAGCTGGAGTACCAGCTCTCACCAATCGATAGCTTTGAAACGAAGAAAAATCTGGTTTTCGCGAGCGGGGACTTGCCAGATATGTTCTATGCTGCAGACCTCAAGCCAGCTGAGCAGGTGACTTATGGTAGCCAGGACATTCTGATTCCGTTGGAAAAATACATTGACGAAGGTTATGCACCCAATATCAAAAAGATCCTCGATGAGAACCCGGATGTCCGCAAATCATTTACAACACCTGATGGGCATATGTATGCACTCCCATTCATTGATAAAGCGGCCGTGTGGTATAGAGGCCCAATGTGGTACAACGGGGAATTCTTGAAGGCACTTAACGTAGAAGAGCCCAAGACTACGGAAGAATTGTATACGTATCTTAAGCGTGTAAAAGAAGAAGACCCTAATGGCAATGGCCAGCAAGATGAAATACCGCTTACTTCTGTAAAACTGGATGATCTTCGCATGTTTTTCTTCGGCTTCTGGGGAATGTACAACGAAGGCATCTATTCCGATAAAGACGGAAAAGTTCACTATCCTTATCAAGAAGAAGGCTACAAAGGTTATCTTACATTCATGAACCGCTTGTGGAAGGAAGACTTGCTGGATCACGAGACCTTCTCTCAAACAGGTGATCAGAAAAAAGCTAAAGGTGAAAGCAACAAACTTGCACTGTTCAACGATTACCATCCATACTTCACGCTTGGTGGTGAACCTAGCACGGATCATCCGCTGATGACACCCGTGAAGAGCGAGGTGGCAGACTCTCCAGTGTACGGCAAGCATCCGGGGATGTCGGCTCGCGGTACCTTTGCTATTACAAGCAGCAACCCGTCACCCGAGGCGACGATGCGATGGATCGATTACTTATACAGCTATGAAGGTGCGACACTGTTCAATCAAGGTCCAGAAGGTGTGCTGTGGAAATTCAAAGACAAGGAAAATCACGTGAAAGAGTGGCTCCCTGTTCCTGGCGGCGGTGATCGTGAGGAATACCGGGGTAAAATCACGCCGAACTTTGGTATCCTGACACCGGGTATTAATGATCCGGATGTAGCGAAGGGGCTACGCACCGAATTTGATGAGTGGATTGACCAGCAGAATCAAGAGAAGTTGGTACCTATCGGAAAAGCACCATTTCCTAACGTTTATCTGACGAATGAAGAGCAAAGCGAAGCAACCGCTCTATTGTCTGACCTGGATACGTACGTCAAACAGATGGAAGCGAAGTTTGTGACCGGTCAGGAACCGCTTGAGAACTGGGATAAGTACACTGCACAGATGAAGAAAATGGGCAGTGACCGTATCATCGAACTGTATCAGGGGGCATATGACCGCTGGAATACTGGAGAATGACCTAAAGATTTTTCACAGATAAGGACTCTCGAAAGAGGTGTGGACAGCTATGCAGAAATGGTTTGAAGAAGCCAAACTGGGGATATTCATCCACTATGGCATCTATGCGGTGGACGGGGTTGCGGAATCCTGGTCCTTCTATAATGGCAGGATATCCTATGAAGAATATATGAAACAGTTGGATGGTTTTACGGCATCGGAATTTAATGCGGAGAAGTGGGCGGACTTGATTGAGAAGTCTGGTGCCCGTTATGCCGTATTAACAACGAAGCATCATGATGGCGTTGCTCTATGGGATACGCAATATAGCGATCTCAATGTTGTCAAACAGACACCAGCGAATCGGGACATTGTGAAGGAATATGCGGAAGCGATTCGGGAAAAGGGCATTCATCTGGGGATGTATTTCTCGCTAATCGATTGGTCGCACCCGGATTATCCTAGCGTATATGAAGGTGGAAAAGTACCGGAGGATCTCACTAGTGTTAACCGGCATTCAAGTCCTGTGGACGGCGTTCAAGATCAGGCAAAGTGGCAGAAGTTCCTGCAATTCAATAACCAGCAGCTGGAAGAGATTTTGACGAATTACGGAAAGGTGGATCTGCTGTGGTTCGATGGCGACTGGGAACGGAGTGCCCAGCAGTGGAATCTGCCGCAGTTCAAGCATTATCTGCAATCTTTCAATCCGGATATCATCATTAACTCCCGTCTGCAGGGTTATGGGGATTACAAGACACCAGAGCAGGGCATTCCAATTACAAGACCGGAGGGGCCCTGGGAATTCTGCACCACGATCAACACATCATGGGGTTATGTGCCAACCGATCATAAATACAAATCGTTAAATCAGATCATTCGAATGTTCTGTGACTGCATTTCGATGGGCGGTAATATGTTGCTGGATATCGGTCCGCGTGAAGATGGCACCATCGATCAGAGGCAGGAGGATATTCTGCTTGGGCTGGGAGCATGGATCCGAACCCATGAAGAGGCCGTCTTTGGTACGGGTGAAGGCATTATGCCTCGCTATTATCTGGGGGGAAGCACCGTATCCGAGGATCGAAAGACGCTGTACCTGTTTGTGTATGACGATCCAAAAGAGAATGTGTGCATCAAGGGTCTCTGCAATCCGATCAAGAAAATTACCGTGCTGCATTCGGGCAAAGAGCTGAATCATGAGATTCATGGGGGCGTGCCTTGGTTCAATATCCCGGGGACAACGTGGATCAAGATGACCCCGGAGGACACGCATGAACAGGTGACCGTTCTTAAGCTCGAATTTGATGAGGAGCTGGAAATGTACGGCGGCTCTGGAGCCGTTGTCACCCATAACTAACCATTACGGGGAGGGCATGTGCTGGTAGATGCATGCCCTCCCTTACGAATTGGAGAGAGTGACATGAACAGAAGTGGAGTGCCAGAACCCAGGATTGAGTATGCTCCCAAACATTATATATGCAAGCGTGCGCAGGAACCGTTGGTGTTAGACGGTCGTGTGGATAAGGCATTTTGGAATGCGGCTCATTGGACGGATGATTTCGTTGATATCGAAGGGGATCTTCGTCCGAAGCCAGAGAAACAGACACGGGTAAAAATGCTGTGGGATGACGACTATTTCTATTTTGCTGCCGAGCTGATTGAAGATCAGATCTGGGCTACCCTGACTGAACGTGATTCCGTTATTTTTTATGACAATGACTTCGAAATTTTTATCGATCCCGACGGGGATTCCCATCAATATTATGAGTTCGAGATCAATGCGCTCAATACGGTATGGGACCTGTTATTAGTGAAGCCTTATCGGGATGGTGGGCCTCCGGTTAACGGTTGGGATATCAGCGGTCTCAAGACGGCCGTATATATCGATGGGGAACTGAACAGACCTGATGCAGAGAACCGGAAATGGAGCGTGGAAGTTGCGATTCCCTGGGCCAGTCTAAAGGAATGTGCCGAAGGAAACCGTCCACCTGCGCCGGGTGAGTTCTGGCGTGTCAACTTCTCGCGTGTGGAGTGGCAAACCGAGGTACAGGACGGTGAGTACCGCAAGGTGTTGAATCCAGATACGGGTAAACCTTATCCGGAGGACAACTGGGTGTGGTCACCTATGGGCATCATCAATATGCATTACCCGGAGTTGTGGGGTTATGTTGTATTCTCGGATGACGGAACGGATCATTCGTTTGAGTTGACGGAAGACGAACGAATCAAATGGGAGCTTCGTAAGCTCTATTACCGTGAACGCAATTATTATGAAACCCATGGTGAATTTACACAGGATGTGAAGCTGCTTATGGGTGAGGAATCGTGGAGCTGTGAGCCTGTTATTGAAACGACTCGCAGCCTGTTCCAGATTACTGCGCCTTCCGCGGATGGCACGGCCTTGATCTGTATTCGGGAAGACGGAAAGCTGTGGAAGGAGTGAGAACGCAATGACCAGCCAAACCTTGGTGTTTTCCCTTGATGCACAGTCATTGGAGAGGATTGAGCAGAAGTTCCAGGAGAAGGTACGTTTTGCAGAGGCCCGCAAATCGGAATTGTTTCATGTTTTTCAGCAGGAGCTAACGCAAGAAGAGACATGGGCACTGAAGTATGTCTATGCCTATATGCCGGTAAACGACATGGCTGATTATAACGGGGCCTTGTTCTTGAGCCATGTGCGCCAGGCTTTGGACACCCGCAAACGTGTGCCTTGGGGAGAACGCGTTCCTGATCATTTGTTCCTTCATTTTGTACTGCCTTATCGCATAAATACGGAGAATATTGAAGATTTCCGCGGTTTGATATATGACGAATTAGCCGAGCGGACAGCGAAGTTATCCATGGCGGATGCCATTCTAGAGACCAATTACTGGTGTCATGAGAAAGCGACCTATATTGGCAGCGATCTGCGTACGATATCACCGCTGACGATGATCCGGAATGCTCGTGGTCGATGCGGCGAAGAATCCACGCTGGCGGTGGCCGCTCTTCGCAGCATTGGCATACCCGCCCGTCAGGTCTACACACCGCGCTGGGCTCACTGTGACAGTAACCATGCTTGGGTAGAAGCCTGGGCAGATGGTCAATGGTATTACATCGGGGCATGCGAGCCTGAAGCCCGTCTGAACCAAGGGTGGTTCAGTCCGCCAGCCCGCAGGGCCATGCTGATTAATACGAGGATCTATGCCGACTATCCCGGACCGGAGGATATAACGCTCTCCGAGAAGGGATTTACGGAAATTAATTTGCTTGAGAACTATGCGCCCACACGCAACATTTATGTGAAGGTGAAAAATGAACAGGGAGAGCCTGTACTCGGCGCGAGTGTCCGTTTTGAGCTGTACAATACCGCTGAATTCTATCCGATTGCCGAAATCAGGACGGACGCACAAGGGGAAGCTGCTTTTAAGACAGGCTATGGCGAACTTTTGATTCGTGCGGTCAGCGGCGGCAAGTGGAGTGAAATCCTATACAAGGCTCAGGACAGCGATCATGTTGAGCTAGTGTTGAACTCGTCAGAGCAGCCATCAGGGATCGTGGATTTTGATATGGTTCCCCCTCCGGAAGGGGAGGGAGAAGTAGTGACTGCATTACCGGAAGAGAAGATCCGGGATCACAACCGCCGCCTGGAGGAAGGCACGAAGATTCGGAGTGGATATGAGGGTACATTCCTGAGTGAGGAAGAGGCGTTTGCTTTGGCTCGTTCGGCTGGACTGCCTTCGGAACGGGTATGGGACATTCTACGGAAGGCACGAGGGAACAGTCGCGAAATCGCAGCTTTTCTGGAGGAACGTTCCAATGCATATGGTGAGTGGCCGCTCCGGTTGTTGGAGTCGATGAATGAAAAAGATTTAATGGATACCTTTCGTCAGACGCTGGACGATCATCTGATCGGTGCGCTCTCGCAGCAAGGATCATGGGCGGAAGATACGTTCGTGAGCTACATCTTGTGCCCGCGGATCTCCTATGAGATGCTGGTCCCTTATCGAGGTGTATTCCAGAATGCCTTTTCGGCAGATGAGGCGGCAACTTTCAGGGAGAATCCCTCGACACTTGCCCGAATGCTGGAACAGCAATATGAATACTATGAAGATCTTCCTAATCTAAAAGGCAAGGGTAATCCTATCGGGACATTTGGTCTGATGAAAGGGGACACTCAGTCGCTGGATATTTTGTTTGTGGCTGTATGTCGCAGTTTGGGTATTCCGGCCCGATTACATCCGAGCGCACAGAAACCACAGTATCTAAGTGACAGAGGCTGGGAGGATGCAGTGTTTAGTCTCACCTCACTTCAAATTCAGGAGAGCACAAGCTGGGGAATGCTCCAACTTCATAGGGATATAAAGGCTCCGCAGGATACACCTGCAGCATCCTATTTCGAAAACTTCTCGTTTGCCCGTCTGGAGGATGGCGTCTACAAGACGTTGATATATCCTTATGGCAGCACGAATGTCTATAGCGAGCCATACGAGATTGAAGCAGGAGCTTATCGCTTAACGACAGGCATTCGTCTGAAAGATGGAACGGCAAAAGTACGCTTTGTTTACTTTACCGTGAGCGCCGGAGATACCACTGAAGTTGTATTGTCTTATCGTGAGAATGAGGTTGATATTCCTGTACTGGGTAAACTGGCACCAGGAAGTAATCTGACCCGTCTGGATGGCTCAGAGGCAGAACTGGAGGAACTTCTAGGATCGGAGGGTGCCATTGCTGCCTGGATTGAGCCGGAGAGGGAACCGAGCAAACATCTGATTCGGGAACTGTGCGAGCTTGCTGACCCGCTGAATAAGCTGGATGTGCCAATCGTACTCATAATCGGAGATGCAGAATGGAACGCTTCCTTTGATCCTGTTGGTTATCCGAAGCTGCCTGTGCGCACGGTTTTTGTACGAGATTCCAGTTATGCTTCCTTGTCCGGTTACATTTCAAAGCCTGCAGCTCACGAAGCGGGCTATCCACATCTGTTTGTGCTGGATGACCAGGATCAAATTCGGTATTTGGCTTCCGGGTACAAGATCGATACCGGGAAGGAAGCCCTGCAGATTGCTGCTGCGATATCTCAATCATCGAACGGATCGGAGTGAAGAGAGTGACGAAATATATTGCTGCAGGTTATGCCGTTGATTCAGTTCTCCCCGATATGACACATGAGGATCTGTCGAAGTTAACACATCTGAACGTAGCCTTCGGCCATGTCAAAAACGATGAAATCACCACCGAGCATTTAAAAAACGGTCACGTTATCCAGACTATGAAGCGGGAGCATCCGAATCTTACGGTGCTGCTATCTGTTGGCGGATGGAGTGCTGGCGGTTTCTCGGAGGCCGCTTCAACCCAGGCGGGGAGGGACGCCATGGCCGCATCGGCAGTCCGGGTATTGGAGGAATACCCTTTTGACGGGATTGATCTGGACTGGGAATATCCTTGTTATGGTGAAGCTGGTATCACATCCAGTCCTGATGATAAACGGAATTTTACCTTGCTGCTCAAGACGATCCGGGAGACACTGGATGCCAAGGGAGCCGAGGATGGCCGTCATTATCTGCTCACCATTGCGGCAGGGGCTGACCAATACTACGTAGACGGTACAGAGATGGCTGAGGTGCAGCAGTATCTGGACTTTGTCCAGTTGATGACCTATGATATGCGCGGCGGTTTTCAGGTTCTAACCGGACATCACACGAATCTGTACACGCCAACAGGAGATCTGTTTCGAATTAGTGCGGATGCATCCGTGAACCTGTTTGCTCGAGCTGGCGTTCCGAGGGAGAAAATTGTGATCGGTGCCGCGTTCTATTCCCGCATCTGGACTGAGGTCCCTGACCGAAACCACGGGCTCCATCAGATGGCGGGCAGCACAGGCGGCTACGGTCCTTCATTTGCCGAGCTGGAAGCGAAGTACATCAACAAGAATGGATACATCCGTTATTGGGATGAGGAAGCCTGTGCACCGTTTCTGTTTAATGGGTCCAGCCTCATATCTTATGATGATGAAGAATCGATCCATTGCAAATGTGATTACGTAAAGGAACAAGGTCTGGCCGGAATCATGTTCTGGGAGTACGCCTGTGATCCGACCCGCCGTTTGCTGGGTGCAATACATCAAGGGCTGCAGGATATTCCGGCTGGGAAAATAGGATAAACATGTCAGGGAGCCGACGGGTCAGATGATGGATATGGACTAAAAACATATGAAGGGGCCGTCCTACAAGTCATGAGCATGACTTGTGGGATGGCCCCTTGTTTGCGATATTTTGGTCTAACGAATCTGGCACATGTTAGACGATATCTCCATTTATCCAATACATTCCTCGTCGTCATCTTCTGGGGAATCGGGGGAGCCGTTAGGACGGTGCATTTTGCGATACTGTCCGGGTGTGTAACCCGTCTCTTTCTTAAACTTGCGGATGAAGTTCGGTGTATCCAGGTAACCGACCCGTGTAATGATGTCTTTTAACGGATCAGTTGTATGCAGCAGCAGCCGAATGACCTCATCCATCCGTTTCTGCCAGATGTATTGGGTGAAATTCATGCCGATCTTTTCTTTGAAGGAACGACTGAAATATGATGAAGAGATTGTGAATTGAGATGAGATCGTACCCAGGCTGAGGTCATAATTCGAGAAATTGGCATCGATATAAGCAACGATTTCATCCATAAGGGAACTTTCTTCCGTCTCGCTCTTCGCCTCGACGTGGGCGCAGATTTCGGCGGCAAGCCCTGTCAGTTTCTTCTCCAAATCTTCCAGCGAGTCATAGGATGTGATTCTTGGGAGTTGATTAACGACATGATGAATCCCAAGCTCCGATGCGGTTTTTAGCATGGTATTCAGAATATCAAAGCAGATGCAACGCAGCAGTGGTACGGACGGCATTTCGGCTTTCAGGTTGTTTAATGCGGTCGACACCATCTGAACCGCCACATCATAGCTACCCTGTTTTAAGCTCTGAACCAGCTTCAACAGTACATCCTTAGGGACCCAGAAGGAAGCATCCTGTTCACTGGAGCCGGAAAGGGCGTTAAAGAAGGTACTGCTGCCCTGTCCATGCAGCATCGATGCTTCAAGAGCGGTCGATGCTTCAATGTAAGACTGATTCAGTTGCTCCGGATAACTGTATCGATTACCTATCCCGATTGCGGGCGCGACCCCGGTGTGATCTGTCACCATCCATTGCAGTTTTTCAACAATAGGCTCCATACGGGCATTTAAGCTACCTTCATGCTCTATTTCGGCATCAAATCCTATGATAAGGGCTAATTGGTCTGCCTGTGGCAGCTCTACGCCGTAAGCATAAGCGGACAACTCCGGCAGCTCCACATCGTTCATCAGCTGCATGACAGTAGGTTGCTCGGGATTATCACCGTTAGGAAAAGCATGCATTTCCCAGCCCATGATCATGACAAAATAATGGGATCGGTTAAACCGTATGCCAAGCTTATCCGTAAACTCAGAGGGGAAATCTCCGGTATGACCATGCTTCAGCAACATGAGCAAAATGTGATTGCGGGCATAGGGCTCCTGAAGATCTACACGCTGACTATAATCATGCAGTGTTTTCTTGATCCATTCCAGCTCGTTGGTGGTTGTGGAGGATGGATCAGGATCATTCTTCAACCGAATGAACTCCATTAAGTCTGAAATCGGATGGTACTGTCTTCGGGCCAACATAATGGCGAGGAACGTGCCCATCACCACCATGAAGGAGAAAACGAGAACAACAAAGGTGCGAATATGAACGATTCGGCTAAAAAATTGATTGCTGGGCATAGCGGTCACATAAGTCCAACCCGCATCCGATTTAACGGATACAACCGAATGTGGTTCTTGATTTAAGGAGATGCTGTGCGTCCCGGGTTCAAGGGCAAACAGAGCATTAACTTCTTGCTCGGATATGATTTCTCCCTTGTAATTGGCTGCCAGTACTTGCCCGTAATTATCGAAAATATACGTCATCCCGTGATAGTCACTGAGGATGGAATCAATTAAGCCTGTCAGATTGGACTCGTGAATCAGGTACATGACGGTTCCATGGGCGGGTGTATTGTTAGGTGCAATCGGTACAAGATAGGCCAGCATGGAATTGGGTATTCTGGTTCCTTGGATGACCTGCTCCGCTGGACGTATCGTGGGGGACTGCACGTTATTCAAATCCCGGATCATGTCTGTTTTGTTCCACGTAGTAAATTTGTAGCGGCCAGTGAATACATCCAGATTCTCAGAACCTTGAGAAGAATAGATGTTATCATCTCCGCGGAAGAACAGGAATAACTCATCGATAATGGAACTGGTGGCTTTGTATTTGACCAATGCGCCGATTGATTCCCGGCTATAGTACGGATGGTGGGTCCAATACCGCGTTAACTGCTCATCGTACGCGATGCGAAAAGCAATGTCCTGTAATTCCTTCATGCGATCATCGATGACAGTTTTGGCTTGAGTGAGCTGATTGACATTGGTCTGTTCAA
This sequence comes from Paenibacillus sp. AGC31, assembly GCF_057334655.1. Taxonomy (NCBI): domain Bacteria; kingdom Bacillati; phylum Bacillota; class Bacilli; order Caryophanales; family Paenibacillaceae; genus Paenibacillus; species Paenibacillus sp. AGC31. The sequence goes on from NZ_JBHFJH010000024.1 coordinate 386,711, forward strand.
TCTCTGAACGGAGCGTGTTCACAGCGTTGTGATAAATAATGATGGTTAAAATAACAAGAGGGATAAGGAATATGGAGATATAGGATAGTGTGTACTTAAGCAGAAGCTTGGACTTGAAGTGATTCCATTTCATATCTGCAACCTCCCGTTTTTCTTTCGTGCTGCAGCGATAGCGCTCTCATATGGGCAGTGAAGGTATTGCCAAGATGAGAGCTGCTGGGGTGTTCCTTCTAAAAATACTAGGAGAACTTCTCTAATAAAGCAATGGTTCTTTTATAAATTCCGGTGCAATCCGTAAGAAAGATATAGCTATAGCAAAATCCCCTCAAAGTTCACTCATTTCCTTATGCTACCACACAAGGTTTTTCAAAGAGTATCTACTTTAAGGGGATATATTTTATATTTTCTAATTATTGAGTATACGAGTTAAAACGATTATTCGTTCAGAGGTTCATAGTCAAACCAATCGTAACTTGCAGGCGTACACTCCCCCGATGGAGCATAAGCGTACATGGCGATCATCACACCTGTGAAACCACTTGCTACTTCGGTAGATAACAGATGTGTTTCCCCTGAACCCATTTCGATGGCATCGGATGAACCTTGCTGGTAGAGGAACGTGAAGTGATTCCGGTCAGCCTTGATTTGTAATACAACCGGCCCCGTCTCACAGTCAAGCTCCTGTTCGGTTCGCAGAGAGCCGACGGTTCGTCGCAATACAATTTTCTTCTGCCCATCGACCTGTGTTACAGCGAAATCGTAATGATATTTATCATTCATAAATAAGGTTAATCCGGCTTCTTCACCGCTCGCATTTGGCTCATAACGCAGCTCGGTGGCCATATTGCATAAGAAATGGCTCAATCGACGTCCAACAAAGGCTGGATTTTGTCCATCATCAAGTGAAACCGAATGACCAAAGAGGGTGAGTTGCCCAGGATTCTCAGTGAGCGTCCAACTACCCGGAGCCGGATTACGTAAGAAGATCCAGTTCATGCCTAATGATGGTTCGTCAAAATCATCCCGAATAGCCTGGGGCGACCAAGGGTGCTCAGTCAACAAAGGACCAGTCATCTCCTGCTCAATATGTCCGTCCACACCGATCACCGGCCAACCGGTGTCCGTCCAAGTGACAGGTGCCAGGAATGTTTCGCGTCCCAGATGGTGTCGCATAGGGTAACCTGCTGGACGAATACCAAGAGATACGGCCCACCAGCTTCCATCCTGGATCTGCACAAGGTCTGCATGACCGGTTGCATGAATGCTGGATTTCATGCTCCGATTGGAGAGAATCGGATTATGTGGACACGGATCAAAGGGTCCGTAGGGCGCTGTACTCCGAGCAATGGTCTCCATATGACCATACTCGGTTCCACCTTCGGCGATCATCAAATAGTAGAAGTCGTCTATTTTGTACAGGTGGGGGGCTTCGGGGGCTGCGCCTCCGGTTCCAGTCCAGATCAATCGACTATTGGTCAGTCTGGCTCCGGTCGTGATGTCTATCTCGCACTGATAGATGCCCTCGCCTTCATCGCCGTTACAGGCCGTTTGAAAATACACACGACCATCTTCGTCAAATAGAAAAGAGGGATCTATACCATCTTGATCAACAAAGATGGGAGCAGACCATGGCCCTTCGGGTTGGATGCTGCGTACATAAAAATTTCCGCCGCCGCTTACATTGGTTGTTGTCATATAGAACCAGCCATCATGGTACCGGAGTGTTGGAGCATAAATACCGCCAGAGCTGCCTGCATTCGCTAGAGGAAGTTGTTCTGGGGTAGTAAGGACATGACCGATCTGTCGCCAATTCACAAGGTCTTTGCTGTGGAAGATGGGCACACCAGGGAAATATTCAAAGGTACTGGTTACCAGATAATAGTCTTCATCTACACGGCAGATACTCGGATCTGGATAAAACCCAGGAATCACCGGATTGGTATATTTCATCATGATATGCTCCTATTCATTTCGAGAGTTTAGTGCGAATCTGGACACATTGAAAATCCCTGCTACAAGGCGAATTATAACGTCTTTAAGTATATTACACCTTGATTTTTCGGTCCTCGAATAGCATGATATAGACATTCAACCCAACAATGTTCGTGGAGGGGAATGCTTTTGAGTAATGCATATTTGAGATGGTTTACTTCAGATCATCAACAATTCCCGTTTTTTATTCAGTACGGCGGACATGTTGAGGATACGGACCTTCATAATCATGTGGACTTTACGGAACTTGTCATTGTTCTGAGTGGTCATGCAACTCATGTGGTGAACACCGAGGAATTTTTTATTAAAAAAGGGAACGCATTTGTGATTAATGGCGACACTCATCATGCGTATAAAGACCCTCATGATTTTAGGATCTGTAACATTATGTTCAGTCCCGAGATGCTTGCTTCGGCTGGGCCCGATCTGAGAAAATCTAACGGCTTCCAGGCGCTGTTTGTTTTGGAACCGTTTTATCGTAATATTCACTCCTTTCCGAGTAAATTGGCGTTATCCATTTCCAGTCTGGAGTATGTAGAATCGCTGATATCGTTCATGATTGAGGAGTATCAGAGTAAACAGCAAGGGTATCAGACGATGTTGATCTCACGTCTTACGGAGATGGTTGTTTATTTGTCGAGGCAATATGATACACAGGAGAAAGGAATCGAAGGTAATAATCTGATGCATCTGGCAAATGCCATTTCATTTATTGAAGATCATTATCTTGAGCCACTGTCGCTGGAGGATATTGCGGGGAAGTCGAATATCTCAATAAGGCATCTGAATCGGATTTTTCGATCCTATTATCAGATGACCCCGATCTCTTATCTGCAAAAGTTGCGTCTGGAGAAGGCATGTCATTTGTTGAAAAACGGGAACCTGTCCATTACGGAAATTTCGTATGAATGCGGGTTTAACGACAGTAATTATTTCACCCGTCAGTTTAAGAAAGCCTTTGGCAAGTCTCCCAAAACATACAGGCAGACTCATTAATACATGACCGAATATAAAACACCAAAACAGGGCCTCCTCATAAGAAGGTCCTGTCTGCTGTCTCGGGTAATTTCAATAGTCCAAAAGCCGTCCGTTGTCATGCCACTGACCGTACATTTTATTCTCCTTTGTGTTGGTTATGAACTTATCCAATCTGCACTGGAATAATGCTGGCTGTTTCTTGACACTTTGGATCGTATCGATCCGAACGTGTTGATACAGAGCAGGAAACGCCATGAAATTTGCATAAACCTGATAATCTTCTTTCAGCCTTTGTTCGATCACACCATCAATTATGAAAGCATTTGGCTCCATAACAGGAAGAACCTTTCTACCCTCGTCATGCATGAGGCCCAACTTTTCAAGACGACGGACACGTTCCTTGTTCAATTCAGTCCAAGAGCTTCGTTTGCTTCGAGGAGATAATCTCTGTGCTAATTGGGTCTCGGATATTTTCTTTTTAACTCCATCGATCCAGCCGAAGCATAGCGACTCCTCAACCACATCCAAGTACAGCAGGGTATCAGAAGTTGGTTTCATGCTTACAATGACCCAGCAAGATTTCTCAACTTTTCCATGTGTCCGCAACCAATTTCTCAATTCATCCCTCGACGTTACGGGGATACAATGTACATTTTCCATTCGATTGTCAACTATACCTGAGCCGGTTCCTGATACCAAAAGAGTGAATAGTCATTCATGATGGAGGCATGCCCCAATTGACGAAGCATGGTAGAAATATTGCCTCGATGATAGGTTCCGTGGTTAACCACATGGATTACCATGTCCGATAAGCTGGTTTCACGAACTCCTTCAAATGGATTCTCGAGTAGAATGGTTTGCTCCAGATTAGCTTGGCCTCGTAACCACTCACTGTATTGTGCCGACAGGTCGGTAAAACATTGGATGTACTCATTCACAGAACCGTGAATTTCACTATTGAGTGGTATGCATGCTTGCAGTGCCTCGGGCATACCTGTGCCGGTTAACACCAGGTACCACATCTTATCCACCGCATAGATATGGCTGAGTGCATGAGCGATGGTTGGAAACGAACTATTCACTTCCTGACTCAGGACAGAAGAGGGCAGTTCCTTAATTCTGCCCAGGATGGTTTGAGTGGCCCATGCGTGGTAGTTATACATTTGTTCCGGATGATTCATTGATGATCGTCTCCTTTAATTTGGCGATGGATTGGATGAACTTACTGAGATGATTATAAAAAAAGAAGTATGACAACAGCGTGTCATACTTCTTCATAGAGCTTAAGTGCGTTTCGAAGTTGTTCTTTCAGAATGCCTCGTAATTCAATCGGTTCGAGTACCTCAGCGCCACTACCCAAACTAAGCAGAAACGACCATAACCACTTGGCTTGTAACGGCTGATGAACCGAGATACGCATCGTCATACTTCCATCCTCGTGAAATTGCTTATCTGCCTGTTGAAAATGATCCATGGCTTCCGCGAGCGCTTCCGGGTTCACCCGAAACACTACATCACTTACCTGATCTTGCCATGACGGATCTGACACAACTGTCTCTTGGGGAAGCTCAAGGTGGGGTTGGAAGTGTTCCGATGTCAGTTGCACGTTCATCATCCGGGACAGTCGGAACTCGCGATAATCCTGCCGTGTCTGGCAAAATCCATATACATACCAATTACGATATTTAAAATGGAGTCTTACCGGTTCCAGATGGCGGGGTGTATGTTCATTCTTAGTATTGATGTAGTCAAAACGGACAACCTGATGATCCGTAATACCTTTACGCAGATGAGGGAGGGCATCCGGTTCTGTTCGGCGAGTCTCCAGATCCACCGACAGACTTGAGGTTTGATGCTCCGGTCCAATCGTTTGCAGACGTTCAATCGTGCCTTGTGCACGTGCATCTTCAAATACTGTGGATAGACTGCTCAGGACCGTGATCAGGGAATCCACATCATAAGAACCGAGCAAGCTTTTATCCATCTTGTATCCGTCCATCATGCCGTAGCCGCCTTTGAGTCCCTGATGGGAGACGACCGGGAAGCCGGCGGCACAGATCACATCAATATCCCGATAGATCGTTCTTGGGGACACCTGAAACTCTTCCGCCAAGGTGGAAGCAGACAATACTTCGTGGTTCAGCAGTTTGTATATGATTGAGATTAAGCGCTCCAATTTCAAAAGGTATCCCCGCCCGTTATTCCATTTTGTCATTACAGGCCATTATTATATCACGACACAGTGAACAAGATGGATGACTACGGAGGGCCATTATAATCTACTATGTGTTGTTCCAGCCTGAATGAACAAGGGATTGGTTGGGATGGAACAACAAAAAAAGAGTGCTGGATCGCACTCTTTACAAGGCACATTATTGTTGTGTAGAAAAACAGGTATCTTAGGTATCTTGGCAGTTCTGTTGAGCTTAGCTTTTATTATGGGCATTTAGTCAGAGCTGGCTCTACTCTTCTTGCACGTTATAGAGAACGCGGGCGAGCAGATTCTGTCCATAGTTACCAAAGTTTTTGCCAAAGATCGTTAAACCGCGTTTGTTGAGAGGTCCATCGGTAACCGCAATGCGGAAGTGAATATCGCTTTTGTAATCCAGCCCAATTTGGTCCAGCGTTACATCCGAGATACGACACCCATCAATATAGCTGCCTTCCTGCGTGATTCGGATCAGCTTCAGCATGCCGTACTGGTTCAAGTGGGGAGGCCACCATTCCGGGTTGAAGGTACCACGTGTATTGCCAAAATCCCCCGGACTTGTCCAGCAGCCAATCTCAATCCCATTGACATAGAAGTAAATATCCGAAGGGTAATTGTCACAAAAGCCAGGGGCCTCCGATCCCAGTTCCATCGACAACTGAATTTCGCTAAAGGACTGATTAGGTTTGAGATAGTTGGGAATCCGATACTCGAGATAACCTTCAGCCAGCCAGATCATCTCCGCATCAATTCGCAGTGGATCAGCAAAGTACCGCGGATCATCGAACTCTCCAACAATGCTGTCCCGGGTAGCGAGACCACATGTAGGTGCAGCCTGATAATCGCTGTAATGACCGACCTGAATTTCCACCTCATAACGATTGTTAATCTCCTGTGAACGCAGATCAACCATAAGTTTTTCCTCATTGAGATAACATATCTTCTGAATTCCATGTTTGCCAACAGCGGTGTTGATCTCGATCAATCCGCTCTCTTCAAGTTTCTTGATATGCATCGTAATGGCGCCATTGCTCAATCCCAGCTTGGTTGCGAGATCATTGAGATTAAGGCTTTGGTTCTTGGCCAGCAGCTCGATGATCTGAATCCGGATTTCCGAACTGAGCGCTTTGAAGATATTCACACCCGACATCAGATCTTTAATATAAATCATAGGTGGATTTCCTTTCCCCGTTCTGAACAAAGTCTTCGACACAGACATTTGCACATTTATATGTTTTATTTCAGATAATTATAAATCATTCCCTCATGGAAGGGAAGGGTGGAGAAATAGAAGCCAAAACCCTTGTGTATAGCGCAAATACGAAAATATAATCTATATTTTGTTCACTATTCCGGTTAAAATAAGTGTTAATCAGTTCACATATATTTGAAATATACCATTGAAATGTCATGTAACCGCTTTTATAATCCTATTATACCTAAATTGATTCATTACTTCATGAACCTAATTAACCATTTGATCAGGAAAGGTGGAGTTTGGTTTGGAAAAGTTAAGCAATGTGAAGAGGTTTAAGTGGAAACGGTTGACGTTACCGGCATTACTTGTCGTGGTATTACTGCTGGCAGGTCAGTCAAAAGCTTTGGCGGCGTTCTGGAATCTGACCGGAGATACCGCTGTTCATGATCCGTCGATTATCAAAGAGGGCAGTTCATGGTACACCTTTTCAACGGGTCCGGGCATTCAAGTATTGAAATCCGATAATGGATCGTCCTGGTATCGTGTTCCGCAAATCTTCTTAAGTAAGCCATCCTGGTGGGCTTCTGCCGTTCCGGGACAAAGTGGATTGGATGTATGGGCACCGGATGTAGAGCAGTATAACGGAAAAGTATGGCTCTATTATTCGATCTCCACCTTTGGCTCCAATCGGTCTGCGATTGGTCTTGCTTCTGCGAACAGTATTGGAGCAGGGCAATGGAAGGACGAAGGATTGGTGCTTCAAACCACGACCGCCAATAATTATAATGCCATTGATCCGAATCTGGTCATTGATGCTTCAGGTAATCCATGGCTGACCTTTGGTTCTTTCTGGAGCGGTCTGAAGATTGTCAAGCTGGATAAAAATACGATGAAACCAACGGGAAGTATAACTTCCATTGCTGCGCGCCCGAATAACGGAGGTGCTATTGAGGGACCAAGTATTGTATATCGTGGTGGCTACTATTACCTGTTTGCTTCCATTGATTCTTGCTGCCAAGGGGTGAACAGTACCTACAAAATGGTCTATGGACGTTCGACCAGTATAACAGGCCCTTATGTGGACAAAAACGGAGTCAATATGCTGAATGGCGGCGGGACGATATTGGATACAGGCAATGTGAAATGGAAAGGTCCAGGTGGTCAGGACGTGTACAACGGTAATGTCATCGCAAGACATGCCTATGATGCAGAGGATAATGGCAATCCGAAATTGCTGATTAATGACTTGCTTTGGGACTCGAATGGCTGGCCGAAATACTGATTTATTTTAAACAAATATAAAATGTTTTATAAAAGTGTTGACTAAAGTGATCTGGATTTGATAAATTTAACAACAGAAATCTTATTTCATCCAATTGAATACGGTTACAAGTCCAGATCAGGAGGGGTTCAGATGGTAAAGAAAAAGAGTTGGGTCACATTTATGCTTCTTATGCTGGTAAGTGCGCTGGTACTTGCGGGATGTGGAGGAAGCAGCGGTGCAAGTGGGGACAAGGAGTTAACATTTATGTTCCGCGGTGGTACAGACGAGCAGAAAGCATACCAAGCGGTGGTTAAGAAATTCGAAGAGGATCATCCGGGTGTGAAAGTCAAAATTATCGTAACGGCTGCGGATCAATATGCAACCAAGCTCAGAGCGGCAATTACAGGCAACAGCTTGCCTGACGTATTTTATATCAATCCGGGCGACGTGAAAGCGTATGTGAACAGCAATGTGCTGATGAACCTCACTTCGTATATTGAAAACAATCCGGATGTTGATCTTGATAATATCTGGAAATACGGCGTGGATCTGTATCGTTATGACGGCAAAATGGCAGGACAGGGCGATATCTACGGTATGCCGAAGGATCTGGGGCCATTTGCACTGGGCTACAACAAAACGTTGTTTGAAAAAGAGGGCATCCCACTCCCTGACAAGGATAAACCATACACATGGGAAGAGTTCATCAAGGTGAACCAGCAAGCGACCAAGGATACCAATGGAGATGGTAAACCGGATGTATACGGTACTGGATTCAACGTACAGTGGGCCCTGCAATCCTTTGTATGGAGCAACGGTGGGGATTGGTTGGATGAGACCAAAACAAAGGTAACGATTGATGATCCAAAATTCGCGGAAGCGCTGCAGTTCTTCGCGGATATGCAGAATGTATACAAAATTACACCTTCCATTGAGGAAGCGCAAACATTGGATACGTATCAACGCTGGATGAAAGGTGAAATGGCTTTCTTCCCTGTAGGACCATGGGATATGAGTACATTTGAGAAATTACCTTTCGATTATGATTTGCTGCCTTTCCCTGCGGGATCGACTGGCAAGTCGGCAACGTGGATCGGATCTCTGGGAATTGGAGTATCGGCGAAAACAAAACATCCGGAAGAAGCTGCTGCATTGGTGAATTACCTTACGGCTTCGAAGGAAGGCATGCAGCAACTGGTGGATGCCAAGGTACAGATTCCGAACTTGCTTGATATGGCAGACGAGTGGGCCAAAGATACATCCACGAAACCAGCCAACAAACAGGAATTCATTGATATCGTTGAAGATTACGGCCGGGCTCTGCCAGGTAACTACACGTACAATGCGGAATGGTATGACCTGTTCTTCACGGACATCCAGCCGGTATTGGATGGCAAGATTACAGCCGCAGACTATGTGAAGCAGCAACAACCGAAAATGCAAAAACTGCTCGACAAAGCGGTTGAGCAAGAAAAGAAATCTCAGAAATAGTAGATAGGAAAGGGTGATGCCGGCAGCCTGCAATCATGCTGCTGGCATCATTCGTATTGGAACTTATTGGATTCCATACGGGCATGTGGCATTCGTTGATCGACAAGGTTCAATCGAAGAATGCCACATGCTGATACTAGAAACAGGGGTGAACGTCGTGATTACGAAATCGAGTTTGTATCGCAAAGAGATGCTGTACGGATATCTGTTTATTTTACCTCCGATTCTTGGATTGCTGATCTTTGTCATGTTCCCGTTCCTCTACTCCCTTTATGGTTCCTTTACGGATTGGGACGGACTGGGACAGATGAACTTTATCGGTTTGGCCAACTTTAAGGATTTGCTCACGGATGACCTCTTCTACAAAGCGATGTTTAATACATTTTTCCTGATGCTCGGTATTCCGATTGGATTGTTGCTCGCATTGTTGCTGGCAATGGGTCTGAATCGTAAAATTCCCGGCACAACGACATTCCGTGTGATCTATTACATTCCAGTTATTTCTTCCCTCGCTGCGGTGTCCATCATGTGGAACTGGGCGTATAACGGGGATTACGGTCTGGTGAACCAGTTCCTTGATCTGTTTGGGATTAAAGGGCCTAACTGGCTCGCGAACAAAGACACGGTCAAACCGGCTCTGATTATTATGACGGTGTGGAAGGGTCTTGGATACACGATGTTATTGTACTTGGCGGCACTGCAAAGTGTATCACGTACATACTATGAAGCGGCTGAGCTGGATGGAGCGAACGGGTTCCAAATCTTCCGCAATATCACCTGGCCTATGGTGAAGCCGGTTACCTTTTTCCTCATTGTTACAAATATCATTGGTGGTTCCCAAATCTTCACCGAGATGAACATTATGACACCTACGGGTGGTCCTGAATATTCTTCGGCATCAATCGTTTTCTACATCTGGCAGAAAGCCTTCAGTAACTTGCAGATGGGTTATGCCTCAGCGATGGCCATGATTCTTGGTATTTTCATTTTTGTCATTACCCTGGTGCAATTCAAAATGAACGAAAAATCAGCCTATGATGGGGATTGATTGTCAAGGAAAGGAGTGAACCGGAGATGTCTTACAGTCAAAAGAGGAAATTAACAAACTCGATCATTTTTATCGTACTCGCGATTGGTGCGATTGCAATGATTGCACCACTGATCTGGATGTTGTCCACGTCATTGAAGGAGAAGCAGGATGTGTTCGCGCTTCCGCCTGTATGGATACCTGAAGTTTTCCAATTTGGAAAGTATAAAGAAATCTGGGAAGCAGGCCCGTTGCTCAGCGGGATCAAAAACAGCCTCATCGTTGCGGTTAGTGTAACGGTGGTGGGTACGTTTACGTCCAGTATCGCAGCATTTGCTTTTGCCAAATTAAGATTCCCGCACAAAAACAAACTGTTTCTCGCGTTGCTGGCATCCATGATGATTCCTTATCCGACAGTCATGATCCCGCAATTCATCATGTTTGCAAAGCTGGGCTGGGTGGATACGCTGTTACCACTGATTGTTCCTGGCCTGTTCGGTAACGTAATTATGATCTTCTTCCTGCGCCAATACCTGCTTAGTGTGCCTGATGCGATTATTGAAGCAGCTAAAATCGATGGAAGTTCTTACTTCCGGTTGTACTCCAGTATTACGTTTCCGCTCATCAAACCGGCGATTGCTGCACAGTTGATTCTCTGGTTCATGGGCATCTGGAACGATTATCTGGCACCGATTATTTATCTGAATTCACCGGAGAAGCAGACGTTACAGCTCGTTATAGCAAACTTTAATGCCACGTATGCAATTCAAACCGATTACCCGCTTATTATGGCGGCGTCGATTGTGGCTCTGTTACCTGTATTAATCATCTTCCTGATCTTCCAGAAACAGATTATTGAGTCGGTTGCCATTTCGGGAGTGAAGGGATGAACCAGCGGAAGAAATTCCGACGGTGGTCGAATTCAGGCAAAGGAGTGGTTGCTTCCATGTTGTTATTGTTGGTTGTTGGAGCTACGGGTTGTTCAGGGGAAGGAGCAGGAGAAACGGTGTCCCGTCCCGTCTTTCCTGAAGCTCCTCAAGATACTCAGTTGTATGACACTTCCATTTTGGACGATGAATCACGCTGGACGGTGAACAATGCGCATGATCCGGCCATTATCAAAACAGACCAGGGATACTACGTCTATTCCACAGACGTTCGTGTAGCAGGGGAAGCGAAACCCGGCGTCATGGTACGCAAATCGGATGATCTGATCCACTGGAAGTGGGTAGGTCAAGCTCTGCCGGGCATTCCGCAAGAAGTGTTGGACTGGACAGGTGCAGTCAATCTGTGGGCACCGGATGTGATCCAGGCTGGTGATACCTATCGGATGTATTATTCGGCTTCTTCTTTTGGCAGTACCCAGTCGGCGATTGGTCTTCAGACATCCTCTTCTCCCGAAGGTCCATGGACTGATGAAGGACTGGTTGTGAAAACTTCTGCGAATGAACAGGACAAATTAAATGCCATTGATGCCAATCCCATTGTGGATGCCGAAGGCAATTCGTGGATGGTATACGGTTCATTCTTTGACGGAATCTACATTGCGCCACTTGATCCCGACACCGGCAAATTCAAGGACGAAGGTTACGGTACTCGCATTGCCGCTCGGGATCGTGCTACCGAAGAGGGCGCAGTCGAAGGTCCATACATTGTGTATAACCCGGAGTTCAAAAAGTATTATCTGTTCGTCTCCTATGATTCTTTATTCGAGGACTATAACGTGCGGGTTGCGCGTGCTGATTCAATCACAGGACCGTACACAGACATAAACGGCAATAACATGCTGGATACGGAGTATCTGCCGCAATATGAGATCGGCACCAAAATTCTCGGCGGTTATCGCTTCATAGAAGGCGAGGGCTGGGTTGCGCCCGGACATAACTCCGTTCTGAAGGACGGAGACGATTATTACATCGTGCATCATGCACGGGGCGAGACGGATAAAAACTGGCCCTATCTACATGTACGCAAAATGTTATGGACCAAGGACGGCTGGCCTGTCGTTTCACCGGAGCGTTACGCCGGTGAGACTGTACAGGACATTCCGAAGTCCATGATTGCCGGGGAGTGGGAAGGTATGGCGCTTGATCCGTCCGTGGACGGACAGATTCATGCCGTGCCTTATACCCTAACAAGCAACGGTAAGATTAAAAGCGAAAAAGGTTCAGGAACCTGGACATTTGATGGTAAACAAACATTGACGTTGAAGTGGAAAGAAAGCCCATGGGGCGGAGCCTCCACGGACCAGCTGCAACTGCTGCCATCCTGGGACTGGGAGCGAAGCCAGCCCGCACTGGTGGTGACAGGCCTCAATGACCACGGCATCGCGGTCTGGGGCAAGCAGATGAGCGCAGCTGAGGAGTAAGGGGCTAGCTGCTACGCCGATGGTGCACAAGCAGTGAGGGGGTGGAAGGAGCCGCAGGAGCGAGTTTGGCATCCGATTTCAGCCGCCAGGAGCGGTGGAAAGAGAAATCGGAGGACAAGAGAGCGCCAAGGCCCTACCGCCCCCGAACGTCCGCTGTGCATGCAAGCTGCCTATTAAGGTGCGCTAACACAGATAGACACTCAAGATTCTCATCTATGCTGGCCTATGTCTGAGGCCAATCATGCTCTAAATACGGGGAGAGTTGACCCTGCGAAGTGGTCAACCCCATAAGACCGAGCCAAACAATGGTTCGAGGTTGAGTTGTAACCCAGCGAGCACGTTAAGAGCGAGCTGCCGCTCTGAGGGTGCACAAGCAGTGAGGGGGAGGAAGGAGCCGCAGGAGCGAGTTTGTCCTCCGATTTCAACCGCCAGGAGCGGTGGGAAAAAGAAATCGGAGGACAAGAGAGCACCAAGGCCCTGCCACCCCCGAACGTCCGCTGTGCACCACCCAAAAGGGTTTTCGTTTTTTTCGCAATTGGGTTACATCCCCCAACTTCGAGCCAAACAACATTTGAAAGGGGAGCATTCCCATGACTGATTCCATTACCTTTACTAATCCCATCCTGGAGCAGCGCGCTGATCCGTGGGTGTACCGTCATACAGACGGTTACTATTATTTCTCCGCTTCCGTACCAGCCTTTGACCGGATTGAGATCCGGCGAGCAGAGACGTTGGAAGAGTTAAGAAATGCTGAGCCGGTAACGGCTTGGACCAAGCGTGATACGGGGCCAATGAGTGCCAACATCTGGGCACCGGAGATTCATTTTATCGATGGCAAATGGTACATACACTATGCTGCGGCTCACACCAGTGAGACCAACGAAGGTCTGTTCGATCACCGTATGTATGTTCTGGAGAACGATTCCGCGAATCCACTCGAAGGAGAGTGGGTAGAAAAGGGACAGATACACACACGGTGGGAATCATTTGCGCTGGATGCAACAACCTTTGAACATAAGGGTATCCGCTATCTGGTCTGGGCACAGAAAGATCCTGATATTGTGGGCAACTCGAACCTGTACATTGCCGAAATGGAAAACCCGTGGACGCTACGCGGCGAACAGGTCATGATCTCTACGCCAGAGTACGATTGGGAGATCATCGGCTTTAAAGTCAATGAAGGAGCAGCCGTGATGCATCGGAATGGACGGTTGTTTATCGGCTACTCGGCAAGCGCGACCGATTACAATTATTGTATGGGTCTGCTCACCGCAGATGAAAATGCCGACTTGCTTGATCCGGCCAGCTGGGTGAAATCACCCGAGCCGGTGTTCCAGACTTGTGAAGCGAACGGCCAATACGGTCCGGGCCATAATAGCTTTACCGTGTCGCCGGATGGCAAGACCGATATTCTGATTTATCATGCGCGTAATTACAAAGACATCGAGGGTGATCCCTTGTATGATCCAAACCGTCACGCCCGTGCTCAAGTGATTCATTGGCGTGAAGATGGCACACCTGATTTCGGTGTTCCGGTTCCAGATGGAAAAGCAGTAGCAGAAGCAAAATAAGAGGTAGTGAAACCTTTCATACGAGAGTCCTTAGTTAGCGAGTGATGCTGATTAAGGGCTCTTCCGTATGTGAACGATAAGATAGAGCGGTCTGAACATATGTGTCTGGACATAAAAACAAAGCAACCACAACGATGATTTCTGCGTATGAGAAAGATACAGATTACGATGCAGAACCTATTAGGAGGATCACATATGGATTCACGCGAGACATTGGACAAGGAACTTGAACAGATTTTGAAATGGGAGAAACAACAGAAAGACTTGTTTATTTGGGATAAACTCGGGCGTTTGCCCTTTGCGATGTTGGATAAAGTGATGCCTAAAGCGCTGAAACAAAAAATCGGAGATTCCCTGAACGACGTGGGTCAGTATGTGCAGAATGGAGGCAAGTTCCTCGTACAGAAGAAAAAAGTAGCCAAGCTGCTGCAAGAGGAAGCCGAGAGGTCCGGTTATTCCATGATGGATACGACCTACCGTCTGGAGCAGGATGCTGAAGCGGAGGGGACAGCGAAGATTCATAGTGTAGAGAATCTGCCACTTCAGGTACTGGACCAGGTGGCCGATAACATCACCGAGAGTCGAACGAAGTTTGCCGCGGCTCAGGGAGCAGCTACAGGTTTTGGTGGCATTGTAACCATTGCAGCAGATATTCCGATGGTGATGGGGCTTTCTCTGAAGGTACTTCAGGAGATGGCACTATGTTACGGGTATGATCCAGATGAACCGCTGGAGCGCATCTTTATTGTCAAATGTCTGCAATTCTCTTCCGCTGATATTGTAGGCAAGAAAGCGATTATTGAAGAACTCGCAGCTTACGATGATCCGGACAAGCCCATTGAAGTGGTATCGCAGATGCAGGGGTGGCGGGAAGTGTTTAACTCCTACAGTGAATCCTTTGGTTGGAAGAAGCTGTTCCAACTCGTGCCGATTGCCGGTATGGTGTTTGGTTCCGTGAGCAACAAAAATACAATTCGAGATGTAGCCGAAGCAGGCAAAATGTTGTACAAAAAACGGCTGATCCTTCAGCGTTTGAAGTAATATTACAGAAGAAGTAATATTAGAGAAGAATATTTATATTGAAAGAGATGAATTTGTTATGTTAAACAAACAGGGTTTCTATGATCTTTTGGATCGCAATAATATCGTTTACGAAAGTATTGAACATCCCGCAGTATACACGATGGAGGAAATATTCTCTTATCAGATTCCACATACAGAACGTATCGTTAAAAATCTGTTTCTGCGTGATGACAAGAAGCGCAACTATTATCTGGTGACGATTGCCGGAACGAAGTCAGTTGATTTGAGAAGTTTAAGCGAAAAGATACCTAGCCGCAAATTAAGTTTTGCCAGTGAAAAGGATTTGTTGGAATTCCTCGGATTGGAAAAGGGCCACGTAAATCCAATGGGAGTGTTTAATAACATACAGAAAAACGTGACCGTAGTTTTTGACAAGGATCTAGTCGGTCAGAAAATCGGAATTCATCCGATGGAAAATACGGCTACGGTATTCCTTGAATTTGAAGATGTGAAGGAACTGATTACAGCTCATGGCAGCAGCGTTATCATGTGTGACGTTGAATAATACGTTTGAAGCTAAATACGAGAAAAACATATATAACAAAAAAGGTTCCTACCGTTCTGTATATACAGAGATGGCGGGAACCTTTTTGTTGTGGTTAAATTTTTTATTTAGACTGCAGATGTAGGTTACTCTTCACTACCATTTTCTTTCGCCCAGATATTCAGTAATTTATCGGATGGAAGCAGGAACGTGAAGATCCCGAGCAGGGGCAGGAAGCTGCACATCTGCATCACGGGTGATACACCGAAGACATCAATCCAGTTGCCCAGCACGAGTGCGCCCAGGCCTCCCATACCAAATGCCAGACCGGTAATTAGACCGGAAACCGTTCCGATTTTGCCCGGAATCAGCATTTGTGCATATACAACCGTAACCGAGAAGCTGGATAACATAATAAAACCAATAATGGTTAGTAGTACGCCTGTCCAGAACAGATTCGCATAGGGCAGCAACAGCGCCAGTGGAGCAGCTCCGGCCATGGACAGGAAGATCAGATTACGTTTGCCGAATCGGTCCGCCAGTGGGCCTCCGAAGAACGTACCAAGCGCCCCGGCAGCCAGGAACAGGAAGATATAGATCTGCGCGTCCTCTGTGGACAATCCAAAGGTATCTTTCAGATTAAACGCATAGAAGCTGCCGATGGAAGCGATATACCAGGAACGAACAAAGACGAGCAAAATTAATAGCGTAATGGCGGCAGTAATCTTTTTACGTAAAGCAGGATTGGGTGCACGACGAGCAGCAGCCTGTCTACGCAGGTATCCTCCTGATTGCAGCATGCGTCCATACCAACGGGCTATGTAGATCTGAACTGCAATCCCCATGGCAGCAATGCCTGTAAATCCAATGGCACCGAACAGTCCAAACGGGATAAAGATCCAGCGTGTAAGCAATGGGGCAAGGGATTGCCCAGCGTTACCACCGACTTGGAAGATGGACTGTGCCAGGCCACGGCGTTGCCCGGCAGCCATGTGTGATACACGCGAACCTTCCGGATGGAAAGCAGCGGAACCCAGACCGACAAAGATAACGGAAATCAGGACAGCCATATAACTGTCAGCGAAGGCCAACAGCAACATGCCGGTAAATGTAAAACCCATGCCAATGGGCAGGATAGATGGTGTCGGTTTTTTATCAGCAAACCAGCCTACGACAGGCTGCATAATGGAAGCGGTAAAGTTGATAGCAAATGAGATCCATCCGATTTGAGTATACGTGAGATGCATAGAGTCTTTCAGAATCGGAAAAATGGCGGGAATGACCGACTGGATTGAATCATTGAACAGATGAACCAGACTGATCGCAATGAGTATCCGGTATACGGTGCTTTGAGCATCCAATCCGGGTGGGTTTTTCGAACGCGCTGTGGCGTCCTTGGTTAATGAGGTTTGTGTAGACATGTACAATTCTCCTTTGGTCGCGGTCACGAGGGATCAGCGCCTGATGTTGTATTCTATGCGTGTAAGCATATTGTTACATAATAGGATAGATTGATTGGACCGACAAGGGGAAAAAGAGAAAACGTACATTTACAACAGAAACGTATTACTTTAGCATCTACTGTAAGAAGATCCATATTTATGTGTAAGAAGGCCAGAGGAGGGATGGATATGAAATCGCTATCACCTTATGCTTCTGCCAAACGTGAGCTGTGATGACCATTGTATATATGACTGTAATAACGTTTCAGGCTATATATGTTGCACCGAAATCTCTATCTGCTGCCATCGTCATATTTATCATTTTTCAATCGATTGGTATGCTAATGTTGAGACATTACGTTAAAAAAGTCAAAGAACTAAAGGAAGATCAGTCTACTTGAATGCACTGCGATCCCATTGTATCGAGAGACTGAGTTTCTAAAGGTTTATACTAAAAAGCCGAACTCTGTTATATAAGTTGAACTAAAGATTATTTACACTGGCACTACGATGACAGAACAACCTTCCAATCGCTGTTATCCCCAGATTTTTTCCATTCCCTTTCCTAAAGGGAAAAATGGGGGATAAAGGCGAACGCTTCGCTTTTTCAGGTTTTTTCTGTCCTCTCCGTTATCGTGTAAATGATTAATTCAGCTTATATAGCTTAAGAAGTTCGGCTTTTGGCATTCTATGACTCTATTGTATACAGAATGGATGAACCTAAAGATTTAACGATTATCAATCGTCTCCGGATACATATCATGATTCATCATGCGGTGGTCAGCCATCTGCTCGTACTTTGTTCCCGCCTTACCGTAGTTCGTATAAGGGTCAATGGAAATACCCCCGCGTGGTGTGAATTTACCCCATACTTCGATGTAGCGGGGGTCCATCAGCTTGATCAGGTCGTTCATGATGATGTTCACACAGTCCTCGTGGAAATCACCATGGTTACGAAAGCTGAACAGGTACAGCTTGAGTGATTTACTCTCGACCATTTTCACATCGGGAATGTAGCTGATATAGATCGTTGCAAAATCCGGCTGACCCGTAATCGGGCACAGGCTGGTGAACTCCGGGCAGTTGAATTTTACAAAATAATCGCGGTACGGATGTTTGTTATCAAAGCTCTCCAGGATGCCCGGATCATATTCAAACGTATATTTTACGTTCTGGTTACCCAGCAACGTCACATCTTGCATCTCATCAGGTTGTCTCATCGGTTATTAAACGCTCCTTGTTTCCGTCAAAGCCCGAAGCCTCGCGGTATATATGAATAGGCATTTTTGCCTGTTGAATTCTCTTTTTTGTCTGAGGACATTTCGTCCTCATCCTTACATCATGCCGCCCATTCCACCCATACTGCCCATCACACGCCGCGTTTGTTGCCCCATACCAGCGTATGAAGCTGTGGAAGCACACGAACATCATTCAGGTCATCGGAGGCGCTGACTTGGTCGATCAGCCACTCATAACGAGCAAGCAGTGAGGACGCCAGATCTGGCGTTTCAGCGGAAGTCACATCCGGGTTCCCGGTTTGTAAAAATAAATCCGTGCCCGGATACCGTGCATGTACACGGCGGGCATAGTCCAAGTCTGTCTCATCGAAGATCACGATCTTCAGACTGTGACTTCGTTCTACCGGACCAGCTGCCAGCCGTCCGATCAGATCATCCAGCACGGCCCAATCGGTGTCCATGCCGGAGCTGGGTGGCTTGGGCGAGACGGTGACTTCGTCAATGTCCGCCAGCCAAGGCTGCCAGCGAGAGCCCTGTGTCTCCACCGCGGTGCGGATGCCGTTCTCCCGCAGCAGGGCAACCAATCCGCCCAGCGAAGCGAGCAGGGCGGGATTACCGCCGGAGATGGTGACATGGGAGAAACGGGTGCCGCCAACGCGGCGCAATTCTTCCCATACGTCCTCTGGCGTAATCATTCGAATCTGGTCCTTGCCACTGCCGTCCCAGGTAAAGGCTGAGTCGCACCAGGAGCAGCGATAATCGCAGCCCGCGGTGCGAACAAACATCGTTTTTTGCCCGATGACCATGCCTTCGCCTTGAACCGTCGGTCCAAAAATCTCCATCACGGGAATACGAGCCTCTTTGCGAGATCCCGTCTCATTCACCGTATGCTTCTGGTGTGTCACACTACTCATGGATCATCCACTCCCGTCTCGCTTCCGCGTAACTGGTGGGTGTCTCGAAAAGTCGGACAAACTCCGTCCGCCCACCATCGGTCAGCCCGGCGTATGGTTCCGTCTGGAGCGCATGTTCCATTTGTTCGAACAGCCAAACGACCATATTTTCAGCCGTGGTATTCATTAAAGGAAGTGTCTCGTTGAGGTACTGATGATCCAGATATCCCTCAATCTGAGTTTTCCATATATCTTTGATATGTCCAAAATCAACCGTCAGCCCGGTTTCACCCGGATAACCGCTGATACCAAAAATAACTTTATACGTATGACCGTGCAGGTTCTTGCACTTGCCTTCATAACAATGCAGATGATGTGCTGCGTCAAAGGTGAATTCTTTGCTTACAAGCACACGTTTGCGGTGATAGCGCAGCTGGGTGGGCAGAATATCTTCTCCGATGCGTTGCAGATGCTCTACAATACGGAATGTTCCCGGCTCTCTCATCGTACATCCACTCCCGCCGATTCAGCAGTAGTACGTTGCTGTACATAGCGATCCAGTCCAGCTTTGCGCAGTTTGCAGGCAGGGCATTCTCCGCAGCCATCGCCGATCACGCCGTTATAACAGGTGAGGGTACGCTCGCGTACATAATCAAAGGCGCCGAGATCATCGGCCATCTTCCACGTTTGGGCTTTGTCCAGCCACATGAGCGGGGTGTGAATGACAAATGGATAGTCCATCGACAGGTTAAGCGTCACATTCATCGACTTTACAAATGAATCCCGGCAATCCGGGTATCCGCTGAAATCCGTCTCGCATACACCTGTAACCAGGTGACGAGCTCCTTTTTGCTTGGCCATAATGGCCGCAAAACTGAGGAATAACAGATTCCGTCCATCTACAAATGTACTCGGCAGTTCGCCTTCTTCATGGGTAATCTCCACATCCGTGCGAGTAAGCGCGTTGGGTGCAAGCTGATTTAACAGCCTCATATCAAGTACCGTTTGCTGTACGCCCAGATCACGAGCGATCTCGGCTGCACATTCAATCTCCAGCTTGTGGCGTTGACCGTAATCAAACGTAACAACCTCGACTTCGGCAAACTGTTGTTTGGCCCAGAACAGACACGTGGTACTATCCTGACCTCCGCTGAATACAACGACTGCTTTTTCTTCGTTCAACATAAAAAAACCTCTCTATCTTCTTGAGATCAAACCATGCACATAGGCATAGAGTGTCGGAAGAACAGAGAAGTTCATGAACTGGCATCCATCAAAAAACACACCTTCTCGATAACCGCTTCAAAAAAGCAGGCAAGAGTAAGTGTCCTTAGTTTTTTACGTACATGATTGCATGGTGACCGCAACGTGTACGCAAGACTTATACTGACCATCGCATGGTCAAGTCTTGTAGAGGGAGTTCGCGAACCTCTCCCATGCCACAGGCATGGATTTTCTTCTTCAATTGTCTGAACCATTATAACATGAAACAGTGTGGTGACCACCCCACTGGAGCATAGTGGCAGCTCATCGGTCGGTTCCATCCTATAACAGCTTACTTGATCAATACATTGCCGAAAGGGATAACTTCTTTCAGGATTCGTTTGAACAGTCCCTCATCGTTAAGATCCTGTTCCAAGCGGTGATTCTCACGTCCAGCCTGAAAGAGTACAGATCCATGCCCGGTCATCTTCCAATGATAATTCATATGCTGACTGGCAAGGTTGTTACCATATACGGTGAGTTCCAGATGTGCATTTTCGGGATAGGCAATAATGCTGCCAGCATCCACATAGAGTGGCGCTGTTGGGTGAAGTTCCTGTTGGCAGACCTGGCCTTGAGTGAGCAATCCGATTTTGCCTTTGCCGGAAAATTTCATTTTCACTGCATCACGGGTGATCAGCATATTTTTGATTTTCTGAATTTTGGTATGCATGGTTACACCATCAGAGTAGAAGAACAGGTGGCGGAAGTCATAGAGCAGATCACTGTCCTCCGTGAGCTCCACTTCCTTCATGGTGAATCCGGGAGGCAGGGCAGCCACAAATTGGCAAGGTCCGGTGATTTCGGATTTAATCAGCTTTTTTTTGCGATATATGCCCGTGATATTCATGAATTTATCATTGCGATTCCCACTTGGACCGCGAAAGGCCACAATCTGCTGCGGATGCAAAATATGAAGGCGGTCATCTTTAATCAGTGAAAATGTGACGACTTGTCCTGCTCCGCCTGCTTCAGCATTGTTCAGGTGTATGTTCATGCAGTTGCTCCTGTTCTTTTATACTCGGCCTGAACGGCGACGCATTCCCCAGCGCATCACACGAATCAGAACAAAGTAACCCAATATGAGAGAAACGACAGTGATGATCGTCGTCTGAATTCGTTTGGTGGTAGCTGCTTTGGCATTCTGGTCGTCCTGTAATTTACTTACCATTTCAGTGAGTTTCTGGTTCTGAGCCAGCAGTTGTTCGTTCTGGGTCTTAAATGCTTCGACATTGGCCTGGGCTTGTCCCAACTGAGCAGATGTTTGATTTAATTGCTCCATTGTTTGCTTATAACTTTCCTGCAGAGCGTTCACTTCTCCGGGCAGTTCGGAGACTCGCTCCCATCCGCTGTATATATCCGTAAAAATATTGGCGCTGGCTGCACTTACTGTCGAAGCGATCGAAACGGTAAATAGAATGCATGTGGTGAATAACACCCGAATGAAATAACCCTGAATGGATTTTGGCATCGTTAACACCTCTTTCTTCGGTTAGATAGATCAATTGCCGAATTCGTCGTCTATTGTTGAAATACGGCTCTTACATTATACGTCAAAACCGGGACGATGGGTTCAAGATGATATCGTTTTATTACCCGAAATATTTAAAATGATTTAGGAACACGGCTGTTTAACTTACAGTTCTGTGGGGTAATAGAACGATAGGCAAGCACACCGGACCGTTTTACAGATCTTTTACTTCAGTTCCGGGTGCATGCTATTCACAAATGCGCAATTTAATGAACGATGCCAATATATCCGATTGAATATAAGATCGTGAACATGAAGGAGTAGAAAGATATGTACACAACAGATCAGAACACATCAACCAAAACAATTATGATCACTGTTAATGGGGAGCCAGTAGGCCGTAAGCTGGTCATTGATAGTGTCACCTATGCTCCGGTAACCGAAGCAGATAACACACAGTATTTACACAAAATGGGAATCGATCATTCTACTGTTTAATTTGGGACTTGTCATAGATAAGTGATTGAAAAGCTTGGCATAGCGCCAGGCTTTTTCGTCGTTTATTGTCGTATTGAGACGGATTTAGGGATATAAAACTAATATATTGGAAAAATTTAATGAGAACATGTGTTCCGTGACAATATAGTGTCCATTCACCCTGATAACTTAGAAGATAATACATATAAATCGGGGGAGAGACTACCAGTGAACTCAGTCTTTGAAGTATCTTATTCGTGGAATAAAGAGGCCATACCGACAGGGGGAGCCGACCCCGTATATATGATGGTAGAGTGGCGTAACGGTGCCCCTGCCAAAAGACTTAGGAAAATAGCACCCAAAATTGTATCAAGAGATTTGGAACTTTTGCTCAAACCGGAATATGGAGTACAGCTAAAAGGTATCTATGGATGTCGTTCCAAAGAAACGGATATTGGCTGGGTACTGAGGCTTGGCGATATGTACAAGGGGGAAAGCAAGCAAATTTTGCTTGAATTCGTCATGGGACCCCGTGCATCAGGAAAAGCTGCCGTATGTTCAGCCTATTGGAGCACAAGGAAGTTGAAACAAAGTCAACGTGTATTGTTACGAAGAGAACAGTTGTATATTCAGTACACCAGTCATCTGGGCATGTTGCGACAGCCCGAAGATCCCAAGGTGGAGAAAACGATCAAATTAAGTGAAACGGTGCCCTTGATCAAACAAGCCCTGCGCGCTTACGAAAGAGGACGGGTTCAAGAGGGAAACAATATGTTGCGTCGTCATGCAGATGCATTGTTAATTGAAGCTGCACGGAAACAGGATCTGGACTATTACGCGGAAGCCGAGATCGTCGAAAAGCTACGTTATCACTACGAGATCACGTTTACAACCGGATATCATGATCGTGAAAAAAAGATATTAGGGGAATAGGGTTGATTTCAAATGGTAACGGTTAGAGTGAGTCTACATATTTGAAGGTGAAGTTTAGGAGAAGGTCGAATGTATGTATCAATATCATATTAAACAATGGATGGAGTTGTATCAAATTTATTGAAACAACATCGTGGAGGGTCCGGCAAAATGACAGACCGACTAATCCGATTAATGCGCATTATAACGCTGGTACAGGCCAAGCCGGGTATTCTGGCACGTGAGCTTGCCGAGCGATGCGAGACGACGGAAAGGACGATATATCGCGACATGGAGGCCCTCAGTGCAATGCATATCCCGATCGCCAATATGGGACACGGGCAAGGGTACATGTTTATCAGCCAGTTTGCCATGTATCCGCTAAATTGGTCTGATGAAGAAGCCCAAGCTTTCATGCATCTTGCTGAAGTCATGGAGAATATTCGTCCTTTGCTGAAACCTGCTTTTGAGAGCGCTTATGAGAAAGTGGTTGCTGCGAGTCAGAAAAACAAAACAGAACGAGTGGAATGGTCGGAGCATATTAGTAGTTTGTTTAAACTGGGGTTGCCTGCATGGCAAAATGAGAGAAATGATCCACAGAATCAATCTCTAATTCCCCTGCTTCAGGCTGGCATTTCACAGAACACCATTGAAGGGGAATATCTGTCTCAAGGTAAAAAAGGGATCGTACGCATAGATCCTTACTGTCTTATCCCTCGCGAGTACAGATTCGAGCTGTTAGCATATTGTCACCTGTCGGAGAAACTTCGAATCTTTCAGGTAAGTCGGCTGCAGAGGATACGAATATTGCCACGCACGTTTCGCAAAGAGGATCATCTCATACAATCGCATTTCCGCATTCCTTGGGCATACGAGGGAAGTACGGAGTGGACAGCGTTCAAAATTCGATTTGCACCCCATGCTGTGGAGCGTGTGATGCAGGAGCAATTTTTTATGCGACCGATCCTAACCATTGAACCGGAAGGTAGCCTGTTATTTGAAGCCATATTAAGTGATGTTGACGAATTTCTCGTATGGATATCTAAATATGGACCTGATGCGGAAATCCTCGAACCGGAGATCTGCCGCATCAAGATGAAAGAACGTCTGAATGATTGGCAACAAATGTACAATAAAAGTTGAGATTAGAATGCCATCCATCCTAAGGCAAAACACGATTAAGTACTGTGCTTTGGACAGTTATTCTTTGGTTTTGAAAAGGCTTGCCAGATTGCCAAAAGGTGATTCTTTCTCTTCATCTTCTGTGGAGCTGGAATAGACAACCTTGGATGTAATGCCCTCATCATCGGCTGCACAGTTGTTTTCGAGCGTGAATCGGTCAAATTGATGCATAAATACCTTTGCTGTATTGATGGCATCATCCAAGGCACGGTGCTGGGTACCATCAAATTCAATTCCGCAGATTTCAAGAGCCTGAGCGAGTCCGAGTTGACGGAATTTGCCTTCTTTGCGGACGGTGCGGGACCACTGTTGCTGGAGATCGTTATGATTGGTGATCCAGGCCACATCAAGTTGATGGGTGCGACAATGAGAGATCAGTTTGCTGCGGTCATCGGGTCCCCAGGAACACATGTAATAGGGGTCACTTCCCATCCAGGCAATGAATTGGTTCAGTGCTGCCGGGAAAAGAGGGGCTGCATCAATATCTTTCTGCGTGATACCTGTAAATTGAATCGTGTCAGTGGACAGCACGGACTTGTTGGAAGGACGAACATACGTATGGAACGTATCCGTTACGACCAATCCATCGGCACTTTCCGTAACTTTGACGGCACCGATATCAATAATTTCAGAAGAATAGCGAGTATTGCGGCTTACCGTGAATTCAAGATCATATATGATATATGGCATAGGACAAGCTCCTTTATCGATTAATACCTGTGATAGATTTCTATTTCTCTATATTACAGGGAACGTGCTGCCATGTCAGCCATCGCCAGAGAATTCATTATAGTCAGGATGAACGAAGAGTCAAAAAGTGGTCATTATAATGAGGAAAGTTAGGGACTTTCCTATATTTTGTTTGTATTTATGGTAACATAATAGTAGAATTTTCCGTCTTATTATCAAAACTTCCTAACACCGTTAAAGTGTTGGGGAGTTTTTTATTATGTATAGCATGCTCATGTTGGAAAGGAGAAAAGGTTAGTCGGTTGTTGGTATAACATAGGAAAACTAGTTCACGAGTTAGTATTATTGAATTTAAAGTACATATGGAGGTTTGTTTCTTTGATTAGTCGAAAATTGAAAATAACAGCAATTACAGCTAGTGTGTTTATTGTGTTAATTGGCGCTGCATATGCTGCATTCTATATTTGGAACAAAAATTATAAATTTAATAATAATTATGTATGGCAGCCTTTGGAGGACGTGCAATCTACACTAAACCTGAAAGATTCCTATAACGTGATTGTAGCTGGAACGGATCCGGAAGGTATTACTGCTGCCTTATCAGCTGCTCGTAATGGGATGCGTGTATTGTTGGTGGAAGCAAGAGATCGCAACATGTTGGGAGGATTGTTGACCGAGGGAGGCCTTAATACGCTGGATCTAAATTATTCCCCTGAACAACCGCAGCTATTGAGTAGTTTGCGGCAGCCTGACTTTTTGAACAAAGGCATTTTCCAGGAATGGTTTGACCAGATCGAGGGTAGTTCATTTGATACCAATACAGCGGCTAACATGTTCTATCGGATGGTTCGTTCCGAACCTAATATTGACCTGTTGATGAATGCTAAGGAATTAGTTCCACTTACTGAACAATCTACGGGAGATCACACAACAATAACGGGTATGAGTATAACTAAAGAAGATGGAACAACTGTTCAGATCTCAACCCGCTCCATCATTGATGCAACGCAAGATGCGGATATTGCAGCCGCTGCAGGAGTTCCATATTCCATAGGCAGACAAGATATTGGAGATGGTAAATCCAAAATGGTCTCTACGCTTGTATTCAAGCTAAGCGGTGTTACTGATGAGGTATGGCAAAAGTTCAGGGAAAGAGATGGGACCGGGGTTGATAAGATGAGTGCTTGGGGGTACGGTGATGCTAGAAAATATGAATCCTCCAATCCACAACATATTAAGATTCGCAGTCTGAATATCGGAAGACAAAATGATGATACAATCTTGATTAATACAATGCAGATCTTTGGGGTAGATCCGTTAGATCCGATATCTGTGAAAGAAGGTCTGGAAATCGGACGTAAAGAAGCCCCGCTAATTGTTGATTTTCTGAAGAAAAATTATGATGAATTTGCAGGGTTACAATATGCTGGAACAGCAGACGAGCTTTACGTGAGGGAATCACGTCATATCTATGGAGAGTACCGATTAACATTAGCTGATGTCATGGAAAATCGTGATCATTGGGATGCCATCGGATACGGCTCATACGATATTGATATTCAGAGCACGAGTGTTGGAAATCCCGGCACGATTATGTTGAGTCCGATTCAATATGGTGTACCCTTTCGCTCGCTTGTACCGTTAAAGGTTGATGGTTTGCTCGTCGTCGGACGTGCAGCAAGTTATGATACCATCCCACACGGTAGTGCAAGAGTTGTCCCACTGGGCATGGCAGAGGGAGAAGCAGCAGGAGCAGCGGTGAAGCTGGCATATATGCATAAGGAGTCCTTCCGCGAACTCTCAGCTTCTAAAGAGCGAGTATCTGAACTACGTAAAATGCTGGAGAATCAGGGTATGGATCTGAAAGTACATCGTTTCGAACAGCCAGATTATATGGAGCATAAGGATTACAAGGGATTGCTGGCTGCAGCGAGTATGTATATGACTTCAGGCAATTATAATAACGATGGTTGGGAACTGGATAAAGGAATGAATCCAGAACGATTTTTAAGTAAATTGAAAAGAATGCAAGCGATGTTTCCAGAAGCCTACACAGGTAGTGCCGACCAAGCTCTAGCAAATATGGAGAATGCCGTAACCCTACCTTTAACGTTGGATCAGGCTGCGTATATGTTATGTCTGGCAATGGGATCTTCAGAAACGGAAACTTCACTTGAACAGGCACTTGCTCATTTGCAAACACAAAACTTTATAAGTGCCGACACGCTTACTGGCATTGCTGACAAGAACAATCTTACCAATGGGGATGCGTTTATGCTCATTCGTGATGTAGTGGAGTATTATTCAGGAGTTGTATTCGACTAATTGGTTGACAATTACTTGTAAATGAACTAATGTGGTCAAAAATGAGAACAGCGTTATAACGAGGACATGATTGTGCAAGCCAGCTTCAACAGAGAGGGAACAGTGTGGTGCAAGGTTCCTGTAGCTGCTTCATAATTCCTACCTCGCGAGCTGCGGAAGAGAATGCCCATCCAGGGTTGCAACCTCCGCCGGCAGGGCCCGTTACGCCCCGTAGGACTGCATGTCACAGATCGTATAGGTTGCGAACGGATTAATTTGCAGTTAAACAAGGGTGGTACCACGACACATTCGTCCCTTGACGGATGTGTCTTTTTGCTGTTTATGCGCCGTATTTTGATAACAAAAAAGAAAAATTAGGAGTGTGTTATGATGCGTCAAAGTGAAATGCTTGTTCCAACATTACGTGAAGCGCCAGCGGAGGCAGATGCAGCGGGACATCGTTGGTTACTGCGTTCCGGTATGATTCGCCAACTTGCTGCGGGAATTTACAGTTACCTGCCCCTTGGACGGCGTATATTGTTAAATGTTGAACGGATCGTTCGTGAAGAGATGGATCGTGCTGGATGTCAGGAAGTATTGCTGCCGATTATGCAGCCTGCGGAGTTGTGGGAAGAATCCGGAAGATACACACAGTATGGTCCCGAATTGAT
Organism: Paenibacillus sp. AGC31; assembly: GCF_057334655.1. Lineage (NCBI taxonomy): Bacteria > Bacillati > Bacillota > Bacilli > Caryophanales > Paenibacillaceae > Paenibacillus > Paenibacillus sp. AGC31. Next base: position 414,919 of record NZ_JBHFJH010000024.1, read on the forward strand.
GCGTCTGAAGGATCGTCATGCACGGGAATTTGCTCTTGGACCAACACATGAGGAAGTCGTAACCGCTTTAGCGCGGGACGAGGTGAGTTCGTATCGTAAGCTGCCATTCACCCTGTACCAGATCGGAACCAAGTTCCGGGATGAACGCCGTCCTCGATTTGGATTGCTGCGTGGACGTGAGTTCATCATGAAGGATGCGTACTCTTTTGCTTCGGACTGGGAAGAGCTTGATCGTACTTATCAGGCGATGAACAAGGCGTATAGTCGCATTCTGGAGCGTTGCGGTCTGGACTATATCCGTGTTGAGGCGGACGCGGGAACGATTGGCGGTCAAGGTGAAACACACGAGTTCATGGCTCTTGCTGATGTGGGTGAGGACACAATTGTAACCTGCAAACATTGTGGATATGCTGCGAATCTGGAGAAAGCGGATTATCAGACTTCTGGAGATATGGAGAAAAAAGAAGGAAGTTTGGAAGTTCCAGTCGTCTCTGCGAGTGCAGACTCCGCGCTTCAAACGGATGAACATTCGGGAGCGGAAAACCTAGTACGAATCTCGACACCTGGCGTTCGTACGATCGCAGAGTTAACCACTTTTGTGGGCAAAGGTGCTGAACATATGATCAAAACGTTGCTTTATGTGGCGGATGGTCAGCTCGTCGCTGCGCTTGTACGTGGAGATCATGAACTGAATGACATCGCATTGAAGCAGGTGTTGGGGGCAGAGGAACTGATCCTTGCAGACGATGCAGCCATTGCGGCACATCCAAATCTGAAGGTAGGATTCCTGGGTCCGATTGGACTAAATCTGCCGATGGTGGTGGACGCTGACGTGGCAGTGATGAAGAGTGCAATTACAGGAGCCAATGAACTGGATGTACACGTTTCCGGCGTGCGCCCAGGCTTTGATTTTGGATTGGAGCGAGTTGAACGAATTCGCTTTGCTGCGGAAGGGGATACTTGTCCAACATGTGCGTCACCACTTGTGTTTACCAAAGGTATTGAGGTTGGACATATTTTCAAATTGGGAACGAAATATAGTGATGCCATGGGCGCTTCCTTCCTGGATCGTAATGGTCGGCAGTGTGCGCCCGTCATGGGGTGTTACGGCATTGGCGTATCCCGCCTAATGGCCGCTATAGCTGAACAATATGCAGGAGATGATGGCATAAAATGGCCTGCCGCTGTTGCGCCTTATGATGTGCATCTGATTACAGTAAGCTGGAAGGATGAGCAGCAGCGTCAGCTCACCCTCGAACTGGAACAACAATTGATCGATGGCGGTTACACGGTATTGGTTGATGATCGGGATGAACGGCCGGGTGTGAAATTCAAGGATGCGGAGCTGATCGGATTGCCTGTGCAGATCGTTATTGGCCGAGGAGCAGCCGAAGGGCAGGTCGAACTGGGATCACACGCACTTGCAGCATCAGGTGAATCGAAACGAATCGGGTTGAATGCCCAGGAAGCTGTGCTTTATGTGAAGGAACAGCTCACTTCCTAAATTCAGGGGAGCTTCTAATTATATGAGTTCATATAATAGTACCGAATATGATGCGGTAGATGATTTTGATTGCTGAAATTCCAATGTGAGCATGAAAAAGAGGGCTATAGGCATGCAATTTGGCAGGATTTTATGAGTGATATCATACGAAATAACTATATTTGGTTCTATGTATTTAGTATACAAATGGTTTTATGATTAAGGATTTGAAGATGATCCTACTCAGGCGGATCTATGTGCAAGTATGCAATGTTGAGAAGACAGAGATGTCGAAATTAAATGTACAATAACCGCATGAACACGGTCATTCCTGAGAGATTTTATATAGTTCGGTGTCGAAGGCACATGATAAAGATGGGCCATAAAGGCTGCACTGGGATTTATTTTTGCCTCAGAGGATTGTCAGGATCAGCAGGATATGTCCACAGGAAATGTTGAAGTATCTGATGTGGATGGATGTTTAAGAATGGAGATACAAAAGGGTGTCCCCTCAACCAGTAATCTGGCTTGGGGGACACCCTTTTGGTATGACAAGATAGATTCGTTATGTTGTTGCGCCATATAAGCGATCATGCCTATATGCACTTTGCTATGCTGAGCTTAAGAAGCTGCAGGCAATTTCAATTGTTGACCTGGATAAATCCAGTGTGGATTTTTGATATTATTCAGCTTCTGCAATGCCTGCCAAGTTGTGCCGTATTGTTTGGAGATAGAGTACAGGGAATCTCCGGATTTCACAACATGCAGTTTGGCTGGAGCTGGTTTACTTGGTGTTGGTTTAGACGGTTTTTCCGGTTTTGGTGTTTCTGGTTTTGGCTTGGTTGGAGCTGGTGTTTCTGTTGCCGGAGTTTCCGGCTCTACTGCAGGTTTTACCGCTTCACTGATCCGACCATCTGTTTTGATGTCTACAGCGCCAAGCTTTTGCATGTAGTTGATCAATGCTTCATCCAATGCGCCGTACATACCTGTTGTAGCATATTTGGTGAACATGGTGTACTCGTCACCGCCAACAGCTGTGAAATCATTGGTTGCCAGTGTGTATGTTGCTTCCGGATCAAGGGCTTTATCGCCCACGGTTACGGAATGTACACGGCTACCTTCTGCAGCGGAAGTGTCGATTTTGAACTTGATTCCAGATACTTGTGGGAATCCACCGCTTGGTTCCGGGTAGGAAGCTACACCAACTTCAAGGGCTGCCAGAATATCAGACCCTTTCACTTCAAGGGTTACCACTTGATTACCAAAAGGAAGCACTGTGATAACATCACCTTTGGTTACGATACCCTTTTCAATGGAAGCACGGATACCACCACCGTTAGTCAGTGCAATATCGGCGTTGCTGACATCACGAATGGCATCTGCAAGCAGGTCACCCAGGTTGGTTTCACCTGCACGTACCTGTTCACGTTTACCATCCAGCAGAATGGCTGTATTGGCTACTTCTTCTTTCAAAATAGGCTCTTGTTCTTTTTGAATGGAGTTCACGAGAGCTGCGACTTTCTCATTTGGTTTGATGTCTTTTGCTTCAGTTTCATCAATTAATGTTGCTTGTTTCTTCGTTACTTTACCACCATCTACCCACAGGTCGATGACACCTACGTAGTTAGTGTATTCTCCTGCACTTGCGATCAACGTTCCGTTATCGGACACAAGACCGTCCTGCAGTATGGTGTGGCTGTGACCATCGATGAATATATCAATGCCAGGGACTTCTTTAACGACTTTTAAACTAGTATCTGTGCTGGACGCATCTTGTCCAAGGTGTCCCAATACCACAACAACATCTACTTTGCTGCGGATCTCGTTCACCAGAACTTTAGCCTCTGCAGATGGGTCTGTAATATCTAGACCTTCTACGTTTTTCGGATTCGTTTTGTACATCGTTTCAGGTGTGGACAGGGCAATGATTCCAACCTTTACACCATCAATTTCTTCAATCAGGTAAGGATCGAAGAGACGAGTTCCATCTTTTTTCTTCACGTTGGCACTAATCATTGGGAAGTTCATCATGTCTGCCAGTTCGATCAAGCGATCCGAACCATAGTTGAACTCATGGTTACCCGGTACGATAGCTTGGTAGCCCATTTCATTCATGACTTTCACGATGCTCTCACCATTCACGAGAGTGGCAAAAGTTGTACCATGTACAGCATCTCCAGCATCTAGCAGGAGCGTGTTCGGGTTTTCGCTGCGATATTTGTCAGCGATTCCAGCTACTTTGGCAAAACCCATAGCAGGTGAAGATTCAACTGCACGGGCATGCGTATCATTCGTATGTAGAATGGTAATGTGTTTGCCTGTGCCCGGAGTAGTATCCGTTGCAGCCGCGGCAATACCTACACTGCCAAACAGCAAACAGACCGTTAGCAGAAGTGAAACGTAATTCTTCCAGATTTTCATATGAATCCGAAACCTCCCCAATTAATAATCTACTTGAGCGTTTACACAGCTCACGTAGTATTTTAACAGACTATTATTAGGAAATCTCGCGAATTACGTAAAAATAGGTAACCTGAAAGTGACATGTAAAATCTGCTGTTAGATAATATAATCTTCGGATAGAACATATGTTCTTAAAGAGTGTAAAAAAAATGCTGCGCTTCACGCGGCAGTCCGGTACGTAAACAAAATTTCTCCAAAGATTCATCCGGTTCAGGCATCACTCCGGAGGTTAGCAATTGAATGGCAAAACGATTGGCCTGTCTCTCCAGCTTGCCTGGAGCAAAATAGGAATGTTCCTCCAGAAAGAATCGATTGATTCCTTTATGAAGCCGATCATGACCAAGCTCATGTGCGCACACGAACCGCTGCCATTCCGGCGGCAAATCATTGTGTATGACGATAAACCTGCGCCGGAGCTTGCGAAAGTACAGTCCCTTGGTGGACTTCCCCAAATTGGTGAAACGAATCTGTATTCCAACCGCGCGGGCAATGCTGAACGGGCAGTTGGTCCGGTGTTTGCGAATCAGCTTTGTTACGATGTCATCCATATGATCTCACCTGCTGCTTCATTAAATTCAGTGGGTCATGCCTCATGGGCGATTGTCCGATTCGTCTGTCTTTTTGCGTTTGTTCATCTGTTTGGCTTCCCAGAACAGACCTGTCAGCACATCCTTGATTCGTTTCTTGTCCTCTTCATCGAGTGGAATGCCGTCAAACATCAGATCATCATCGTCTTCCAGCATCTTTTTGAAATCACGACGGTCTTTGTATGTAGCCCATTCCGGTACGTCCTGAAGTTCAGCAGCACTCCCTGGTTCAATATAACCGGCCTGCTTCATCATCTCTGTATAGGGCACCGAGAGTGCGTCTGAAATCTTGCGAATGGTCGCTGGTTTCGGCACACCCCGGACCCCATTCTCAATACGTGAAATCTGTGAGTTGCTTATTCCGGCTGCTTCGGCGAGCTGATTGATGCTGTATCCCTGCTGCTCGCGCAGTTGTTTCATATAAGGACCAAAAGCGTGCTCCACAATTATGCCAACTCCTTCGATTCGTACAAGTACTTGAATTAATATTAAGAAGAAACTTGAATGCGACAACTCCTAAACCCTCTGCGGGTGCGCCGTTCCGGATTCGGATCGTTCTTTTGATCGCTGTTATCCCCGGATTTCCTGTTTCCCTTTCCTAAAGGGTGAAATCCGTTGATAAAGGCGAACGCTTCGCTTCTTCAGAATCGATTCCGTCTCCTTCACTACGTATGCGCTTGATATGTACCTTAGCGGCATTAAGGAGAAGGGGAACTTCTTAATATTAAAAATCAAATGACTTATACGGAAGTTCATTAATTAAACAGTACTATAACGTATATATACCATTAGGTAAAGGGATATGAAACAATTATGCCAAAAGGCATAGGAAATGAGAGCGAAGGTTTTATTTTATCGTCAAAACGAACCAAAATGGAGGTTTACTCTGATCTCCAGAAAGTGGTATCCTCAAATAGAAATACGAACAATATACGAACAAAATGTAAACTTGATACAGGTTAGAGTTTGGAGGAGTACCTTCCGAACAATGGAATTCCGCGAAATATAGCGGTTTGGATTGATTCCAAAAGGCAACAGGGAAAATTGAAGAAATGTCGTTACTTTTTTAGAAAACTGAATAACTCTATGAATAATAGCTTTTTGCTATCGTCCAAAGAACGATAGCAAAACAATATCATGTGAACGATAGAGTGACTTAATTGATTAATGAGAAGAAGTGCGGGAGATGAGATGGTTGCATGTTTAACTGTATAGTTGAACGGAAACGTAGAGGATAGAAATAACCTGAAGAAGCGGAGTTGAAAGTTTTCTGAAAGAAAGCTGCATCGGAAGCTTGTTCTATCATCAGAGTGAATATGCGAAGCTACTAGACTTTCATTCTATAGCGAATACTGAAGGAGGAAGATAAATATGGAATTGATGCTGCCCGAATTGGACCGACGCAAAACGCAAACAGCTGTTGAAGCTGCGCTGGAAAAATACCGAATTTATAAAACCATTGCATTTGAAGAACGAGAGGTTATGGTGACGGCAAGTTATGCCGAGCGTTTCCACGGTGCAACCAATGTGACGGGGGATTCCACGGCGAGAACGGCGATCTACAATGTGGACGTGCAGCGCGCGCGTCAGGCATACTGCGATACGATTGATTTTGTAGTGTCCCGGCTGAGTGAAAAGGAACGTGTACTCGTCTGTGAACGATATTTGAAAGACGATGATGTGTTTGACTATAAGGTGTATAACCATGTGTTTGATCCACCTGTCAGCAAGGATACGTATACGAAGATTCGTACACGTGCTTTCTACAAAATGGCGCTGGCTCTGTCAGATCGAGGTCTGATTAATATGGAACCTTTGTCTGTGTCTCGCAAAGAGCGTCAGAAGCTGGGCTGAGTGAGCGATTGAAGAAGTTGATCCTTTAATATCCAAGGTGGATTGGGTACAATAGTTGAACAAACCACAGTTGGCATTAGGTCGTGTCTGAAAACTCGCTGAAGTGCATCTTTTACCGCCTTTTCGTCCCCTGCTGCGTCACTTTCCCTTGACGTGCCCCGGCACGCCTGCGAAAAATTTCCTTGCTTGGAACGAAAATTCAGCAAAATCTGCCTCCTTCGGAGTTTCCAGACTCGCCCTACCCAAAGGAGAGAAGTCTGCCATGTCGGAAGAAGTCGGAATGCAGGAAATGGTCACATTGAAGACAATCGCGGAAACGCTCAATACGTCCAATGATCTGAACTTAATGCTGGATACCGTGGTCGGCAAATTACTGGAGTTGACCGGATTAACGGCAGGCTGGATGTTTCTGATTAATGAACGTGGAGAATATACCTGTTTTTCGGATTACAATCTGCCCCCGGCATTACTGCGTAAAAATAAAGAGCCCATGCGAACGGGGACCTGCTGGTGTGTGAACCGCTTTAAGGATGGTCAGCTCAATCATGCGGTCAACATCATTAACTGTAAACGTCTGGAGGATGCGGTGGAATTCCAATGGGGAGATACCCATGATATTACCCATCATGCAACCGTCCCGTTAAGGTCAGGTGAGAAGATGCTCGGCCTGCTCAATGTGGCTGCGCCAGCCAAGGAACATTTCAGCGACAGTGAACTGGCACTGTTACAGGGCGTGGCGTACCAGATTGGTAGTGCGATAGAGCGGATGAGATTGTATCGTGCGGAGCAGCGACGAGCTGATCTGTATGCCAAGCTGGGGGAGTTCAGCACGGCTTTGGGTCTTTCAGTGAACGAATGCAACAATTCGGATGCTTTTTCTTTAAAAGTTGTACAGTTGCTTGGGCAGCATTATGATTGGCCTTTCGCTACCATTATTCAGCAGAGAAATGGCGTATATACGGTGCAGGCAGCTTATGCAGGTGGCATCGTTCAGACGTTACCTAGAGCGACTCTATCTTTGGAAGCAGAAAACCACATGAACCGAGTGATCAATAGTCATCGTGCTACATCTCTGTCTGCAATAGAGATTGCTGAGATATTTACCCTGTGCGAGCCCGACGAGGCTATGAATTTCTTTACCTTCGGAATTGCTGCTCCCCTTCCATACCATACGCCAGGGGAAACGGGAGTTCTGGTGATTGGAATAGGAACAGCTGGTCCTGCGCAGGCGGACCGTGAGGTGTTGGAGGCACTGGCCGAACATATTGCGGCCTCATGGGAGAGTCTGAAGCTGGCGGAGAATCGCCGCGAACTTGCGCGAATGGAAGAGAGAAACCGGTTGGCTCGCGATCTGCATGATTCGGTTAATCAGATTTTATTTTCACTATCGTTAACTGCTAAAGGCGCGGAAAGTATGTTATCCGGCTCCGAGCAGTTGCACCCGGCAACGGAAGCGATGAAGGATGTTCGGGCTTTGTCTCAGGAGGCTCTCAAGGAAATGCGCGCTTTGATTATGCAGCTCCGTCCCGCGGGACTGGAAGCAGGGCTGCTCCATGCGCTACAGGAATACGGCACCAGCCAGGGTCTTCAAGTGGTGATGAATCGGACGGGAATGATGTCTTTACCGCGTAATATAGAAGAAGCATTGTGGCGAATCGGACAAGAAGCGCTGAATAATGTACGGAAACACGCGGATGTTCCTTCTGCTGAGGTCTCCCTCAAATTAAGTGATCATGAAGTGGTGCTCACCGTCACAGATCAGGGAAAAGGTGGTACGGAAAGGCCAAAAGCCTCGTCTGGAAGCTCCCTTGGCCTGTCCATTATGAAGGAACGGGCTCAATCGCTCGGGGGTAGCTTAGAAATAGTTAGCTCTTCCCGTAAGGGAACAACAGTAACGGCAGTCATTCCGCTTCCGTTCGAATCTGTATAAAGTCTGGGGGAAGAAGAGATGCCAATTACCATTTTGCTCGCAGATGACCATGCGATGGTGAGACGAGGGCTGCACGTTTTTTTGACAACGCAACAAGACATGGAGGTTGTTGGTGAAGCATCGAACGGGCAGGAAGCACTGGCGCAGGCGGAAGCGTTAAAACCTGACGTGGTATTAATGGATCTGCATATGCCGGTCATGGACGGAATTGAAACAGCCAGACGGTTGCGTGCATTAATGCCAGCAACGCGAATCATTGTGCTCACATCGTTTTCGGATCAGGATCATGTGGTTCCTGCTGTACGTGCAGGGGTGAAGGGGTATCTACTCAAGGATATTGAACCGGAGGATCTGGCTGTGGCCATTCGCAATGTGCATGCAGGTCAGGTAGAATTGCATCCCGCCGCAGCAGGTCAATTGATGCATGTGATGGCTTCATCCGATTGGTCTAAAAATGAACAGCAACCACAGGATATACCGACAGATCAGTCAGCAGACAGTCAACATCAGGAGCCAAAGCAGGTTGGAAAATCAAATGAAATATCCCTTGGTGGTCCAGATATGCTCACTCGCCGTGAACAAGAGGTTTTGGGGTTGATTGCTCAAGGATTGAGCAACAAGGAAATTGCAGTTCAATTGGTCATCACCGAAAAAACGGTCAAAACACATGTCAGTCATCTGCTCGACAAACTCGGGCTGGCGGATCGGACACAAGCAGCTCTTCATGCCGTAAGAAATGGCTGGGTCGTCTGAGCAATTCCGACATATGTTCATACTTAAGTCGTATAAACTCAACCTAAAGGTTGAGTTTTTTGGTATTTCAAGTTAAGTCTATCTGCTGACGATTTGGATGCCAAAGAAAGGTAAGATAAGAGTAGAAATAACAGATCGGTTGAAACATGAGCGTTTGAATTATTAAAAAACCAAGGAGAGTGACATGAATGAATATTGTTATCTTGGCAGGCAGCAATCGGAACAATGCAACCAGTACACGTCTGGGAGAGTATGCTGTGGAGATTATTCGAGGTCAGGGACATCAGGCCAGCCTGTTTGATCTGTATCAGACGCCACTTCCATTCTACGCGCCAGATGAAAAACAAGCGGATCATGAACATCTGGCAGAACTGAATACACGTATGCTCGCGGCTGATGCAATCATCCTGTCTACACCAGAGTATCACGGCAGTATAAGTGGTGTGCTCAAAAATGCACTGGATCACCTGAGTCAGGCTCATTTCAGCGGCAAGCCCGTCCTGTCCATCAGCTCCTCTGGCGGAGCGGTGGGGGTAAGTTCGCTTTTACAACTGCAAGCGATTGTTCGCAATCTGCATGGCATCAATGCCCAAGAGTGGATTTCGATTGGTGGTGCGCAGCGCAGACGATTCGAAGCGACATTTGACGGATACGAGGAGTACGAAGGCAGTCAGGATATAGAGGACCGGGTGCAGCGGGTTATTGGATCGTTTTTAAATCTGGCACAGACGTTAACAAATGCGCGGAATTCAACCATGAGTTGAGAACAAGCGAAGATGAAAATGGGAAAAGGAAAAGAGGTTGAACATGATGATTACAGGCATATTTGAAACACATTTAAACGTTACGGATCTGGAGAGATCCCATCATTTCTATGAAACGGTCCTGGGCTTACCTCATGCCTACGGGCAGAAAGAACGTGGAAACTCCTTCTACTGGATAGGTGGAAAAGGCAATGCCATGCTGGGATTGTGGCAAAAGGAACCTTCCGAGGTGCAACGTCAGCACTTTGCTTTTCATGTATCTCTGGAGGATATGAAACATGCGGTGGCTCACTTGGAGAACAAAGGAATCAAGACACAGAACTTCCTGGATGATGATATCGGTGAACTGTACGTCTTCGGATGGATGCCCGCAGTATCTGTATATTTTAACGATCCAGATGGTCATTCGCTTGAATTCATCGCCATGCTCCCGGATGAAGCGAAGCCTGAGCTTGGCATGGTGCCATGGAGTCGGTGGGAGGAGATGCAGGAGAAGACCGTATGATGATTGAAGAATTACAGTTATATACAACACGGCTGGAGGACCTCAAGCATTTTTATCGTGATACGTTGGGCATGGAGGTGTCCAATGCGACAGATCAGGCCTTCAACCTGGAGGTTGGAGGGACAAAGATGATTTTCAAACCGTGTGAAACAGATCCGGAGCCCTTCTATCATGTAGCCTGGTTGATTCCAACGAATCGGTTCAAGGAAGCGAAGCAGTGGGCTGCATCACGTGTTGTTTTAAGTAGGGAAGAACATCGGGATGAGACGTACTCTGCTAATTGGGACTCTCATTCCCTCTATTTTGAAGATCCGGCAGGCAATATTATCGAGTTGATTGCTCATCATCGTATTCAGAACGAGAGTGACCATGACTTCTCTACTAAAAATATATTACAGGTGTGTGAGATTGGCCTGGTGACGGATGACGTTCTGGCTGCGGTGAATGAGCTTCAGCAGATTGGAATCACGCGATGGGGTGAGGTTAGTGATACCTTTGCTCCTGTAGGAGATGTACATGGTTTATTTATTGTGGTGAAGAAGGATCGGACGTGGTTTTTCTCCAAGCAAAAAGCAGAGATCTATCCGCTGGAAGTATCCATTCGTGGTGTGGGCAAGCTTCGAATTGGCTAAACTTTGCATTCCGGGGCAAAACGGGCATATGTGAAGCATTTCCATCATGTTATAGAAGTAAACGCTTTATTTATTAATTAGGATATATAAGTTGAACTAAATTTACACGATAACGGAGAGGACAGAAAAAACCTGAAAAAGCGAAGTGTTCACATTGATCACCGGATTTTCCCTTAGGAAAGGGAATCGAAAAAAATCTGGGGATAACAGTGATTGGAAGGTTGTTCTGTCATCGTAGTGTCAGTGTAAATAATCTTTGTTCAACTTATATAGTTTCTCTGATGGGCTTACATATGATGAAGGGTGGTGGCAAGCTTGGATCGACGTTTGTTGGAAGAAGGACTTGCAATTATTGTTTCCAGTCGGGAACGTACAGGAGATCTGTGGCACGCCCATTATGGGGCGGGTGCGATTGCGGCATATTTTTGGTTGCGGGAAAATCGTCTCACTGCCCTTGCCGCCGGCAGTGTTACGGCCGAAGCAAAAGCCATGCTTCGCCAGCATGGAATCAGCCCTGATCAGACCTCTCCGATTGGTGAGATGATGCCCAGGGAAGATGCCGAAGCGCGTATTACGGACGCATTGGATCGAACGATTGGAGAGCTGCACTGGGTTGGGCACCAGGCCATCTACGGGGCAATCAGTCTGAAAGCCATTCGTGAACTGGATGGATGGGGTACTGCAGAGGATATTGATCGGCTGGTTGAACTGATCGATTCATTCGATCGGACCATCCCAGGAAGATCCTGGATGAACACAACGATGAAAGAAATTAGCAGTCTGAAGCCGGAAAACAGCGATGGTTTCCCTGAGATTGAAGATCCAGTTCAGTTGTCACGCCTGATTCTGGATGAGCTTGGGGCATTCCAGACCATCTATCACGCGGAAGCGCATCATGATCTAATCGGTCATATGCTCACCTACGGACATGCGCTTAACATATTATATGAATTGGGTTATCCGGCATTATTCCATAAAGGTATTCCGCCTTTCCTTACTATGGTGAAGGCGCTACGCTTAAGCCGAGATGTGGATATTGAACAGGAGATGCCGACATTGCAATCACCCGTAGATCTGCTGCCACTAGAACGGGCGGAACGATCAGTGGCGCTCCCTCATGAGCTGGAATATTGGCTCACCGACAGACGTTCCCGCGACTGGAACGGAGGTCATGTATTCAAATTCCCGTTCAGCTTCTATCATCATGCCAAGAACGGGGAGCCTGTACCGGAAACATGGGAGAACTTTCGTTATATCATCGCGTGAGTAAAAACATACATTTAAGAAGGGGTGTCCGTAATGACGGACACCCCTTCTAGGCATTATTCTAGTCTACCGAATCGTGGGCAGCCTGCACCTTTTTAACGGGGCCAAATTTCAAGGATAAAAAGGATCAGCATGACTCTGGACACCAGCATGTATGGTGATTTTCGTACGGGCTGACGCGCTGCCCATATTCCCCAGGAACTCATAAGTGCAATACTCCCCCAGAACATCCATAAGGAAACGCCTTCGGGTGTAAATGGAAAGGATAGCTTGGGCAGTCCTGTGTTGCCAGCCCCAAGAAGAACAGTGGTCATATAGACAAGCACAAGGAAAAGCAGCTCGAAGAGCAGGGTTTGCAGCCAGAAATAATAGATGTTTAACACTCGAAGCATGATGACTGTGATCAGGATAAACAGGATGCCAACGGATAAGAATGTTGCCGCGGTCCATCCAATGAGTGATGTCGTTACAACATCTGTTTCCTGATATAAGATGTACATTGTTAAAGCATACATAGCGGGACCCGCCATATAACTGGTGACAGCAATCCAAAGATAGAAGAAGTACCTTTTTTTCATGGTCATATCCATCCTTTATTGTTCGTAGGATTTGAAAGCTACTTATGTCATATAAACATCATCAGGATGAGTTTGGTTGGACTATCGATAGGAGTTTCTCGCGGGAAATCGGCATTTAACCGCCATAGAGACAACTACATTCAGGCGTAATTCATCCCGTTTACCATCAGCGCGAGTGGGAAAAGGCGGTAAGATGGTATTATCGGATCAGCAGCAAGGAAGACACACCGACAGCTCATACGCTAACGTACAGCCGGCTAGGGGCCGTTTTTTAATTCGGTGATTGCATCCTTGCCCTGATCGGGTATTAAAGACTAGATATATAAGTTGAACTAACGATTTACACGAGAACGAAGAGGACAGAAATAACCTGAAGAAGCGGAGCTAACAGCTTTCTACAAGAAAGCTACTTCGGAAGCATACACTGCGCCTTTATCCACGGATTTCTACCTTTATATAGTGGATCAAGAAAATCCGGGGATAACAGCGATCGGAAGGTTGTTCTGTCATCGAAGTGGCAAGTGTAAATATTCTGTAGTTCAACTTATATAGATAACAGGAGGCTACGTGATATGAAAACAGTATTGTATGTTCCACTGGATGATCGTCCAGCGAATCTGGATGATGTGATTGTGCAAGGGAAAGCAGCCGGTATCCATATCGTTACACCGAACCTGAGTGATATTAAGAATCGTCTGGACTCGGAGAAAACCGTAGATGGCACAACGCTGCTCGGCACCTCCACGCCGGTTTATGGCAAACCGTCCAAGATTCACGACTTTATTCTGAAACATGCTGCCAAGGTCGACGGATTCATTATCTCATCCGATATGCTCGCTTATGGCGGTCTGATTGGCAGTCGTCAGCTCCGCGAAGATGGAGGAGGTGTTTATCCGGAATACGATGAGGAGACCACTCGTTTGCTGGATGTGATTCGTGTGATCAAGCAGAAATACCCACGCAAACCTGTATTCGTAATGGATACCATCATGCGTTTGGCTACAACCTCGTTTGCAGATGGCTTGGCGCTTGATGCATATAATGAGTCTCGTGCGTTGATGCAGAAGCCACGTCAGACATACACTGAGTTTGAGGATATTATCGAAGGTTATAACCTGTCCCCGGATGGAGTGGAATATGGGACAACGACCTATTTTGATAAAGAACAGTATTACAATACAAGGCAGCATAAATTCAAAACAAATCTGTACATTTTAGATCAGCTGGCTCGCACAGGTTATATCGATTTCCTCGCGGTTGGAGTCGACGATGCCAACACGCAGGGTGTTCAGATCAATGAGATCAAATATGTAGAAGCGCGGATCAATGAATGGCTGGGTGGAACCAACGGGCAAAATCCGGATCGTGCTATCATCTTGCCGGATGCGGATGGTCTGGGACACGCTTTGGTTGCTCGCATGGCTAACCAGTTGTTCCGAGGCGGGGCGAGGACACGTTACGCAGTGAAATATTTTGGTCCTCACGGCAATACCATCATTAACACGTATGAATACATGGATGTACACGAGAATGTGGTTCGTCATGTGGATATTGTAGGTGGTGTGCTTGTAGCGGATTCGGCATATCCTGAACCGGAGGTGGTGACGGATGTGGGTGCTGGCTTGGAAAATGAACAGCTAGTGGCTGTAGCAGCCGATCAAGTTGTCCCGTTTGACATGACCTCCGAACTGGATCGTATGACCAAGGGTCATCCGGGTAATTCCGGGGAGAACACAAGCATCGATATCGAGATTATTGCCATTACGGCTCTGGATCAGGTGCAGGCTGCGTTGGAGCAATTGACGCTGAATAGTGAGCAAGGTTTGCCTTCGGTATTGATTGATTTTGTGGGTAAAGGACCAGCGAATGTCGATGTTGCCGAAGCATTGCTAAACAGTCCATATACCGGACGGGTTCTGGGTTATAGTGCATGGAATACACCAGGTAACAAGATCGGTATTGCCGTAGGCATGGGGCAGTCGAGGTACGCGTTGATCACAACAGAGAAGCATGAGCATAAGTTGCGTGATGCGATGAACGCGCATGGCTCGTTGTTGTTTAAGCGTTTCCTGAAGGATTACTACTACAAAGCGGTAGCGATTGCAGAGATCCGGACGTATTCCCGAGCCCATGCGCTATATACAAACGTGGCTACCCTTTCGGATCAAAATATGTTGCTGTTCAACTCAGAGGAAGACTATGCCCATTTGCAAACATTGCTCCGTGATTTGATGCAGACTTATACCACGGCGCTTGCGAATAAAACAGCCTTCCAGACAGGCAATGTGGCGATTAAGCAGATCTGTGATGACGAATTGTCCTATGCGACGTATGGCAGTGCGCTGCTGGAATATGCGAATCCTGATTTCATTTGGGGGCGTGCATTTGAGATTACGTTGAACCCGAAGGTTACGCTGAACTAAACTGTTATCTCACCATGGGCTCCTCATGTTTGGGATCATCACTGGTATGACTGTACTGCTTAATCTCTCTGTTGTTAAAAATGATATATTGATACTTCGCTTCGAGTTCATCCGCGAATATTACTGAGGCACCGTAAGGTGCTTCAGAACTTTTTGAGGAGTAAGTACCTTGTACTTCGATAAGCTGTTCGGGTGAGTAACCTTTCTGTTCAATCAGGTAAGTGGTTACCTGTTGTTCAGCATCATTTTTCTTCAGCGGATTACCAAGCAGTCCGAAGTAAGCCCAGCAGGATATTCCGAGTATAAATGCTAAGACAGCAAGTGAAGTAATCTTGAATTTTTTACTCATAGTTACCTCCTTCTTTTACGTAAGCCACAATGAATTTGATAATGAAATATTAATATATTTGGATAAATTTATCAATTTATTGAACTTAATGCTTAATTGTTTGTTCGTTAAAATGATGATTCCAGAATCGTCTTTTTTCCACCCGAACGACGCCCTTAATCGCACCGAAGTCGTACGAATCACCATCCGCGCTAGGGATGAAAGGGTGTAAGATTGTATTATCGGATCAATAACAAGGGACACACCGAAAGCACATACGCTAATGTACAGACCGGCCAGGTGGCCGGTCTTTTTGATGCGGTGAATGTAGTCCCAGTACTGGTTCGATAGCAATACAGACTCTGAGTTAAAAGGGGGAGTCTACTGCTGCTGCACTGTCGCTGCATCGTGTGGGCAGATCTCAAACTTGCAGCCAAAGGGGGCGAAATGAATGTGTCTATGAGAAATGAGATTAACACTGACATGAGCACCAGTAAAATGAGTACGCTCATTAAAAAAACGCTGAAACAGAAGCTCGCGGTACTTGTTCCAGATTGGGGCGGTCGTGTGCTGGATGTACCTGGGCCAGGCGAAGTGTTGGCTGGGCCTTGTGCCGTGGTTGCGTTTGCCGAAGAGGTGCCGAAGTCTGCCTGGGCGGGATACCGACGGATCATCAAAATCTCACCATACGCTCGTCCGGAAGATGGTGGCGCTGAACAGGTGGAAGCTTGGTCAGCCCTTCTAATCGAAGGGTTGCACCAGGTAAGGCTGGTGGATGAAGCAGGTGGGGCATTCACATGTATCTATCTGGGTTCTTCAGATAGTGATCGGGTGGATGCTGGGTCTGGCATGGTTACGCGCAGTCTGCGGTTCGGAGTGTATGTTCCCGAAGACTCGGGAGCTGTCCTCGCCGAAAGAGGCGACGCGTGGTTAGCTGCGCTTCAAGACTGGACACAGCAAGAGCTTGGCTCGAACTGGTCGGTATATGGTGATGCCTGGCCTGGAGGATATGAGATGCCGTCTGTGTTATGGCGATTGGCCGGATACAGCACGTCTGTGGCGGGCACTTCGGCATTGGAGGTTCGACAACAGTGGATTGGGCATGTGCTCACCGATCATTCGGTGCTAACACGGCAGACCGTTACTCGGTTGGCCCGGCAACTTGCAGTGCAATCTCGTCTTGCCGTCACTGAAACGGATGGCGAAGAGCACGAAGGTAACACGCGATATATCACAGTGGATGAAGTCACGGCAGATCTGCAGACCGATGCGTATCTGAACGGACAGATTCGCCTGACGTTGCAACAGCGGATTCGTCGTCCGGGTACGAATGTACCTTTGATTCGTGAGATTCACCATAGCAAAGGTATGGAGTAAACGTTAGTCGAGAGGAACCTTCTATTAGAGGTTGTTCAAAAAGCCCGCTTTTGATTACAAAGGATGCCTAACGGCATCATCAGCATCGAATATGGAATTCAGCCGAAATGTCCGTTGCTCACGTAGTTTTCCCTACGCTCTGCTACTCCATTTCTAACTTCATCCCATCTTCTCGGTACTGAAAACCGATCTTTTTGAACATGCACTTTTAAGAGTGGTTCCAGATTATAGCTTTGAAATGATAGATGTAGCTTCAACATTATAGCTTCATATTCATAGGATCAAAAATTCATAGATCAAGCTTAAAGATCATCGTTTCACGAAATTAGTAGTCCAACAAATGAGGTGAGATGGCAATGGCAAGCTCAGTGAAAAAAAGTAAACAGACAGCCCCACGGTATACACGGGCAGAACTGATGAATCATGCAGAAGCCCTCTTTGCCGTTAAGGCAGAGGTGCTATACGGTGCGCTGTACGAAGCGGCGCAAGAGACGTTTTCCATTGAAGAAACGCAGGAACGAATTAACCAATTTATGAAAGCGAAGGTGAAGGGATAATGGCAGGCGGAAATTGGGAGCAAACAAATCGTCCGGTCCTTCCGGGCTTATATATGAATTTTCAGGCGGCAGCATCCTCGGCCATTCAAGCGGGTACGCGGGGGACGGTCGTGGTGCCAATCAAGGCCAACTGGGGTCCGGTGGGGACTTTTGTTGAAGTAGGGAGCGAAGCAGCAATTGAACGTATTTATGCGGCGAATGTGCGGGACAACGGCACGGCCTATACGTCCTTGAAGCTCGCCCTGTTGGGTGGGCCGAAAAAGTTGCTCGCTTATCGGGTAGCAAGTGCTGCGGCCAAAGCAGCTACGCTTACTTTGAAGGACAGCGGTGATGTGAATGTGTTGCAACTGGATGCGAAGTATCCAGGGGATCGTGCGAATGGATTCTACGTCACCATCCAGCCGGGTGTAATTGATAATACGAAACATGAAGTGCGCCTTTTTGAAGGTAACCGGATGTTGTATGCGTTCCTGACAGCGGATATTACAGCAGCTTCTCTGGCAAAAGAGATTAACGCGGATGAACAAAATGTCTGGGTAACGGCGCAGGCGATTGGCGATGGTACTGGCGTGGTTGCTACTGTTGCGGGTGCGGCATTCAAAGGCGGCGTAAGTGGCAACGATGACCTGACCAATGCAGAATACATTGCTGTACAGGGTGCGCTGGAAGGGGAGCAATTCGACGTCTTGGCTCTGGATCAGGCGGCTGATGCACCTCTGCTTGCGAGTTTTGCGGCATGGGTGAAACGTGTGCGTAGTGAAGGTAAACCGGTGGTGGCTGTATTTGGCGGTTCCGCAGCGGATGACACTTCTGCTACAGCAGCACAAAAAGCGGCAGCACGTTCGCTTGCGCTCAACCATGAAGGTGTGATTAATGTAGGTACAGGCGTACGCCTTGGAGATGCATTCTACAGCTCGGCGGAAACATCCGCTTATGTTGCAGGACTGATCGCCGGACAACGTCTGAACCAATCCACAACCTATGCAGCTACTCCGTTCGATGATGTGACACGTCGCTGGACGCGTGCAGAACAGGAGCAGGCGGTACAGAATGGCGTATTTATTTTCTTCCATGATGGACGGCAGGTGAAAGCACTTCGCGGTGTAAACACACTTGTAACTCCGGCCGCTGGACAGAATAATGCGTGGAAAAAAATCCGTTCCATTCGTGTGTTGGATGCCATCAACACGGATCTGCAACGTTCCGCGGAAGATACGTACATCGGTAAAGTAAACAATACCGAAGAGGGTCGGCAGGCACTGATTAGTGCCATGAAGGCCTATTTGGCGTTGCTAGCACAGAGCAATGTGATTGAAGCTGACGGTTATGATGTCATTCTTGACCCGGCATATTATGGCGCGGCACCAGTTCTCAAACCGGAAGCGGATCAGGTATTCCTGCAATGGAATGTGAAGCTGACGGATGTAATGGAGCAGTTGTTTGGTACATTTTACGTGCAATAAGGTTGTGTGAAAGGAAAGAACCGTTTTCTAGAATAAGTACTACACGTTGAACTGATGGTTTACACGATAACGGAGAGGGCAGAAAAAATCTGAAGAAGCGAAGCGCTCGCCTTTATCCACCGGATTTTCCCTTTATTATGAAAAGGAATCAAAAAAATCTGGGGATAACAGCGATCGGAAGATTGTTCTGACTGCGGGGTTATACCGTGTAATATTTATTAGTTCAATGAACCCAAGGAGGAAAATATATGTTGGATGCGTCAAGAGTAATTCTCGGTACCCATGGTCAGCTGCATATCGATGGTGTGTGGCAGACGAACATTAACAAGTTGGAAGCGAGTGTGGAGATTGAAAAGCGTGAGCTGAATCTGGTCGGTAACGACTGGAAAGTGCACAAAAACGGCGCAAAAAAAGGAACAGGCACGATGACCGGCTACAAAGTCACTTCGGATATGATCCAGCGCGGCTTCACCAAATTCGAGATTATTTCCAAGCTGAACGACCCTGAATCGTATGGACATGAGAGCGTTTTGCTTAAAGGTTGTATGGTGGATAAAATTCAGCTTGCCAACTGGACAGCTGGCGAAGAAGTACCGGAAGAAACAGGCTTTACGTTTGAAGGATTTGAATTGCTGAATCCGATTGTGGCGAACTAAAGATTGGAATAGGCACGTGTGATTGGGCTAGTTTGCTCCAGCGTGGTTGCATAGTTACTTCATATCAAATGGACACCAATGCGGGCCGAGATGATCTCGGTCTCTTTGTTGTCTCTAAAGGCTTGGAAGCTGGCATAGATAAACCCATTTGTGAAATAAGAAGGAGATAACGCCCGATGAGTATGAATGAAAATATGTCCGAAGAACAGATTTTGGATCAGTTGTTTGAAGCAGCAGAACGTTTGCCAGAGGAGAATGTGCGCATTCAGCGTCTGGATCTATTGTTGACCTTGCGTGGACTGACGTCTTCCAAAGTGGATCACATTCGCGAACGCTGTACCATTCGAAAAACGACCAAAGGGCGCACCGAGGAAAAGGTGGATACCGAAACGTTTAACGCGCTGCTCATCTCTGAAGCAACGGTGAAATTGAAAGTCCGCAGCCTGGAATTGTCCGGCTGGGGGGATACCCGTATTACTGGCCGTATGAAGCTGTCTGGTGGAGAACAGGCGGTTCGCCGCATGCTGCTGGCTGGTGAATTGGATGCTGTAGGTGATAAAGTGCTGGAGCTGTCCGGCTTCGGTGTGGAGATTGAAGACCTAAAAAACTGATTCACTCCGGCGGGATGACCACGTTTCTATATCACATGTGGGTGCGTCATCATCTCCGGCCCGGAGAGTTCTGGTCTTTACCACGTGGGGAGCGCTCGCTGTTGATTGCGTTCTCGGAAGAGGAAATGTCAGCGATAACTTCGCAAATGAATCGATAACGATATAAGGCAGGAGGTGAAAAAATGGCAGAAATGATTGTAGGTCTATCCAAATCCAATGCGGAAATGCGGACAACCCTTCGTTATCTGGATCAGATTCAGCGTTCCACGGAACGTCTGGGCAGAGTTCGTTATCAGAGTCTGATTAAGGTGAACAATGAACTGAGAACGACCGGACGCAGGTTGGAAAGTATATATAGTATGGCTGTTCGAATTAGCAGGCTGCGAATCACACCGACGATTGGGTTGATTGATAAGCTGAGTCCGGCACTGGATCGCGCATGGGTTAAACTGAATAAATTCAGGGACCAGATGGTTACGGCTTCGGGAACAGTATCCCTTGAAGTTCGGCAGAAGATTGAAGTGGCGATGGGTAAAGGAGGAGCTTCGGGTCCAACTATGGCTGTCGTGATTCAAAACAACAAAAGTATCACTAATGCTACGAAGGAAGAAGATCCTAAGAGTTGGTTGGATAAATGGATTTTTGACCCTGCCGACAAGATTAATAGTTTGTTTGATGTATTTAATAACGTTAAGGGAATATTTGATAAATTCAAAAAGAAAAAAGAAGAAAGTCCTGCATCTGATCCAACCCGAAGTCCAGCATCCAAATGCTGCTGTTGCACAGGTGGAAAGATGGGCAAAAACCGTAGAGTTCGTTCACCGAATGCGGATGGTGGTGGATCAGATCGTGGAAGACGAAATTACCGAAGTGGTAGAAGGTCTAGTAATCGTTCGAACCGGGTCCCATCACCAGTACCCAATCCTGTACCTGATACTCCAACTCCTCCGGCCGATCGCAACCGTAATAGGGGAGGTGGTAGAAGAATACGAGGAAGCGGTAGATTAGGATTTGCGGATGGTGGATTGGGATCTTTAACCGACATGCTGGCTGGTAATGGATTGATGGATAATTTAAGTAGTGGCTTTGCCAAAGGAGCAAAAAGGTTGCTTGGACCCATCAGCATGCTTGCTGATGTGGCAAATGTAGCGACAGCACCCCCGGAAGAGCGTGGTCGAGCGGTGGGTTCCATGATTGGCGGCACAGCAGGTACTGCGATTGGTAGCGCCATAGGTAGCGTTCTTTTGCCTGGCATCGGGACATGGGTAGGTGGTGCAGTAGGTGGTTGGGCCGGAAGTGAAGCAGGCGGTTGGATTGGAGACAAAGCGAAGGATATTGGAAACTTTATGTCTAGTGCTACCGAAGGTGTAGGTGATGCATTGTCGGGTGCAGCGGATTACGTCTCTGAGAAAACAAAAAATATCACCGATGGTATATCCAGCTTCTTTGGATTTGGTTCCAAAAAAGAAGAGAAGACGATCTCGGCAGCAACGGTGGCTGCACCGTCTCCAGTTGCAACCGGCCCGCAGATGGCACCTGCCTATATGCCACCTGCACTGACCATGACAGGCCCAGCCGCATATATGAACAGCAAGGTCGGTCAGCCTACATCTGCTGGATTCATGGGAACAAGCATGATGCAGAACCAAGCAATGGCGCTTGGTAACGGTGCGCAGACGAATGGGAAATCTTCCACAATGACGGTACAAATATCCGAAGACCAGATGAGCAGTCTGTCCGGATACTTGAAGGATTTCAAAACCGAAACTACCAATCAGATTGCGATCAATATTCCACCGGGTACGGTACAAGTGACCGTTCGGGAGAACGCTATTGATTATGACGCAGTTTCTTATCAGGTGGGGCAACGTATCTCTGATGAGTTCCGCCGCGCGATGCAAAATCGCAAAACAATTATGGCCTAAGCAGAAAGGAGGCCGCAGATATGTCTGTACTTGAAGATAAAGTTGGTCCTAACAAAATGTCATTTACGTTGAAGGATGGCAATACTCCATTTCAATTTCCGGTAAACCCTGAAGAAGTTAATATTTCCAGATCTAAGGGATATGAAACGGTCAATATGTTGGAGCATGGCGAGTTTGATTTTGCACAAGGGGAGAAGGTGAAGGAGATCACCTTCTCTTCTTTTTTTCCGAAACGATATGATCCGTCCTATTGCATGGATGAAAAATATTTTCTGGATCCACGCGTGGCGATGAATGTGTTGAACACTTTTCTCATCTCCAAAAAGCCACTGCGTTTCATCATCTCCGAAACCGGAGTGAACGTGCCTGTTTTTATTGTTTCGCTTAATTCGAGCTTTCGTGGGGGGGAGACAGGAGATATTTACTTCGACCTGACCCTGCGCACATGGCGTGATTCCAAGGTGGAGAAGGTCGGTTCTGCGGCATCCGGGGGCAAGTCAGGTTCTCGTACCGATTTGAAAAAGAGTAGCAAGACCTACACCGTCAAATCTGGCGACTCCCTGTCCAAAATAGCAAAGCTTGAGCTGGGCAGCAGTTCCAAATGGAACGAGATCTACAAGCTCAACGCAAAGATCATCGGGAGTGATCCGAACCGGATCAAGCCCGGACAAAAGCTGGTGATGCCATGACCTACAAAGTCATTGTCGACGACAAATATGACATCACCAAGCTGGTGGAGACAATTACGCTGAAGGACTCGCTTGACCAGATTGCCTATCAGGCTAACATCCGGCTGGCAGTGTCTGCATCTTCCGGTCTGCCTTCGATCTCACCGGGCATGGCGGTGCGGATTAGCGGGGTTCCTTTTGGCGAAAAATCCATAGTTCATCTGTTGCATCCTGCGGTCATCTGGGAGGTGGAAAGCTCGAACAGCGGCACCAAGCGGCTGTCTCTCACGGTGTACGACCGAATGATATATCTGGAAAAATCAGAGGACGAGTTCCTGTTGCCTAAGGATCAGACCGCTACGCAACGACTCAAAACCTACGCCAAAGAGTGGAAGATTCCATACGCTACATTGCCAGAAACCAAGACAAAGCTGGGAAAAGCCGTGTATCGGTCACAGACGATCTTCTCGATGATGTTTGCTGATCTGAAAGAAACGGCGAAGTCCGGCGGTGAAATGTACCATCCACGGATGACGCCCGGTGGGTTGCAGCTCTTCCAGGTTGGAAGTAATGCAAAGGTGTATGAGCTGGATCGACTAATTGATCTAACCCAGATGCGTACGCTTGAAGGGGCGGTTACCAAAGTTAAAGTCATGGCGGCGTCGGAGTCACCGAGTGGCAAAGAAGTTCCTTCCAAAGTGCTTGCGATTGAGCAGGATCGTGTGGAAGAACTGGGCACATTGCAAAAGCTGGTCGAGGACGATCAGGTGAAATCGACAACCGCCGCGAAAAAACTGGCGAAAAGTCATCTGACGGGTATTCAGGAGACCTTTACGATATCCGCACCGGATGTGAATACGATCCGCGCTGGGGACGCAGTGTTGTTAAAAGGACTGAAGCTAATCGTCATGTCGGTTAGCCGTGATCTGTCTGCCGGACCTGGAATGATGACGTTGGAACTGGGGACAGCCGAGCTGGTGAAAAGGAGGTATTACCTTGAATAAAGATGATCCGTATGGGCATTTTGCCGACGTCATGCGGGGTGCGATGAGTACACATTCCCGTCAGGCCGTGAGCGGGCTGGGAGCAGTACTGGGTACGATGACCTCATCCGGCGTGAAGCTGGATGATTTCAAGCACGAAGTGCAGGATTACCTCGTGGCCGAGTTGCCGGGCACGCTTGGACTGCCGGAGCGCGACACTGCTGGCGCGATCTCCGGTATACCTGACGTGGCAAACGGCGGAACAACGGGCACGGGACGGTTTCTTTTGCAAGAAGAGGAAGTGGAAGAAGCGGTGTGGTCTCTTGGTAAGGGATTAAAAGCGGGAGATCGCGTGCTGGCGATGCGGGTGAATGGCGGTAACGACATTGTGGTGCTGTGTAAGGTGGTGAGTGCGCATGCCTAGTTTGTTCCCGGAAACGGGTGTGGTATGGGGAGATGAGGAGGATCTGTCGGGGGCGGTTTCAGAAGAGGTACGCTTTGGACGGAGCTGGCGATTTGATTACGATGCAGGGGATTTTGTACTGACCCCAAGTGGTAAAGTCGCTGCGGCTGGTGGGCATGAAGCCTGGGTACAGTGGTGCATTAAGGCCGTGAAAACGCCAAGATACAGACATGTGATCTATTCCCGAAACTACGGTTCGGAGCTGGAGGATCTGGTGGGTCAGGGTGACAGCCGGGGTGTGATGGAAAGTGAGATTACTCGGATGGTGACGGAGACGTTGCTGGCTGATCCGCGCACGGATTCGGTAGACCAGTTTACGTTTGATTGGAATCGGGAGCAGTGCATGTTCTCGTGCCGGGTGGCAAGTGTGCAGGAAGAGATGTTTATTCTGGAAAGTGAGGTGATCTGACGGGATGGCTGAGATTCCGCGTTATTTGGAGGACCAGACGGAGGAACAGATTATGCAGCGCATGCTGGATCGTCTGCCCGCGGATCTGGATAAGTCGGAGGGGTCGTTTCTGTGGGATGCGGAGGCTCCGGTTGCATTTATGCTGTCTGAGGCGGCATTGTGGGCTCAGGAATTACTGCGGCGTGGGTTTGCAAGTACGGCTGCAAGCAGTGATCCGAATTTTCGTTCGGAAGAGCTGGATCTGCGGGCAGGAGAGCACGGCATTACGCGGCGGGCTGCGGTGGCGGCACAGGGTTCGGTGAGGTTCGAGGGTACGCCAGGTAAAGTGGTGCCAGCAGGCACGGTTGTGGCTACGCTCGCAGATGAAGTGTCTGCTGAAGCTTCGCTCGAATATGAGACAGTGGGACGTTTGGAACTGGATGCAGAGGGCTCCGGGGTGGTAGGTGTGCGAGCGCTTGTTGCCGGGAAAGAGAGCAATGTGCCAGCGGGCACGGTAACTGTGCTGTCTACACCTGTAAGTGGCGTGACTTCTGTCACGAACGTTGATGTGATCAAAGGCGGTGCGGATATTGAGGCCGATACGGCGTTGTTGGAACGCTTTTATGCCAAAGTCCGCAATCAAGGGACAAGCGGCAACAAATCGCAATATGTGCAATGGGCCAGTGAAGTGCCAGGGGTTGGTGCAACGCGGGTTATTCCGTTATGGCAGGGGCCAGGCACGGTGGGATTGTATCTGTTGGACACGGACAAACGTGCTGCGGGTACGGATTTGGTGGCGGCGGTGCAGAAGTACGTAGATCCGACGCAAGATGGACAGGGTGAAGGTGTTGCGCCGGCGGGGCCAGTGGTGTCCGTGATGCCAGCCGAAGAAGTGCCGATGAACATTCAGGTGAAACTGACGCTGGCAAGTGATGCGACACTGGCTGATGTACGAGCATTGATCGAACGCGGGGTGACCGCGTATTTGAAGCAGTTGGCTTTTGCAGATCCACTCGTTCGTTACACTCGCATTGCCGCGATTCTGCTGGACATTCCGCCCATTATCGACTATTCGGAGCTTACCGTGAACGGTGTGAGTGACCAGAATATCGAGATGACCGCGAGTCAGGTGGCCGTGCTGGGGACGGTGGAAGTTCATGAGTAGTGTTGGGCAGATGGTGGATGAGAAAGTAGTTTGGGAGTGCGGAGGCCTAGGGAGATTGGGAGAAATACTCCGTTCCGGGTTAGAGCTAGTGAGCGAGACGCTCCATGTGGATGTGCAAGGAAGGGAGGGAACAGGGCATGAGTGCTCCTTCTATTGTAGATGTTGGACTGACGAGTGAGAAAGGGCGGGAGTTGTTCTCGTATTTGCCAAGGTATTATGAGACTTCACGCGTGATGCAGGCAGATATGCAGGCCAAAGGCAACGAGATGGATCTACTGTACCAGGCGCTGGATGAGACGTTGGAGCAGTTTTTTGTCCGTACAGCTACGTGGGGGCTGGACTTCTGGGAGCAGGAGCTCGGCATCGAGACAGATCGTCTCAAACCTGTGGAGCAAAGGCGTGCCGTGGTGGAGTCGAAGCTGCGTGGTGCCGGGAAGTTCTCTGGCATGCTGGTTGCGAATGTGGCCGAGGCGTATGCCGGGGGCAAGGTGGATGTAACTTTTCAGCCGGAAGCGTGGAGTTTTACGGTGAGCTTTGTGGATACGATGGGCATCCCGCCCAACATTGATGATCTGAAGGCTGCGATTGAGGATATTAAACCTGCACATATGGCTGTGGAGTATGAATATCGCTATCTGGTCTGGGATGACCTGGACAAGAGACAAAAAATGTGGGATGAACTGGACGCTGCGTCCCTGACGTGGAATGAACTGGAGGTGTGGGCGTAATGCCACAAGAAACGGATCGATTGAAGTTACCTCTACCTTTGGGGAACGAGAATGTGACCCGGGAGAGTATTAATGGGATTTTTGAAAAGATTGATGCTGGTGTTGCGACGCAAGCGGATTTGGATACGCTTCGTGAAGCGGTGAGTCAGATGGATATTCCTGATGCGTCTTTGACACAGAAGGGGAAGGTGCAGTTGTCCAGTAAGACGGATGGCCCGTCTGAGACGGTGGCGGCGACGGAGAAGGCGGTTAGGGATGCGAAAAATGCGAGTTTGCCGCGTACAGGCGGAGTTATGACTGGACGACTAATTATGAATCAGTGGGGAACGATTTCTGGCTCTTCAAATGGTTCGGTGTTGTACGGTAGTAACTGTTTTCTTGATGGGAATACATTCAAGTACGAAAACAATCATTCTAACTTAGGCGCTCGTGGTATTTACATGCGGTATTCAGGCGCTGTTGCGACGGAAGTTTACATGTTTGATACAGGCCCGGTCGCAACCACAGCAGGAGCAGTTTTCACGCCAAATTTGGCTCGAATTGTTCACATGGGGGACTTGTTCCAAAAGCACAAATTAACGGCTGATGACGGTAAAAACCAAGTACTAGCATCAGGGACTAACCTTAACTCTTTGACGGCAAATGGACAGTACAACGGCTATAATCTGGTGAATTCTCCCTTACCATCAAGTGCTGACGGATGGTGGTACATTGAAGTTCAGTGCCATACAAACAGTACAGGTTATGTACTCCAAAGAGCGAGTCGGCTTAATGGAGGGGTGCAGACTTTATATCAAAGAACCAAAGAAAATAATGTATGGTCGTCTTGGAGCCCTGATCTTTTTCAGGCTGTGGCTGATGCTAAAAACAGGCATATTATCTCGTCTGCAGCGCCTTCTGGCGGCAATGACGGTGACATCTGGTATCAATACTCATGATAGAGGGGAGGAGCATAATGCATGGCTTTAGGCATTAAGGTTGGCGGGACTTGGAAAACGCCTAATAAGTTATCAGTCATGGTCTCAGGGAATTGGCGGGCTGTCCAACAAATTTATGCGAAAGCCGGGGGAGTATGGCGACCCATTTGGTCAATCGCACCGACTATGCGTAAGGGTTACGTATGGGGTAGCAATTCATATGTGGTCAAACAATCGGACCATGTCGAATGCTACGCATATAACTCAAGCACGGGCGGCGGCGAGGCAGCTGTGGTGACAAACATACCAGTGGATTTAACTGGCGTTTCTTATGTGGTGTTCGATTACGCTCTAGAAGGTTCATCTGACATCCAATCGGACGGAATCTTTATTGCTTCCTCTTCGCAGATGGGTGGAGCTGGAACATTTGACGCTCGAATGTATCGTGGCTCACTGACGACAAGGACTACAGTCAGCTTAAGCGTGTCCAGTCTGTCCGGGCCCTACTATTTGCGGGCGCACGCTTCAAACAACGGCGGCGTAGCCGTATGGAAACGTGTGCGTCTTTACCGCATCTTGCTGGACAGCAAAGAGATTTGGAACGCCAGTGCGGGTGGATCTTACGTCTAATAAGGAGGCGCGATCATGTCCGATTACAATTATGTGCAATACTACGAAGAAACCGGTAACGTTGTGACCATCTCGACGACAGAACCACGAGCGTCGGATGGGTACGCTGTGGCCAAAACGGAGAAGGGAAGCCGGGCGACGAGTTCACATACACCATAACGGTATTGAATGTAGATATTGAAAAGGGGGTTATTGATTCAGACTATTCAGTCCTGAACAACCCGCAGGCGGCGCGGTTTCTTGCTGACAATGCCGCATTGAAAGAGGAAAAACGCCGAGCTGAAAACTGCAGTAGCAGAACTGACTATGATGATCGCTGCAGGTCAGGCACGAGGGGGATAAGCGATGACATTTACATCTAACAGCGGACTGGTCAAAGTTTGGGTCAGTTTGGTCATGACCGGCACGTATAAACTGGAACAGGTATCTAATCTATATAACCTTAAAGCAGTCGTGTCGGATGTTATTAACGCAAGAGCATAAGCGCCGCAAGGCGTTTTTTATTATGTCCTCTGGAGCGGTCAGGGGGCTTTTCCTATTACAAAGAAGGGTTTGCGGCGGCAGCCATGACAGGCACACCAAGAGTAACACTGGATTATTCGGGATCACAGCGTAAGATGCGCTCGCCTTTTTATATCGCAAATGAGTTGTTGTGCATTATTGAAAATGGAGGCAAACTGGGTGCGCCGATTAAGTCTCTCACAGGATCAGCTCTGAACGTATATTTATAACACGTAAGATCGGATGCTAGTCCTTGTTAAATAGGAGACCTGACTTAATTTCAGTTCTTACCAATAAAAAGGAGGTGAACCATGACCACAAACCAACTAACCACTGCCATCGCAGACGCTCTGACGCGGCATTTCCCCAACATCCCGATCCAACCTGCAACAGGCGGTACAAGCTCCACCTCAGACTCCAAAGGCATCACATACCGTCTGCTATCCGCCCAACTTACCCGGGAACGCAGCGATCGCTTCGTGCAATCTCACGCTTTCGAAATCCGCTGGCTTGATGCAGACAATATCCCGGCAACTCTGCCGGATGAACTGTTTGAAGCATTGGAAACCATTGAGATGGAAGGCACGCCCTATCGGGCAACGGAGCTGCATTGGGAGACGGAGAAAGATACTCCACGAATGCTGGTGTACTATACCATGCGAACCACTAAAGTGTCGGAGTCCGCCGCTACCATGCAACAACTGGAGCAGCGACCCACCGCACTTAAAGCTACGAGAGAATAACTAAACCAATGAGGGGATCTACATGAAAGGAATAGGAGGCGCATTGGCGATGTTTACGAAAAAAGAACAGGATCCTAAAAATCCGGAAGCTCAACAGAAAAACAACCAAGAATACAGCAAATCGCAGTTCGCCGAATCCCGGCAACTTAGCCGGATCGAGAAAGATATTTTGGCAGCAGTTCTGCTGGAACAAGAAACATACACCTTACAAGAAGCACAGCAACACATCCAACAATTTATGAATGGGGAGGCACAATAATGGCTGGAGGAACATGGACAACACAAAACAAGGTACGCCCCGGCGTATATATGAATTTTGCATCAGAGGGCTCATTGCCGGGTACGGTAGGAGAGCGAGGAACGGTGGCTTTGGCACTTCCATTGTCGTGGGGGCAAGCAGGCACAATCCTGACCGTACAAGCAGGTGAAGATGTACAAGCCAAATTAGGCTATGACTGGACAGCACCGCAAATGCTGCTGATCCGCGAGGCATTGAAACGGGCGCAGACCTTGCTACTTTACCGACTCAACGCAGGGACCAAAGCCAAAGCAACCTTGGACAAACTGACAGTGACAGCCCAACACGGCGGCGTACGTGGTAATGATCTGGCAGTTGTAATCTCCGCGAATATCAATGACCCAAAACAATTGGATGTCTCCACTTTGCTTGCGGGTAAAGAAGTGGACAAACAAACTTCATCCACCATCGAAGCTCTGGAATCCAACGCATACGTCACATTTACTGGTGAAGGTGCACTCACAGCTACAGCGTCACTTCCACTAACAGGTGGATTGGATGGTACAGCAACCAACCAGGAGCATGCCGATTTTCTGACCAAGCTAGAGGTGCTGGATTTTAACACGGTCGGTCTGATTTCAGATGATGCCACACTCAAGTCAGTCTACACAGCTTACATCAAACGTTTGCGTGATACCGAGGGCAAGAAAGTGCAACTCGTTTTGTCTGATTATCCTGCTGCAGACCATGAAGGCATCATAAGTGTCAAAAATGGTGTTGTGCTCGCAGATGGCACCGTCCTTACGCCGAAACAAACAGTAGCATGGACTGCCGGTGCAACAGCGGGTGCTAACCTGAATGAATCCCTGACGTTCCGTGCGTATGACGATGCCGTGGATGTGAATGGCAGATTGACACATAGCGAGACAGAAGCAGCATTGCGTAATGGCGAGTTTGTCTTTACCGCGAGCAGCAACCGTGCAGTGGTAGAGCAGGATGTGAATACATTCCGTTCCATTACACCGGATAAGGCACGTCATTTTGCCAAAAACCGTGTTGTCCGTGTTCTCGATGGCATCGCTAACGATATGAAACGGATTTTTGAGTCCTATTACATCGGCAAAGTGAACAACAACGAAGATGGGCGCAGCCTGTTCCGTTCCCAATGTGTCACTTATCTGAAGCAGCTTCAGGATATTGGGGCGATTCAAAATTTCGATTCCAAAACAGATATCACTGTTGCTCCGGGCAATGAAACTGACAGTATTCTGATCGAGATTCAGGTCCAACCTGTGGATTCCGTTGAAAAAGTATATATGAAAGTGAAGGTGGTTTAAGATGGCATTTTTGAAAGCAAGCGACACGATCTCCGGCCAGGAAGGCCGCGCATACGCAACGATTAACGGACAGACGGAAGAAATGTTCTATGTGAAGACGCTGGAAGCAACAGTGGAGAAACAAAAAGCAGAGGTCAAAACCTTGGGGCGCCGCGGCGTACAGCACAAAGCAACCGGTTGGTCCGGTTCGGGTTCCATGACGATCTTTTATACCACTTCCCGTTTCCGCGAGCTGATGCTCCAGTACATGCAGAATGGGGTGGACACGTACTTCGACATTGAAGTGACCAACGAAGATCCTTCCTCTACAATTGGCAAACAGACGGTGACCCTCAAAGGCGTCAACCTCGACAGTGTAATCATGGCATCTCTGGATACCGAGGCCGAGGCGTTGGAGGAAGAAGTGAGCTTTACTTTTGAAGATGTCGATATGCCTGTATCGTTTAATCTGCCGAAGTAATGTAGCGTGAAAGCATAATGATTTGAGATTTATAAAGAGTATAAATTTACAGCGGGTTTGTAAAAGAAACCTGTTCAACTTGCCTGTGTTACGGGCTATTTGGCGTGTGGAAATTCTGCTCTTCGCCGCTTCTTGCGGCGGGGAGCCTAACTTTAGAGGAGGAACAATACATGAGTGGATTGAGTATGTTTTTTGCCCAAAATGCAGCAACGGATACAACGGAGGAGTTTATCGTATCCCCCCGTTTTAAAGATGAGAAAGGCGAGCCGGTTGCCTGGAAACTGCGCAGCATGACCGAGGACGAAAACCAGGAATGCCGCAAGGCAGCTACCCGCAAAATTAAGGGTAAGAACGGTGTCTACACACCCGACATCGATGCAAATGATTACATGGCTCGCCTGATGAGCGCAAGTGTCGTGTATCCCGATCTGAAAAATGCTGAACTCCAGCGTTCATATGGCGTGATGGGGGCGGAATCGCTTTTGCGGAAAATGCTGTTGCCTGGGGAATTTGCTTCGCTTGGCGAACAAGTCCAGAAGCTGAACGGCTTCAATCAGGACATGAACGAACTGGTGGATGACGTAAAAAACTAATTAAAGAGGGCGATTCCGAAGCCAATCTGGCTTATTACGCTCTCCATGAATTGAACATTTTGCCGCATGAGCTTATGGCCTTCTCCATGCGAGAACGAGCGGCCATCTATGCGATGATCTCCATCCGGGTGGAGGAAGAGAAGAAAGAACGGTCCAAGAGTCGAGCCCGGAAGAAATAAAAAGGAAAGGAGGGAGAAATGAATGTATGCCATGTTTGCAAGACTGTATATCATGTCAAATAATATGGTTCAGCAATTTCAAAATCTGCCTACCGTAATCAATTCGGTATTCAACCCTGGAAATCTGAGCCGAATTCAGTTGGCAGGCAACTTACTCCAAGGTGTGTCAGAAGAACAGGCTAAGGTAAATGCTGCCTTTACAGAAGGTGCCCAGCGAGTGCGAGCCTGGATCAGCGTGATCAAGTCAGCAGGACAAGCTGTTCTCGTACCAGCTGCGCAGGAAGAGGATTTGAAGCAGCGATATATGGCTGCTACGGGTGATGATGCTCAGGGGGAGACGATCTTTAATCGCTACCGTGCGGAAGCTTTCAAGAGCGGACAGAATGTTACGGATGCTTTGAAAGGTACACTATCTCTCATTCCGTATGCACAGAATACGGATCAGGTTGACCAACTGAGAGATATGACTAAACGGTTGAGCATGCTTTCTCCAGATGGAAAAAGTATGTCAGATGCATCCAGTGCCTTGGTTGCTGCCATGAACGGAGACAATGGAGAACTTGCCAAGTCGTTTAACATTCCTGCTGAAGCTCTAAGCGGAGCAGGTCTGCAACAAACCATTGATTCATCCAATCTGGATGGATTTATTACAAAGCTTGATATTATTTTGCAAAAACAAGGCTATACCCAACAGGCTTTTGACACCATGCTGGATTCACCGTTGCAGAAGTGGAATGCATTGGTGAATCAGTTTAATGGGGTTCTCGGTCAGATTGGACAGGCAGCCCTCGTTGCCTTAACACCTTTACTGGATCGATTAAATGAAGCCTTTGCAAATGGGGAGTTCACGGTCATTATTGAGTGGATTAGCAATGCATTTACGGTTGCGGCAAACGCGTTGACGATGCTGGTAAACGGTATTTTATACATTGCAGCCGTGATTCAGCAGAACTGGGATATCATTCAGCCTATCCTGATGGCATTGGCAATTGTTGTTCTGGCATTGGTTATCGCACAAGTCTATAGTCTCGTTGCGGCCTGGTTATTGCTAAATTGGCCAATCCTGCTCGCCATTGCTGCAATCGCAGCAGTTATTGGAATTTTGAACATGATGGGAATGTCAGGTACAGAGATTTTGGGAGTCATCATAGGTTCATTTATGATGCTTGGAGAAATCGTAAGAGTAGTTGTGGCGACGGTATGGAATCTGTTTGCTTCGCTGGGGGAGGCGATTTTTAACTTTTTCAGAGATCCGGTATATGCCATACAGATTTTATTTAAAAACATGGGTATTTTCATACTTGATATCTTCTATAACGTGGTAACCATAATTGAAGATGCGATGGAACGAATTAATGGCGGACTTAACAGTCTGATCAAACTTGTTAACAAAACCTTTGGTTTCAATATTGGTTTGTTTCAAGATTCTGATATTAGTTTGGGTGGCAAGGAAATAAAGGAATGGAAGAAAGGTCTGGAATCCTGGGAGCCTACGAGTGACAAAGATGTGAAGTCATTTTTCAAAATGAACGGAGAGTACAATCCTAAAGCTTTTGAAGATGGTCAGAAGGTTGCGGAGGATTTACTTTCTGGTTTCTCTTCAACCTCGAATGCGGATTCCAAGGAAAAAGGTCTACCAGGTAATTTTGGCAAAGACTTCACACCCGAAATACCCAAAACCCCTTCAATGCCATCGATACCAACAGCACCTGCTCCCACCGTTGTTCCCAATAGCAACATGAGTAACATCAACAAAATCAACAATATCGGACAGGTGGACAAGATCGGTGACGTGGACGGTACAGTGGATGTGACCAGCGAGGACTTGAAACTGATGCGTGAGCTTGCAGAGATGCAGGCGATTCAGCGATTTGTCAGTCTGACGCCAACTGTTCAGGTCACTACAGGTGATATCAACAGCGGACATGATGTGGACAGCATCATCAGCAAAATCACCGATGGACTGAACAGTCAGATCGTCTCCAGTGCCCAGGGGGTGTATGGATAAGTGGAATATTATATTCAACTAAGCTTCAATAACCGCTCTGAATACATGTTTTTCCCGGTCACACCAGAGAGCATTGAGTTTTCGGATTCGGGAGATGGCAGTACGTTTAACGTTAGCGCTTTGGGTGAAATTAACGTGATCAAATCGCCGAAGCTGCGTGAAGTCAGTTTCAGCGGGATATTTCCGGCAGACTACAGCCCGTATCATTTGAATTACGATGCAAGACATCCGGCAATTCAGAAGCAGTTTTACCGTGATCCCTATGAATATGTGAAAAAGATCATCCGTTGGATGCAGACGGGCAGACCCGTAAGACTGTTCTTTTCCAGTGCAAGGTACACCATTAATATGGCTGTTTCCATTGAGAGCTTCGACTGGAAGGAGACTGCGGGTACGGTGGGGGATATCCAGTATGATATCAAGCTGAAGCAGTTCATTTTTTATGCCGCGAAAAAAGTAGTGCCACTCAAGGACAGCAAGGATACGGCTGCTTCGAAAACAAAAACCAAAGCCTCCCGGCCCAATGAAAAAATCCAGCCCAAGACCGTCACACTCAAAGCCGGAGACTCCTTGTGGTCTGTAGCTAAAGCCCATCTGGGAGATGGATCTCGCTGGAAAGAGTTGCAAAAGCTGAATAGCATCAAAGATGCACAACTGAAGAAGCTGCCGATTGGACTTGTGATCAAGCTTCCGTGAAAGGAGAGGGAATATGCAAGAGCAGATCAGGCTGGATGATAAGCTGGCAAACATGAAGGAACGGTTATTACTGGATGACAAGCAGGGCAACATCTGGGACATTAGCGAAATTGCCGGTGACATTACGTACAAAACCTCCCGCATCGGCAAACCTTCCTCTCTGGAATTCACGTTGATCAAGGGCAGTCTGTACCAGAATAAGAAATTCACATATGAGAATGGATATGTCGTGAAATATATCAGCAACGAGGTGGGCATATTTTACGGATATATCTTCTCGGTGGATAGCGGTAAGGACGAAAGTGTCAAAATCAAGGCCTACGACCAGACTCGTTATCTAACCGCGAATCAGACGTACAAGTTCGTTAATGCCACTGCTGCGGATGTAATTAAACGAATTTCAAAGGATTTCCTGTTGAAGACTGGTGATCTGATTCAGCCGAAATATGTTATTCCGCGTATGTTATTCGATAACAAAAAGCTGATTGACATGATCTGTGAGGCGTTGGACCGAACGCTGATCTATGGCGGTAAAAACTATATCTTCTACGATGATTTCGGCAAACTTGTGCTTCGGGATGTGGAAGAGATGCCTTACGGCTTTGTCATCGGGGATAACAGTCTGCTCACGGATTACAGTTATACGCGGTCGATTGACGACCAGACATATAACAAGATCAAGCTGTATCGGGATAACAAGGATACGGGAAAAAGAGAAACGTTTGTTCATCAGGATTCAGGCAGCATCCGTCAATGGGGGCTGCTTTTTTTGTACCAAAAAGCGGATGATGGCCTGAACGAAGGTCAGATTGATGAAATGCTCAAGACCCTGATGACCCTCCGTAACCGCGAGACGCAGACGTTGAAAGTGGATGCGCTTGGTGATTTCAAGGTGAGGGCAGGCAGTTTTGTCAACATCCAGATCAATGAACTGAAGATTAATCAATATTTTCTGGTAGACGAATGTACGCATAAGGTACAGGGGGGCGTGCATACGATGTCACTGGATTTGAAGGTGGTGTAACGATAAATGATGCTGGACGTGATTAAAAAGGCGGCGGTGGCCGCTGTAGATGCCAAGTCTCCCGTTCAGGTAATGTACGGAAGCGTGACAAACACACAGCCTCTGGAGATTACCGTTGAACAACGGCTGGCATTGGCTGAGCCTTTTCTGGTACTGCCGGAATCCGTAGTGAACAATACTTGGACCGTGGGTGACCATGTCTTGTTGTTACGTGTTCAAGGTGGAGACAGCTTTGTTGTGCTGGATCGGCTGGTGAATCCATGATTCCACAGGGTGCGCAGATTAGCGCAGAAGATCAGGAAGAAGCTGCTGTGCTTCCAAGTCTAACGTATGTATTTCAAGCTTCGGGACAACGAATTGGAAGATTGCAACTGGATGGAAAAGATGCGGTAAAACAGGCGGTGTATAAAGCGTTGTCCACACGCCGCTATGAGCATCTAATCTATTCTTCGGATTATGGCATGGAATGGTCCTGGGAAGGAATGGCAGGGAGATCCATGGTTGAATCGGAACTGGAACGCTGGATTCGCGAAGCGCTGCTTCCAGATGATCGCATTTCGGATGTAACCGAGTTCGATTTTGTCCACGGGGCTGACGGGGTACGGGTTTCTTTTACCGTGGAAACGGATTTTGGCAGCTTCAGGGAAGAGACGGAGGTGAACATGAATGTATGAAGAGCAGACGTTTGAAGTTATTTTAAACCGAATGCTGGATAGGGTACCAGATGGTGTGGATAAACGTGAAGGCAGCATTATCTATGATGCGCTTGCACCAGCGGCAGTGGAAATGGCTCAGATGTATATCGAGCTGGATGTGAACGCCAATCTGAAGTTTGCGGATACAGCTTCTGGAGAGTATCTGGATCGCGCGGTGGCTTGGTCTGGCATTAGTCGGAAAGCGGCCACGAAGGCACGTTGGGTTGGCAGTTTTCGGGATAACGAAGGGAAGCCTGTTGAAGTTCCTTTGGAGAGTCGTTTTTCCACGGGGGATCGGGTGTATGTTGTTGTGGAGCGCGTCGAGGTAGGGCGATATGTGTTGGAATGTGAAGTCGCGGGAGCGGAAGGTAATGAATATACGGGGGCACTGCTACCCATAGATTATATCGCCGGCCTGACGACAGCTGAATTGACACAGTTGCTTGTTCCTGGCGAAGACGAGGAAACGGATCAGGCCTTATATGATCGTTATCAGGACAAAGTTTCCCGTCCGGTCACGAGTGCGAACAAATATCAATATGAGCTATGGGCACGGGAAAACTCCGGTGTGGGCAAAGCGAAGGCTTTTCCACTGTGGGACGGCCCCGGTACAGTCAAAGTGGCGTTGTTGAATAATGAAATGCAAACACCCGCTGAGGCGGTTATTGAGGCGGTGCAGGAGTATATCGATCCAACCCAGGATGGAATGGGCGAAGGTGCTGCTCCAATCGGACCTGTGGTTACGGTGGTGGGAGCAGAAGAAGTACCTATTGATGTGGAGGTGCAGGTCACGCTTGCTTCCGGTTCAACGTACGACGGCGTGAAGACACTGATTGAAACGGGAGTTACGACGTATCTGAAAGAACTGGCTTTTGCCGATCCGTTGGTTCGTTGGACACGTATTGCCAATGTCATTCTGGATATCCCGCCCGTGATTGATTATAGTGATCTGCTGGTGAATGGTGGTATGTCCAATCTGGAGATCGCTCCCGGCGCAGTAGCTGTTCTTGGGACGGTGAAGGTGATATGAGTAAAGCAGAGGTATTAATGACTCTTTTGCCCCCATTGTATGAAAATGTGCTTGAGATGGAGCTTCTCACGGAGACCGAAGGTGTAGAGCTGGACAAGCTTACGGTGGGTTTGGAAAGTGTGCTGGATCAATTCTACCCGGAGTCTGCGACCTGGACATTGGAACGTTATGAGCGGGATTTGCAGATTCCGACGAATCAAGCCAAGCCAGACGACCAGCGGAGATCCGTAATCATTTCCAAAATGCGCGGAAGTGGTAAAGTTTCCGGTTCGATGCTGAAAAATGTGGCACAGGCGTATGAGAGTGGTGGGATCGAAGTTTCGGTTGATTCAGGCGAATATAGGATCATTATCCGTTTTACAGATACCTTGGGATTGCCACCCAATCTGGACGATCTGAAGGCAGCGATTGAGGATATCATACCGGCACATATGATCGTGGAGTACCGTCTGCGGTATTTGACGATTGCGGAAGTGGAAAGCATGACGCTGGCTGAGATCGAACAGACCCGTCAGGATGAATTTTTAGGAGGTGGAGCTTAAATGAATGGACCAAAAACACCGAATCTTGGGTTGAATAAAATTGACCGTTCCTCGCCATCGACGACCTATTTTGATCTGGATAAATATTTGGATCAGAACTGGGAGAAGGTTGATGAGGGTGTAGCGACTAAGCAAGATTTAGAGGAACTTCGTGAAGCGATAGAGGAGATAGATGTTCCTGATTCGTCTTTGACGCAGAAAGGGAAGGTTCAGTTGTCTAGTAAGACGGATGGCACGTCCGAGACGGTGGCGGCAACGGAGAAGGCGGTTAGGGATGCGAGGATTGCTACAAATTATGCAATTGATGTTCATGCCGACTCAATAGTTAATAGTTCGGAAACGCATGGCTTACGAATCAAAGCTGGAAAGATGGAATATTATAATGGAATCATATGGACTCCAGTGGCTGCAGGTCCAACGACATCTACTGAAAACTTGACATATTATGTTAATGCTAGTACAGGATATGATGGTAATACAGGCTTATCTCCTGCCCAGGCTTTCAAAACTATAGCTAAGGCTATTTCAATCCTACCTGAAGTTATAAACCACAGAGTTTATGTAAGAGTGAATAAAGGAAACTATCCGGAGCAGATTATAATATCTGGAAAGTCAGGTATAGGTAGAATTTATTTGAACGCTTCCAACGAAGTGACAATAGGCAGCTGCTATTTAAATAATTGCTCAGTCGAAGTCGAGATATACGGATTTGATGTAATCAACACTCGAGGCACTTCTTTTCAAATTGAACTATGTAAATATGTACGGTTGAGCAATTGTAAATTTGAACAGGCAACTAGTGATACTGGTATTGGTGTTTTCATACGCAGTGCTTCTAATGTAGCCCTTATTGAAAATAAAATTAGCAACAAATATTATGCGCTATATGTGGATTTAATTAGCCATGTGTATGCTGAGAAAAACACAGGTAGTAATAACTATCTAGCTTTGTATGTCGTTGGTGGATCCGTAGTATCAAAATCAGATTCACAGCTACAAGGTTCGGAACTTACTTTTGGTGGTGGGGTAATTCGATGAAGTTTTTAAGTAGTTCAATTTCAGTTTCAATATTGGTTTCGAATTGTGACAGAGAGGAAAAACATAATTATGTATTAGGAAGTAGAAACCTTTTTTAGGGATTATTTATAAGTTAATTTTTGTATTGTAAAGTTGATAGATTATATTATACTTAACTTTTATTTTGAACAGGGAAGTACTGTTTGGGTTGATTAATTGGAAACTTTGCTTGTTACGTTTGAGAGAAGAAGAATACTAAAGAAACTTAAAGATTAATTGAGGTGAAACCATGGAACGATGGGATACCCTATGGAAATGGGGAATTGCACTCATGAGCAGCTCGGTAACCTACTTCTTCGGAGGCTGGTCAGGCGTGCTCGGTGTATTACTCGTATTCGTCATCCTCGACTACCTAACTGGTATCGCGGCGGCGGGTATGAGTGGGAAATTAGAAAGTAACGTAGGCATGTTCGGCATCGCCCGAAAGGTATTTATATTTGCAATGGTATCGGTGGCTCATCTGGTGGACGGTGTTCTGGGAGACGGACATTTGTTCAGGGATGCGGTCGCCTTTTTTTATATCGCAAATGAGTTGTTGTCCATTATCGAAAACGGGGGCAAGTTGGGCGCACCTATTCCGCCGGTGATTCGGCAAGCCATTGAAGTGCTCAAGGGCAAAGGGGGAACCGGGGAACTCCCCGGTAACTTCTCCCCAAGTGCCAAAGATTCTTTTTCACAGGCTGATCCGGACGACATCGATTCACAGGCTGGAGATAGTAAGAAGTAATGCGACTATAGTAAGCCAGCACGTGAAACTACACATAACTCAACACATCAGGGACACGCACACAAGCAACCCCTGATCCAACCGCATTAACTATAGGAGCATTTTGCATCAATCCAGAGAGTGACATCCAATCAGCAATGTATAGATCAGAATGCTCTAATCTGTCTATACTTGTACCTGGGAACGCTTGAATCGAATGATGTAAAATGCTGATACAAACGGCAATTTGCCGCATAAAGGGTGTGAGAAACATGCAAACGAGAAGTTCGGGCAACACACAGGGCATTGATGTCTCCCGATACCAGGGCAATATTGACTGGGCGAAGGTGAAGGCAAGTGGCATGACATTTGTATTCATCAAGGCAACAGAGGGACAGACGTATACCGATCCTAATTATCAGAAAAATGTAACTGGCGCACTGGCGGCGGGCATGCTGGTCGGAACATATCACTTCTTCCGCGCGACATCTACCGATGGTGCCAAGGCCGAAGCGGCACATTATGCCAATACACTTAACAAAGTTGGAGGGGCCAAAGCTTTACAACTTCCACCCGTCATGGATTACGAGAACAACCCTGGCA
This sequence comes from Paenibacillus sp. AGC31, assembly GCF_057334655.1. Classification (NCBI taxonomy): domain Bacteria; kingdom Bacillati; phylum Bacillota; class Bacilli; order Caryophanales; family Paenibacillaceae; genus Paenibacillus; species Paenibacillus sp. AGC31. The sequence goes on from NZ_JBHFJH010000024.1 coordinate 455,448, forward strand.
ACCTGAGCAAAACGCAGATGAATACCGTTGCCAAAGCTTTTTTAACCGAATTACAACGTCTGACAGGTGTAAAACCGATCATATACACGGGCAATTCATTTGCCGGGAATTTTGACATATCACTCAGCTCATACGATCTGTGGATCGCGCGTTACAGCAACACCCGTGTACCGGACGACCAGCCGGCATGGAAGCGTTGGACGTTCTGGCAGTATACGGATTCAGGCAAGGTGAATGGCATTAGTGGTAACGTGGATATGAATGAATTCGAGGGAACAGCGGCACAGCTCAGAGCAAGATACGCAGCAGCCACTCCGAAACCACCGGAGCCATCCAATCCGACGAATCCAAGTCATCCGAATCCACCAACCGAACCACCGAAAGGGGGCGAACCGATGACAGCCGAAGAGAAAGCAGCGTTTGATGCGCTCAAATCCCAGGTCGACAAACTGCAGGCGCGTCAGCAAATGGAAGTTCCAGTATGGGCGAAGGCAGCTGTGGATGCAGCACTGGCATATGACACCAAAAATCCATTGTTCAGCATCGATAATGGGGCGAGTTATGATTTTTACCGTTTTATTACCGTGATGCATCGCAGAGGTTTGTTTAAAAAGTGAGCTGATTCTTAGCAAATTAAAATGTTGATCTGATCTGAAAGTGGATTGAGTGGAGAAGGGACACGGGACGTTTCTTGTCGAACTGTGTTCCTTTTTTGTGTTTAGTGTAAGTGATATTAACACATATAATAAAGTTGAAGACTTATGTCTGTAAATCTCTTGTCTAATTGATTAATGTGATGTAAAGTAAGTTACACGAAATTGTTTTTCACCACAGTTTATTTACACAATCCTCCTCATCATGACAAAACCATAACATATGAAGTTATTGTAATGTCTCCCTGTTGTACAATCCAACATCTCAAGATGACTCGTTCATACGTTTTACACATCCAATCTGCAAGAGAAAACCACTCTAATAAACAACTTACACAGCTAACAACCTAGCCTTTGTTGAGTTTCTTTCATCCGTATTGCAAACGAACGCTACCTAATCCGGCTTCCACACTCCATGCTCAAGACGACACGCTCAAGGAACAGACTTTATTGCGTAGCCAGCAGCGTAGTATCCGTATGCCCATCTGTATTTTCGATCTACCAACTTAAACTTGCTCTTACCAGTCCATACCCACTCGCTGTTGCTTATTGACCTAAGTTCAAATAAAACGCATCAATTTCATTCATTTTCATAGATTCATCTCACAAGATACGTTGTCGAACCTTTTTCTTTTTTTTATAAAAGTAATCAACCGACGTCCTCAATCCATGTGCACGATCTGAAATTTACCTGTATTCCATACGTGTCCCATGCTGTTTTTACATTTCATATACATGCCGTACTTTCCCCAGAACTTTAATTCAGGTATCGCAGGCATCTAAAGCCTTTTATATGATACATAGCACCAAACCGATTGCCAACATTGGAGATCTTTCATGCCAGCATCACACACATTATGAGACAGGGAAGGGTGTTGTACGTATGCGAATGAGAAAAAAATGGATGTCCGGTGTTCTAACGATGGCTTTGAGTACCGTATTGGTGTTGTCTGGTTGCTCCAGTAATGAGAGTGGAGAGGCTACACCTGCTCCGGCGGAAGGAACCGACCCTCCAACCGAAACGGTAGCCCAGGATACGATGATTATGGGCCGTGGTGGGGATTCGGTAGCACTCGACCCGGCGATTGTAACCGATGGGGAGTCGCTGAAGATTGGGCATCAGGTGTTTGATTCGTTGCTGGACTACAAGGAAGGCGGAACAGAGGTCATTCCTGGACTAGCAGAGAGCTGGGAGATTTCGGCGGATGGGCTCAAGTATGTGTTTAAGCTGAAGTCCGGTGTGAAATTCCATGATGGAACTGACCTTAACGCGGAGGCTGTTGTGTTCAACTTTAACCGCTGGGGCGATCCGGCGAGTGAATATAAATTCGAAGGAGATTCCTTCGATTATTACGACTCCATGTTTGGTCCAGAGGACGGACGTGTGATCAAGGAAGTGACGGCGACGGACGAGACTACGGTGGAGTTCACATTAAACCAGCCACAAGCGCCTTTCCTGCAAAATATTGCGATGACGCCATTTGGCATTGCCAGCCCAACCGCGATTCAGGAGAAAAAAGAGAACTTTAAGAGCGAGCCTGTGGGCACCGGCCCATTTGTATTCAAAGAATGGAAGCGTAACGACTCCATCACCCTGGAGAAAAACGCGGATTACTGGAAAGAAGGACTACCGAAGCTGAACAAGGTGATCGTGCGTTCCATTCCGGATAACACCGCTCGCTTCAATGCCCTGCAAAACGGCGAGATTGATGTCATGGAAGACCTGAACCCGGACGATCTGTCCATCCTTGAAGGCAACAGCGAGTTACAGAAGATCGAGCGTCCACCGTTCAACGTGGCCTATATCGGCTTTAACTTTAAGAAGAAACCATTTGATAATGTCAAAGTCAGACAAGCTCTCAATCATGCGGTGAATAAGCAGGCCCTTATTGATGCATTTTTTGCTGGACAAGCTGAGCCTGCTGTCAACCCTATGCCGCCAACACTGTGGGGATACAACGATACCATTGAGGATTACCCATATGATCTGGAAAAAGCAAAAGCTCTTCTGGCCGAAGCTGGCTTCCCTGACGGATTGCCTGATCCGGTAACCTTCTATGCAATGCCAGTATCCCGCCCGTATATGCCTGATGGCAAGAAGGTAGCGGAAGCGATTCAAGCTGATTTTGAGAAAATTGGCGTGACCACGAACATCGAATCCCCAGAATGGGCGACGTATCTGGATGATGCCAAAGCCGGGGAGAAAGATGATATCTACATGCTCGGCTGGACAGGTGACAACGGGGATCCGGATAACTTCCTGTACACTTTGCTCGACAAAGACGCTATTCCGGGCAACAACCGCAGCTTCTATGTAAACGAAGAATTACACACATTGCTGACGGGTGCACAGACAGAAACCGATCAAGACAAACGTGCGGAACTTTACAAACAGGCACAGGTCATTATCAAGGAAGACGCACCATGGATTCCTCTGGTACACACGACGCCAATTCTGGCGGGTAAAGCCAATCTGAAAGGTTTCGTCCCTTCTCCACTGGGCACCGAATCCTATGCCGGTGCTTATTTCGAGTAAGCTGTAAGCTGAACTTATCCATTTCAGGATAACTGCGATCTGAAGATGGCACTACAGTTCGGAGTGATTACGTTTTAATTATTTCTCTCAAAGCGCTGGTGAGACGCAATGCTTGGCAGAACCCACATCCGGACGTAACTATCCAAAGCATGCGTTTCTGCCGGCGCTTTTTATTTTGCACGATATGTCGAAGGCAGGTGAACAGGATTGAACAGCTATATTGTCAAACGTGTGCTTGTGTTGCTGCCCGTACTGCTGGGCATGACCCTGATCGTCTTTTCCATCATCCACGCGATTCCGGGTGACCCGGCTGAGACCATACTTGGGCAAAAGGCAACCGAACAATCCAAGCAGGCCCTTCGTGACCAGCTCGGTCTGGATAAACCCTGGTTCCAGCAATATTTCGCCTACTTGGGCGACTTGCTCAAAGGCGACCTGGGAACATCCATCCGCACTAAGGTGCCTATTGCCCAGGAAATTGTGCCTTATCTGACAGCAACCCTCGAATTAACGATGGCTAGTATGTTGTTTGCTGTCATTATTGGGGTGAATGCCGGGATTGTCAGTGCATGGAAGCACAACTCCTGGTTTGATTATTGCTGTATGGTCATTGCTTTGGTGGGTGTATCGATGCCTATCTTCTGGTTAGGTCTGATGGAACAATGGCTGTTTGCGAACAAGTTGCAGTGGCTGCCTTCCATTGGGCGCATGAATGCACGTGATCCGGTCGAAGCCATTACGGGCTTGTATGTGCTGGATACGATGATTGCTGGACAATGGAATCAGTTGTGGACCGTAACGAAACATTTGATTCTCCCGAGTATTGCGCTTGGTACGATTCCGATGGCTGTCATTGCTCGGATGACGCGTTCCAGCATGCTGGAAGTGATGAGTTCGGATTACATTCGTACAGCAAAGGCGAAGGGACTGGGGCCGTTTTTTGTTGTATATGGACATGCACTCAAAAATGCTTTTATTCCCGTGCTCACGGTTATCGGCATCCAGACCGGATCGCTGCTTGGGGGTGCGGTGTTGACCGAAACGATCTTTGCTTGGCCGGGCGTGGGACGTTATATATATGAAGCGATTAGTTCGCGGGACTATCCGGTGATCCAGAGTGGCATTCTGATCGTGGCGTTCTTTTTCGTGGTGATTAACCTGATTGTGGACCTGCTCTACGCCGTGTTTGATCCGCGGATCAGTTATAAATAGGGGATTTATCATTCATTCATATCCAAGAAAGGAGACGCCGCATGGCCAAATTATCAACCAATACCGGACCATCCATAGACGCTGCGTCGGCGAGCACATCCGGTCCATGGCGGGAAGCGTGGAGAACGTTTCGGAAAAATCGGCTTGCCCTTGCAGGTCTAATTATTATCGTGTTTTTTATCCTGTTGGCCTTCCTCGCGCCATATATCGCTCCTTACGATTACAAGGAACAGGTGCTGGTGGATCGGCTTCAGGCCCCTTCGGCAGAGCATTGGTTTGGTACCGATGATCTGGGGCGTGACGTGTTTTCCAGAGTGATGCATGGGGCGCGTATTTCATTATGGGTAGGCTTCTTCTCCGTCATTGGTTCCATTATCGCGGGTACGTTGCTTGGTTTAATTGCCGGATTTTATGGAAAATGGGCGGACATGCTTATCTCGCGTTTATTTGATATCTTGCTCGCTTTTCCCGGGATTTTGCTGGCCATCGCCATTGTGGCGATATTGGGCCCGTCGTTGCAAAATGCACTGCTCGCCATCGCCATCGTGAATATCCCGACTTACGGAAGATTGGTGCGCTCACGGGTACTCAGCTTGAGACAGGAGGAATTCATTACGTCGGCGCGGACACTTGGAGCGGGTAATGGGCGAATCTTGTTTCGCCACATCTTGCCCAATAGTCTTACTCCGCTGATCGTGCAAGGTACACTTGGAATTGGGACGGCGATCATCGAAGCTGCTGCGCTCGGATTTCTAGGCATGGGCGCACAACCACCCGATCCCGAATGGGGTAAAATGCTGTCGGACTCCCGTCAGTTTATACAAAAAGCACCGTGGACACTGATCTTCCCCGGCGTTTCCATTATGTTAACCGTTCTCGGCTTCAACCTCATGGGCGACGGTCTGCGCGACACCCTTGATCCGAAAATGGTGAAAAAGTAAAATTTTCTAATCCTAACCGTAGTATCTTTCCCTATGCCGGTTCGAACTTTGGTTCGAGGCGGCTTTTGTTTTACCCGCGGGATTACGTTAAAATGATTGGTGATGTGCAAAAGTTGAAGGGTTATTCGATCTTTTTGTTAAAATAGCCGCCTGCGTATTGACACCCAATTTTCCCATATGTTATATAAAAGGAAGGGTTTAGCACTCCAATCATTAGAGTGCTAACAGATGATGTTTTTACTGTACGCCTACATATGGAATGATTCTGTTTTTGAAAATAGAGATTGAACCTGAGTAGGACATGCGAAGCCAAGGAAGCAACAGACTTGAAGGAGCATTCCGCGTTTAAGAGATATCACTTCATTGATGTTCTCTATCCTAAAAATCAGTCGCTGATCAGATGCAAAAGTAGTGCAGGGGACGAAATCGATTTGGAGGAAGCAGAGCGTTCGCCTTTATCACCGGATTTCTCCCTTTTAAAAAGGGAATCAAAGAAATACGGGGATAACAGCGATCCGAAAAACGATTCGTAACCGGAACGGCTACATTGCAGAACGTCGTGCACTTATTTTTACAATGAGCCAGTTAGAAGTGAATCACAATATCTGTGGACTAGAGCGATCAAAGGTTTTTGAGTCTACTAATGGCCGCAGGATTACTCAGTAACTTTCTATTTTCAATCAAATCATTCGATATCCAATTTGAAAGGAGTCCAACCACTCATGGCTAAAAAAGAATTCCAGGCAGAATCCAAACGTTTGCTGGATATGATGATCAACTCCATTTACACCCAAAGAGAAATCTTTTTGAGAGAATTGATCTCCAACTCCAGTGACGCCATTGATAAAATTTATTACAGAGCACTTACCGACGATTCACTTGTTTTCAACAAAGAGGACTACTTCATCAAGCTCACGATTGACAAAGAAAACCGCACGCTCACACTGACGGATACCGGAATCGGGATGACGCAGGAAGAGCTGGAGAACAACCTGGGGGTTATCGCGAAGAGTGGTTCCCTGGCGTTTAAGAAGGAAAATGAAGCAAAAGACGGCCACAACATCATTGGACAATTCGGGGTAGGTTTCTACTCGGCATTTATGGTGGCGGACAAGCTGACCGTAACGAGTAAAACGCTGGGCAGCGACGAAGCTTGGAAATGGGAGTCCGAAGGCGCGGATGGTTACACAATCACACCAGCTGAGAAAGATTCCGTAGGTACGGAAATCGTCCTGACGATCAAAGAAAATACCGAAGAAGATTCGTATGACGAATTTTTGGATGAGTACCGCCTGAGATCCATCATCAAGAAATACTCCGACTTCATTCGCTACCCGATCAAGATGGATGTAACGGGTCAACGTCCGAAAGAGGGCACGGAGAACGAGTTCGAGGAATATCAAGAAGAACAAACCGTGAACAGCATGGTGCCGATCTGGCGTAAAAATAAAAGCGAACTGACCGAAGAAGACTACACGAACTTCTATATGGAAAAACGCTACGGTTTTGACAAACCGCTCAAACACCTGCATATCAGCGCAGATGGCGCAGTGGTATACAATGCAATCCTGTTTATCCCGGAGAACACGCCGTTTGACTACTACACCAAAGAGTATGAAAAAGGCCTTGAACTCTACTCCAACGGTGTATTGATCATGGATAAATGTGGGGATCTGTTGCCAGATTACTTTGGATTTGTTAAAGGTATGGTGGATTCGGAAGACCTGTCCCTGAACATTTCCCGTGAGATGTTGCAACATGACCGTCAGCTTAGCCTGATCGCGAAAAACATCAAGAACAAAATCAAGAGTCAACTGCAAAGCCTGCTGAAGGACGAGCGCGAGAACTACGAGAAGTTCTACCAAGCGTTTGGCCGTCAGTTGAAATATGGCGTATATAGCGACTATGGTGTGAACAAGGATACATTGCAGGATCTGCTGTTGTTCACGTCTTCCAAAGAGAGCAAACTCGTGAGCCTGGACGAATACGTCTCCAGAATGCCGGAAGATCAGAAGTACATCTACTATGCATCCGGTGAGTCCATTAACCGTATTGAGAAGCTGCCACAGATCGAGGGTGTTCTTGAGAAAGGGTACGAAGTATTGTACTTTACCGATGACATCGACGAGTTTGCAATCAAGATGATCACGAACTACAAGGAGAAAGAATTCAAATCTATCTCCAGTGGTGACCTGGGTATCGAAGATAACGCGGACAAAGAAGAAACGGACGCTCAGGACAACGACAACAAAGAGTTGTTTGAAGCGATGCAAGCTCAATTGGCAGGTAAAGTCAAAGCCGTTAAAGCTTCCAAACGTCTCAGAAGCCACCCGGTATGTTTGTCCACTGAAGGTGAATTGACGATTGAAATGGAGAAAATCCTGAAAGCTATGCCAAACAGCGAAAATGTACAAGCCGACAAAGTGCTGGAAATCAACGTGAATCACGATGTCTTCAAATCGTTGAAAGACGCTTTCGCACAGGATCAGGAAAAGCTGAACCTCTATACCAGCCTGCTGTACCATCAGGCATTGTTAATCGAAGGATTGCCAATTCAAGATCCAGTAGAGTTCACCAACGATATCTGTAAGGTTATGGTGTAATACCGTTGCACCCACCATCTCCACCCCGACAGGGCGTTTCAGTCCTGTCGGTTTTTTTTGTTTTTACCAACAACGGGGAGGGCGCGGGGGAGGCAGACTATCATTGAAGCAAATGATGATATTTTCTAAATTGAACTTGATTTTCACTCGATTTTTTAGCGAGTTGAATGATGAATACCATTATGTATTATAAGGACAGCAAAAGTAGTGAAGGGGACGGAATCGATTCTGAAGAAGCGAAGCGTTCGCCTTTGTCTCCGGGTTTTTCCCTTTGTAAAGGGAATTCAGAAAACCTGGAGACAACAGCGATCAGAAGAACGATCCGTAACCGGAACGGCTACCTGGTGGCACAGTGAGTACTTATGGTTGTTCTGCTATGGGAGCGAGCATATGTGAATAATGAGTTCAATATGAATCATTGTCATTTAGATGCACGGATGATAGTCTGGCAGGGTATAATAAGAGAAGATGACTGTTCATTACAAGTTGATGTAAGAAGAGATGACAATCGCAGACAGGTTTTACTTTTCGAAACCACAGATGTTGTGTATAATCACTCAAAATAGAGACAGTCGGCTAGGAGTGATCCCCATGCAATGGAACGATCTGAGAGAACATAGACAATATCCTGAATTAACCAAATTGGATGGATCTCGTGCAGCGTATGAACGGGACTATTCGAGACTCATTCATTCACCGACCTTCCGTCGGTTACAGGGCAAATCGCAGGTGTTTGGCGCAGGAACGGGTGATTATTATCGTACTCGTTTGACCCATTCCCTGGAGGTGGCACAGATTGCCCGAGAGGCTGCCCGAAGCCTAATTCGCCGTTTTCCCGAGGTGGACTGGGACCGCGCGGATAACCCCGGCCTTATTATTGATTCAGAAGTGGTGGAGTGCGCTGCAATCGCACATGATTTTGGTCACCCGCCGTTTGGACATAAAGGTGAAGAAGTATTGGATGGCATTCTGGATGACCTCATCAACACCGAGGCTAAGAAAATCATGAAAAAAAGCCGCAGCGCCAAAGTTCCCAAGGTGGAGTCTGAAGTCCGTGCCGAGTTAAAACGGAAATACGAGCATTTTGAAGGCAATGCACACAATTTCCGTCTCATTATGCACTTGGAGAAGCGTGAAGATATCGACGGACTGAACCTGTCTGATGCGGTATTACTAGGAATCAACAAGTATCCGTACCCTGGGACAGAGAGCAAAAAAGGCATGTATCATCATGAGTGGCAATATATTCGGGAGATCCGTGATCGCTGGAACGTGCCGGCAGGCAAGAAGACGCTGGAAGCACAGTTGATGGACCTTTGCGACGATATTGCGTACTCCTCACATGACCTGGAGGATGGCATCAAAGCAGGCAAAATTGAAGTACATGAGCATTTCCTGCAAGATCCGCATGTGAATCGACTGATTGTGGATAAAATTACAACGCTGGAGGATCTGTTCTGGAACGGATGGACCCGAGAAGCGATTGGGCAAAAGGTAGAAGAGGTCCTCGCTTCGTTCCTGCGCATCTGGAATGAAAAGATGCCGTTCTGCGAGCATGATTACTCGCGTACCCGTCGTGAGGTGAAAGCCTACTGGGTGAGCTTTTTTGTAGGCAGCCTTGGCGTTATTGACGACGGCGACTGGAAGAAGGTAACTTTTGTCCGTGAAGGGGCAGAAGACCTTGATATGCTTCGTACGGTGAGTGTGCTCAAGAGTTTTGCCTGGGTGACCATGATTCGTGATCTACGTGTGCAGCGGCTACAGAAGCGCAGTGAGTGGATGATTAAGCGATTATGGGATGCATTCCTCGATCCGGAAACGTCCAAATCCATTATTCCATCCGACTGGCTGCAGCGGTATGAGAAGGATCAAGCCAAAGCCCAGCCAATCTGGACTTGGGAACACATGGTGATCGATTATATCGCAGGAATGACAGATGCATTTGCCGAGAAAATATATAATGAACTCTACGGTCTGAAGGTGGGTTCGATCTACGATCTGGATTAAAATTAACCGATATAAAGGGAGATGAGACGCGTGGCTAAGCGTATGAGTGAGACGTTCAGTCTGGGCGTACTTGACCTTGTTCCAAGGTTAAACGATGCCACAGCGGAACAAGCGCTTCAACAATCGGTGACACTTGCGCAACATGCCGAGGCTTGGGGATACGCCCGATACTGGACGTCAGAGCATCATGATATGGCTGAACTGGCATCGGCCTCTCCCGAAGTACTGTTATCGCACATCGGAGCAAGGACAACAACGATCCAACTTGGCTCTGGTGCGGTCTTGTTGCCACACTACAGCCCACTCAAGGTTGCGGAGTCGTTCCGCCTGCTGGCTGCGCTCTATCCGGGACGCATTGAGCTTGGGCTCGGACGTGCTCCGGGCGGTGGACCTCATGCCACGATGGCACTCAGTGGCAATTACTTGCAGCATGTGTCCAAGCTGCCTGAATCGCTCGCAGCACTCACAGAACTGCTCGAAGACCGCTACATGTACGAGGATCATCCCGTGACAGCTCGTCCCATTCCCAAGCTTCCTTTATCACTCTGGATGTTGGGGACTAACGTGAAGAGTGCAGAATTTGCGGCACGGTTTGGCATGGGATATGTATTTGGTCAATTCATGAGTGATGCCGATGGTACAGAGGCTGTAAGGCGATACCGAGAAGGATTTATTCCTAGTGCAACGATGAAGGAGCCTGAAGTTATGGTGGCAGTTAGCGTATTGTGTGCCGAGTCGGATACGGATGCTTTGGCTTGGAGTCGTGAAATGGCGGAGAGGCGCAAGCTGGATGGGAAAGGACGTTCAACCGAGCCGAATTCAAGTGGTATCGCGGGCTCTGACACGAATGATGAAGCCGTTAGTGATCAAAATGAATCGGTGCGGCACTATGCAGGTACACCTGAGCAGGTATGGGCTCGATTGCAGCAGGTGAGTCGCAGGCTGGATACGGAGAGGTTGCTTCTGGTTACGGCAGGACCAGATTATGAACGCAGATTGGATTCATATCGATTGCTGGCTGAGCATGTGACAGCAATACTGAACTAGGCTGATTGCTTTATGAAGGTAGCTGTTGAAATCCGAACAAACCGAAGAGCTGCAGATCGGGACATTACCGTATGCTGCAGCTCTTCGGTTTGGACTTTGTCAAGATTCAACAATCTTTTACAAAATCAAGCATCTTAATGACAAAATAATGTTATAATACTTTACGTCTATTTTCCTACCGATATAATATAGTTAAGTTCTTTTGACAAGAAGTCAAATAGAAGGGGAAAACAATGACAAACGCACCTGTATTCGGGATGACCGAAGAGGTCAAGGGGGAAATCATATGTTCAGCAGATTCAAGATCAAGAGTATCGGTCTGCGTATCAGCATCGCGTTCTACTTGTTAATCCTCTGTTTAATTGTTTTGAGTGTCACGATTGTCACCCGGATGAATTCAATTGAAACCAATTCCAATGAAATTACGAACAATTGGATGCCATCAATCCAGCAAATTAACCGGTTAAATTATACCACAGAGCATGTCCTGTCACTAAGTTATCGCCACTTTGACGCGGAAGAGACAGACAAGGCATTTTTGTCAGAAGAGCGTACCAAGTATATTCGTGAAACGACGCAGGCGATTAAAATCTATGATCAGCAGGAGAAGTCTGCGGATGAGCTCGAACACTGGACAGCGTTCAAGAACAAATGGGAAGCGTATCTCAAGATTAATACACAAGCGATCAAGTTGAGTGATGAGGGGCAGACACAGCTGGCGAAGGAAGTAGCTGATAAAGGTGCCGATTCCTTTGACACCATGCAAGTCGATCTTGATTATCTCGTGGAATACAATCAGGAACAGTCCAATCTTGCGGCGGCCCAGACGATCAGATCGGTACAGGATGGTAGATTAATCATCATTATCGGTGTTCTTGTCATGATTGCCATTACAGCGATCAGCATTCCGATTATTCGTTCACAGGTCGTGAAACCACTGCTACGTGTCATTAGTGCGGTGAAACTGATTGCAGAAGGACAATTGAATGTTCAGGACATACATACCAAACATGAGGATGAAGTTGGTGTTCTGGCCAAAGCGGTGAATGACATGAAAGGTAACCTGACTTCCATGGTTCTGAGCGTCAGACGAATTGCGGAAGCTGTTAATCTACAAAGTGGGGAACTGGCAATATCCTCAGAAGAGGTTAAGATTGGTAGTCGCCAGATTGCTGTGACCATGGAAGAGTCAGCCAAGGCCGCAGAGAGCCAGGCAGAGACAGCCGTGGAATCAGCCCGTACGGTTGAAGTGTTGAATGATCACATTCAGAATCATACGGAACAAGGCAGCCAGCTGCGCGTCATGTCGGATCTTGTACTGGAGCAAGGGTTGAATGGTCGCAAGGTGATGGAACAATCAGTGCAGCAGATGCAACAGATTTCCGGTTCGGTCTCGGCTTCCATGAACAAGATGGAACGATTGAATCGTAAAAATGAAGATATTTCCAAGCTGGTTCAAGTCATTCATGACATTGCACGCCAAACCAATCTGCTGGCATTAAATGCCTCCATTGAGGCAGCGCGTGCGGGAGAGAGTGGACGCGGATTCGCCGTAGTGGCATCAGAAGTGAGGAAGTTATCTGAGGCTGTGCAGACTTCGGTTGAAGAGATCACGGCGATTACCGAGGATATTCAGCAGGAGTCACAAGGGGTGGTTGCGGAATTACGTACGAACGTTCAGGAGACCGAACTGGGTCAGGAACATGTGCTTACTTCAGGTCAACTCTTCCGTACAATTAATGAATCGGTGGAAGGCATGGTTGGTGTCATCGGCACGATGACAGATGGTCTCGTAGGCATGCAGGAAGCAAGCGGAAGAATGAATGATTTCAGTCAGCAGATTTCCGCTGTTTCGGAACAATCGGCAGCGAGTGTGGAAGAAGTTTCTGCATCGGCGGAAGAGCAGGTAAGTTCCATGGAAACGATTAGCGGCAACATTCAAAGTCTGAAAGAATTATCGGAAGATTTGCTTACATCCATTGAAAAATTAAAAATATAACCTTCTCCTTATAATAGAAGAAGCTGGAATCACGCAGGCGGCTAATGGTGAGAAATCAGTATGATATATGAGCTGTTGGCCTATAACGTTTACTGGCAAGAACGATTAGATTTCCAATGTTATAATCTCAAAATAAAGTAAGGCGTTCCTCAACAATGGGAACACCTTATTTTTTTTCTTTCCAAATAAAATGTGCAAGGAAATAGAGAGTTGTCTAGGAGCCTAACATTGTATACAATGGCTACCTGAAGCAAACGTTTGAGTCGTATTTGATATGTCTTCAATGAGCTTACTATTTATATAGAAGAAACATGATTAATGAAGGAAGGAGAGGGGAATTTTGCCTGATGAAACACTTGGTATGTACGCCACTTCTGGGAAACACCTCTATACCTTTGCTTGCCACGAGAACGAGCAAGAATTATGCATGCTGGAGCTGAATACGCTGCTTGAACCGAGTTCGGAGATCCCTATGGATATGGGGTCGTATGTGTGGTCTGAACGATGTATTCTACCTGGACGCAGTCCTTTTATCCATGGCAGACTGGACGTGATTGGCGAAGGGGGCAGCGTGACTGATCTGCTTCCTTTTGCCAGAGATATTCATCTGTTGCCAGAAGAGACATTTAAGGTGATTTGTTTGAAAGAAGGGGATCAAGCCCCTGATTATGCACAGTCTCGTCAACTGGAAAAAGAAGTTGGCATGTGCATTAAAGGCAAGGCACAGATGAAACAATCTAAGGTGACTTTCGGCCTAATCCGAACAGGAGAAAAATGGATCTTGGGCCAGTGGACAGAAGCGGATCGATCATGGCAGATTCATCGGCAGAAGCCGCAAAATTACTCAACTGGATTTGGCATCACGCTTGCGAGAGCGCTGGTTAATATTGCTGTTCCGAGAGTAGAAAATCATCGATTGCTTGATCCATGCTGTGGTATGGGAACGGTTGTGATTGAAGCTTTATCCATGGGAATTGACGCAAAAGGTAACGATCTCAATCCTCTGGCTGTCCGAGGTGCACGTATCAATCTGCCGCATTATGGATATGATTCGGATCGAATCACACTCGGGGATATGAATGAACTGCAAGATTTGTATGATGCAGCAATTCTGGACATGCCCTATAATCTCTGCTCTGTACTTCCGGATGCTGAGCAACGAGCCATGCTGGAGAGTTTGCGCAGATTGGCAAAACGGGCAGTGATAGTTTCCACAGAGTGGGTAGAAGAGCACTTGTTGGAAGTAGGATGGACTGTAAAAGAGTACCGAACAGTACATAAAGGCACGTTTATACGTCATATTTGGCTGTGCATGTAAGCGTAAAAAACAAAAAAATCTACCTCTAGGGAAATTTCCAGAGGTAGATTTTTTTATTGCTTACATATCCATTGAACTAACCGTTTACACTAGAACGTAGAGGACAGAAATATTTCTTTAGTTCCATTGATATCGTTGATCTGATTTGCACAATATTGCATGGGAACGGGTGTTTGTGTTAATATTTATGACTATAATCCACAAGGTTCATCGGCAGGGTATCGCCAGCGACGTAAGCTTCCAGATTTTTGACGAAAATATCGACTGCTCGATTCGTGTATTGCTCTGTACTTCCTGCGATATGAGGCGTAATTAACACATTATCCATGCCCCATAGCGGGTGGTCTGCAGGAAGTGGTTCTTCTTCGAACACGTCCAGTGCGGCGAAGGCAACTTGGCCGTTTTGGAGCGCATTCAGCAAGGCTTCCGTTTTCACACTGGGGCCGCGGCCCACATTGACAAAGCAGGCACCAGATCGGAACTGCTCAAATGCAGTTTGATCATATATATGTTTGGTTTCATCAGTTAGCGGTAAAATGTTAATTACATAATCGCCCTGGTTCAAGGCTTCATGTAAACCGGTCATGTCGTACATTTGGTCCACATTGGGGACATCCTTACCTGAGCGGCGAACTCCGATTGTGTGCATGCCGAGTGCTTTGAGAATACGGGCTGTTTCCGTACCGATCTCACCTACACCAACGATGACCGCTGTTTTACCATGCAGTTCCGGCAGTGGTTTGGCAGGAGCTTTCCATTCGGCCTGCTGTTGATGCAGCATAGCTTGTCTCAGCCAGCGACTGTGGGACAACATCATGCCCAGAATAATTTCGGTGATTGGAATCGCGTGAACTCCATTTGCACTGGTGACCTGAACGTTCTTCTGTTGCAGATCTGCGAAGGGGAGATTGTCCACACCAGCAGACCATACCTGAACCCACTTCAACAGGCTGTCCTGTTTCAATGCATGTTCTGTGACGAGTGGGGACCAGCCGAGAATAATCTCAGCTTCTTTCAACTCAGCGGGGTCCAATTCCTTGGCTTTTCCGAATTTCAGGGTGTATCCCGGTGCAGCATTCTGAATGCGTTGTCGCTGTTCTTCGGATAGAGATGGAAAACATACAATTTTACCCATAATGTGTGGTCCTCCTGAGATAAATAGTTTGATGAGTTTGATAATTAAAGTGTATCAGATTTGATGTTGGATGTGCATTAAGGTGGGAAATGCAGGAATCTAGCCTTATTTGCAAATGGTTATATTTGTGTCAATCTATACTTACCCAACTTGAAACGATATGTATAGTTATGAAATAATAGAGCGAACTTTAGAGAGGTGTATGCAATGAATAACCAATCACATCAGGATCATTCATCCCGACGGGAAAGATTGTTTGTAGCAATTCGTCTTCCTGTTGCTGTTCAGCAGTCTCTTCAGATGGATGCGAGGCTTGTACAGAACAAGCTGGATTTTCGTAAATGGACAGATCATAGAGATTATCATATAACCTTGCAATTTCTGGGGGATACGTTAGTTAGTGACATCGGGCACCTGCGAAAAGCATTGCGCTCAGCAGCAAGCGGATTTGAGCCGTTTGAACTTCAGCTTTCAGACTGGGGCACATTTGGACTTGAAGAAGCACCTAAGGTGCTTTGGAAAGGTGTTAGCGGAGAGATAGAGCACTTGTTTTCATTGCAAAAACAAATCGTGCAGGCGACTTCGCCCCTTGGGTATGAAGCTGAATTAAGACCGTATGCTCCCCATATTACCGTTGCCAGAAAATATCTGGGACAAGTTCCAGGTAATGAGAATAAAGGGGTATCTGGCGTGCTTCCGGAACATTCCACAGGTACTAATTCATGGATGGTGGAGGACATTGTACTTTATGTGACAAGGCTGGGGCAATCGCCAATGTATGAGGTCGTGGATACGTTCACTTTTTCCTGATAATCATTTTTATGCCATAAAATCACATTGACATAACGTTTATCCCTATGTAATATTAGCCAACGTTATTCAAATTCTTTTTTTTGGGTTACTTAGTTAAGGGAATTGTTTCGACAGGAGGAATCTTCGAATGAACATTATAAGCAAAAATCGTTGGGTAGCACCGATGTTATCAGTGCTGCTTGTATGTATAGTGGGGGTAAATGTCGTTCAGGCGACGGGGAAGTGGAATGAAGCTAGTGATAGTAAACAGATGACCGAACTTGCGGCTTCTGGGCAAAATAACCAAACATCTACGCAAGAAGAGAGGCGCATGATGGAAGATGGGACAAGTCTGTCCTCTAATCTGTCTGCCCAAACCGTAGCGTGGACTGAATCTCTGCCAGCGAAGAACTGGCTTACGACTGCTCAGGAAGAGCAGGAACTGCAAGAAGCCAAGGCCAAGAACAAAGCTAGAGCGCTAGCTGCGGCCAAAGCCAAAAAAGAAGCTGCACTGAAATTGGCCAAAGTGAAACGTGCCAAAGAAGTCGCTGCTGTAACAACTCCCCCCCAAAAACTATACTTTACACGGACCAAACTTCTGAACCAGGAAGACTCGAAACTCGCAACCTGGTCATACAGTGTGTCCGATAAAGAACTGCATCTGCTGCAAAAAATCGTCATGGCAGAAGCGGAAGGTGAACCGTACGAAGGCAAAGTGGCAGTTGCCAATGTTGTCTTAAACCGGCTGCGGTCAGCCAATTTTCCCGATACCATTTACAAGGTCATCTATCAGAAATCCCAGTTTAGTCCTGTAGCGAACGGACGTATGAAACGTGTGGTTCCCAACGAGGACAGCATCAAAGCAGTGAATGCTGCGTTGAACGGGAAGAAGGAAGTTGCCGATGATACCTATTATTTCTTATCATTGACGCTTGCCGACGATCTGACAGTTGCTCGCTCGCAGAAAAAAGTAAAAACGATCGGTCATCATACTTTTTACAAGTAATCGACCCGTAAATTCTGCAAACAGGCAGGATAGTTAACTGTGTGGGCATCACACGGCCCTTGAAAAAGCCTGAATCGTAGTTTTATTTCGTTATTTTAAAATATTGTTATACTCTAAATTACCCTTTTTTCTATCAAATCATACGGTGGAATTAGTAAAAATAAAAGAAGGTTCCCTTCCAAAAATTCGGAAGGGAACCTTCTTTGTATATCTTGAGTAATTGTCTTGTGCCCTATAACACCTCGTGAGAGCTGTTCTATAGGCCCCTAGAGGCGTCAGAATGGTATTCTGGTACCTGACAAGGACGTGGCAGCAATTCCGGCTGTGAAGCGCTCCACGGAGGTTGTTGTGACTTCGGCTGTAGTCGGGAACAATAAGTTATGAACAGCTTGAGCACAGCACTTCGGATCATAGGCCGACTGATTACCTGAAATATGTGCTACGTTCAGCGGGCTTTCAGTTTGAGTAGATGCCTGCTCAACTAGTTGTCTGAAACGATTGGTGATCACGTCGGCAGAATGAATGACCTGGCCGTATCCGGCTTGTACAAAGTATTCACAGTTCTCTTCCTCTTGACCTGCAATCGGAGGAATGAACAACATCGGTAGACCCTTGGCCAGTGCTTCGGTGCATGTCATGCCACCTGGCTTCGTAATCAGCACATCGGATACATCCATCAGTTTGCTTACTTCCCGTGTATATCCCAGAATACGAATATTCGGATGCTGGAAGCAAGGCATTTCCTTCATTTTTGCGATCATTTTTTCATTGCTTCCTAGACAAAAGACCAATTGAACACGATCTGCCCAGGACGTGAGAGCTTTCATATGGTCCTCATCAAACGAAAGTCCCCATCCACCACCCATAAGCAGCGCCGTAGGCATGTTCTGAAGCCCCATCTCTTCCCGTAGCTTCACCTTATCTCCTGCTTCCCAGAAGTCTGGATGCACAGGGATTCCCGTGATCTGAATATGGGAGGGATCGACGCCCCGAATCTCAAGCAATGCTTTGACCTGAGGGGTAGAGACCAGATATTTGTTCACTTCCGGATTAATCCATGTTCCGTGCACGTCATAATCCGTCACGACCGTATAGAGCGGGATATTCAGACCCTGGCGTTTGAGCCGGGAAATGACTGCATTCGGAAAAGGATGGGTACAGATGACCGCATCGGGTTTCAGTTGGGATACGACCTGTGCCGTCTGTGTATAGAAAATTCGGTGCAACGCCAGCTTGGTAAAACCATTTAATGATTTATTGTACTGTGTGCGGTACAACAGGCTGACCAGTTTGGGTTGAACCGATAGTGTCTTTCGATATGCAGAGAAAATTAGTGGAGCTACCGTTGGGTTCAAAAATTTGCCTAGTTCAATGACACGACTGTGAACATGTGGACTGACTTTTTTGATGCCATGTGCCAGCGCATGAGCGGCCTGAGTGTGACCGGTACCGAAACCTTCCGATAATAAGAGCACTCTTGGTTTTCGCATGAGTTCACCTTTATTCATAAGTTTTAATTCAAAATGAAGATATTCATTGTTTATTCTAGCTAGGGAATGCGTTATTACATGAATATACATTGAAGCGTAAAATCATGTTTCTTCTATGAATATTTACACCATATATCATACAATGAGACAACCTAAACTTCATTATATATACGTATTATCTGAGTCATCTTACACTATAGACGACGACAGAAGGAGTTTCCACTGCATTTAGGTTAAAAAATATTAACACAATTTTTAAAATGTTAGGGTTGCAATCTGTTTTCTAAGGTGGTATTGTATATTTTGACCGAATGACCGAATTGTATTTTTGGTCATTTATGTAGAGCGATTGAACAATGAATGTGTTTAAAAGGAGGGATATGATGGCTCCGATTGACAGGAGACAGCAGGTTATTCATGCAGCAGCCCAGTCGTTTGCCATGTTTGGATACAAAGCAACGACGATGGATCAGGTCGCCAAGATTGCGAACGTTGGCAAAGGAACAATCTATACGTTTTTCACCAATAAGGAACAATTGTTTGATCAGATCCTGGTAGAAGTGATTCAGGAAATGAAGAACATCGCGCATCGTGAAGTACATCAGGAAAGTGCATTTTTCGATAATCTGTTTCGGGTGCTGGATGCATTGTTAGAGTTTCGTCGTGATCACGACCTGCTCGTTAAGTTATCTCAGGAGCTGAAGGACTTTGGAACGCTGCAGGCCAAGGAAGGTTTAGACAAGGTGGAGAAGGTAATCTCCGACTTTCTGGCTAAGGAGCTTGAGAAAGCAAAAGACAATGGAGAGATTCGAGATTGTGATCCGCAAGTCGTCGCATTTATGATGATTCGCCTGTACATTGCACTCACCTCAGACTGGAGCAAACAACATCAACCGCTGAGCAAAGAGGAAATCAAGACTTACTTTCGCCTTTTCTTAATGGAAGGAATTGCTGCTATAACGTAATCCGAATTTATATCTACTATAATATATGGATTTTCACGCGTATCAAGCAGGGAGGCTTGTCGGAAGACAGGTTGTTTTTTTTGTCCTAAAGTGACCGTTTGAGGAAAGTGGTCAGTTCGTGTTTCAGTATGTTTTCTGGAATGCCGCATTGTATTTCATTATGGTTATTCCTGCTCATGGAGCAGAGAGATTAAGGGGAGAAAATGACATGAAATCTTTATCCGTGTTTTTCAAGGATGTGGGATCGGCCGTGAGAAACCCGAAGGTGTTGATCCCTGTTATTGCAATTATGTTTATACCGATCCTGTATAGTGGCATCTATCTGGCGGCCTATTGGGACCCGTATGGTCATGTGGATGAGATGCCGGTTGCTGTTGTCAATCTGGACAAAGGCGCTGAGCTGGAGGGCAAATCCCTCCATGTGGGTAGTGATCTGGTGGATGAACTGAAGAAAAATGCCGATTTCAAATGGGACTTTGTCAGTGCGAGTCAAGCCAAAGAAGGCATGAGTAATGACAAATATTATATGCAAATTACGATTCCGGAGAACTTCTCATCCCAAGCAACAACATTGCTCGATGACAAGCCGGAGCCGGCTGATCTGATCTATGAACCGAATGGCAATTACAGCTTTGTCGGTGCGCAGATCGGTAAGACCGCTATTAAGGACCTGAAAGCAAAAGTTTCCGCCAAAGTAACGGAATCCTATGCAGAGACATTGCTCGACAAGTTCTCCGAAGTATCAGATGGCTTGGCTGAGGCAGGCGATGGGGCTGGTGAACTGAATACCGGCGCAGGCAAACTGGATGATGGTGCTGTTAAGCTCAAGGATAATCTGGCGAAGCTTGCATCAGGAACGCTTGAACTTCAGGAAGGACTTTCTCCATTAAGTGATGGTGTTAACGCGCTGCATACAGGGGCAACCAAACTTGAAAGTGGAACATCGAATCTTGTATCCGGTCTGCAACAGCTTCAGGCAGCTGCTTCTAGCCAGCTTCAGAGCGGAGCAGATCAGTTGAAGGATGGCAGCGCCAAGTTGGAAACCGGACTCCAGTCTTCACTGGATGGCACAAGCAAGTTGCAGGCTGGCCTGAAATCGTCAGAACAGGGCAGTGCGAAGCTGTCGGATGGTCTGCAAAGTGCCGTTCAGGGCAGCGGTACACTGGCAACAGGCCTGCAATCGGCTGTAGATGGCAGTTCCAAGGTTGCTGATGGTGCACAGGGTGTAGCCGCCGGATTGAAACAGCTTGCTGCATCAAACCCGGAACTGGCCGAAAATGCGGATGTACAGAAACTGCTTGCGGCAAGTGAAGCTGTTGCTGATGGCAGTGCGCAACTGCATGAGAGCGAGCAGAAGCTGGCGCAGGGTGCAGATCAGCTGCATCAGGGTAACCAGCAACTGGCTGCGGGTGCAGCCGAGCTTCATGGAGGTCAGGAGCAACTTCTGGCTGGTACGAACCAGTTAGTGGATGGTCAGCAACAATTGCTGGCTGGTGCCGGGCAGCTTAGTCAAGGAGGAGCACAGCTCTCCGATGGCCTGAAGCAGTTCAGCGGCAAGTTGGGTGATGCTGCAAGTGGCGGTACATTGCTTGCAGATGGTGCCAAGCAGCTGGGCTCAGGGACAACAGCTTTGCAAACGGGTGTAGGTAAACTAAGTGGTGGCGTTCATTCACTAACCGATGGTTCGAAGCAATTGGGTGATGGCGCGGGCAAACTGGCTGACGGTCTTACCGAGCTAAAAGATGGCTCAAGTGAACTGGCAACCAAGCTGAATGACGCCGCTCAGAAAACATCCGAAGTTAAGAAAACGGATGATGTAGTGAACATGTTCGCTGAACCGGTGAACTCCTCGGAGAACACAGCAGAGAACGTGAGCAATTATGGTACAGGATTGACACCGTTCTTCCTGTCGATCGGTCTGTTTGTGGGATCGTTGATTTCCACGATTGTATTGAAAATGCGGGAAACGTCCGTACCTGGTGCAACAGGCTGGAATCGTTTTGTCAGCCGGACACTGGTATTTGGGTCCGTGAGCATTTTCCAATCGGTTATCGTGGCAAGTTTCATGTTATATGGTCTTGGACTGGAGACACACAGCATAGGGCTGTTCTACCTGTTTACCATTATTACCGGGCTGACCTTCATGTTGATTGTTCAGGCACTTGTAACCTGGCTGGATCTGCCTGGACGTTATGTTGTCATTCTGCTTCTGGTCTTCCAGCTTGCGGCAAGTGCAGGAACCTTCCCGGTAGAACTGATTCCATCATGGCTTCAGGCATTTAGCCCTTGGTTGCCAATGACACACAGCATTATGGGCTTCAAAGCCGTGGTATCGAGTGGTAATCTGGATGTGATGTGGCATCAGGCAGGTATTCTTAGCATCTATGCAGGGGTATCCATTCTGCTGACGCTTGCTTACTTCCTCTGGAATGGCAGACGTCCGAAAAAAGAAGTCGAACAGGCTGATTCTGGTCAAGTTGTGACGGCATAAGTCGAACCTGATCTTCAGCAGGGACATATTTTTGAAAAAAACTTTATTTTCTTGTAGTGAAATTATGCAATATAGTAGTCAAATAGTGCAAATAGCCTGTAGCCCCAAAAAGGGGTTGCAGGCTATTTTGTATACAAATGCATAGAGAAGTAAAGTTTCGCTGGCTTAAGCAGTGAAAATTTGGTGGAATTATGGATAAACGTAGGCTGCACATGGAACGATTTTCTTCTGTCAGCAATTTAATTCAGTTGTACTCTGGCTTAAAAAGTGTATAATTATTCGAAAAAGAGATGAATTTAAACGTCACTACTGTAAAGCTGTACTGCAAAACATTTCTTATCAGAGGTATTAAAAAGTTTAAATTGCGCTGATGTTAGGTCGGTGTTAAAATAATAGAACTATATCAAAAAAACGTCGCTCCATTTCAGTAGCCGTGCCAGCGGCTGCGTGTTGATTTATACAGGCTGTTTGCCGGATCGTCCGGATCAGCTCATCTCATTACAATGGCTTCTGCCCAATAGCAGGCATTATTTTTGACAGTCTCATGCTGTCACCTCTTCTATCTAGCAGGCTCTATCGCAAGCGAAAGGCCAGCTCCTCCCGTTTCATTGTTGCCTGTTGCCTATGTTCTTGATCTTTCCGAAATACTTCATTATAGAAAGGTTGCGTTCCATGAGACACATCGGATTACCTCCAAAACAGGGTCTGTATGACCCGCAGTTCGAAAAAGACGCATGCGGAATGGGTTTTGTTGCCAACATCAAAGGAGTACCTTCACACGATATCGTTAGTCAGGCACTGACCATGCTCAGTAACATGGAGCACCGTGGAGGACAGGGAAGTGAGCCGAATTCCGGTGACGGAGCAGGTATCCTGATTCAGATTCCACATCGCTTTTTTGCGGAGGAAGCGAAACGCCTTGGTTTTGCATTGCCTGAACAGGGATTCTATGGCGTAGGTATGTTGTTCCTCTCCCAAGACCCTGCCATTCGCAGTGCGCATGAAGAGAGCCTTAAGAAGATTATTGAAGAAGAAGGTCAGACGTTCCTGGGTTTCCGGGATGTTCCTACTTTTGATGAAATGCTTGGCCGTTCTGCACTTGCAGCGAAACCTTATGTACGTCAGGTGTTCATTGGAAGATCCGCAGATGTGAAGGATGAGCTTGGATTCGAGCGTAAGCTGTATGTTATTCGCAGACGTGCTGAGCTGGCTATTCGTTATTCGGCAGATGAAGCAGAAGGTGGTTCGTTCTACCTTCCGAGCATGTCTTGTCGCAAAATTGTATATAAAGGCATGCTGACAACTGAACAAGTTGGCGGGTTCTATCTGGATCTGCAGGAAGAACTCGTGGAATCGGCCATTGGACTTGTGCATTCCCGTTTCAGTACAAACACCTTCCCAAGCTGGGAACGTGCCCACCCGTATCGCTTCATGATCCACAACGGTGAGATCAACACGATGCGTGGTAACGTGAACTGGATGCATGCTAGACAGTCCTTGTTTGAGAGCGAGTTGTTTGGTAACGACATCGCCAAAGTGAAACCAGTCATCAATCCGGACGGTTCGGATACAGCCATGTTTGATAACACACTGGAGTTCCTGTATCTGAGCGGCCGTTCTCTGCCACACGTGGCCATGATGATGGTTCCTGAACCTTGGAGCACGGATGAGGGAATGGACCCTGCCAAAAAGGCATTTTATGAGTATCACAGCACAATGATGGAGCCTTGGGATGGACCAGCAGCAATGGCCTTCACAGATGGTTTGCAAATCGGTGCAACACTCGACCGTAATGGATTACGTCCAGCTCGTTATTATGTAACCAAAGATGACCGTATTATCCTGTCCTCCGAAGTTGGGGTACTTGATATCGCGCCGGAAGAGATCCTGTACAAAGATCGTCTGCGTCCAGGTCGGATGTTGCTTGTGGATACACAAGAAGGCCGCATCATCGCGGATGAGGAAGTAAAAGCAATCATTGCAGCCGAGAATCCGTATCAGGATTGGCTTGACGAGCATTTGATGGATCTGAGCGAGTTGCCGGAAGCACCGGAACTTCCTGATCCAAAACATGATAACGTGACCCAGCTTCAGCTCGCTTATGGTTATACATTTGAAGAACTGCGTAAAATCCTGGAGCCCATGGCAACAACAGGTATGGAAGCTACGGGTTCGATGGGTTATGATGCACCGCTGGCTGTGCTGTCGGATCGTCCGCAGCGTCTGTACAACTACTTTAAACAGATGTTCGCCCAGGTAACCAACCCGCCAATCGATGCAATCCGTGAAGAGATTGTAACATCTACGGCAACAACGATTGGTCCTGAGCGCAATTTGCTGAACCCTGAACCGGAGAGTTGTCGCCAGATACGTCTGGATACACCGGTATTGTCCAATGAAGACTTTGCGAAGATTCGCCATGTGCGTCGCCCAGGGTTCCGCTCCATGACGATTCCAATCTTCTTCACCGCTGCGGAAGGAGCAGAAGGACTTCGCAAAGCGATGGATTTGCTCTTCGAAGCTGCAGACCGTGTCATCGACAAAGGTCATAACATTCTGATCCTGTCTGACCGCGGTGTGGACGCAGAGAATGCTGCCATTCCTGCATTGCTTGCTGTAGCAGGTCTGCATCACCATCTGATTCGCCAGGGAACCAGAACCAAAGTCAGCATTATGCTCGAATCGGCAGAACCGCGCGATATTCACCACTACGCGTTGCTGCTGGGTTATGGTGTAAGTGCGGTGAACCCTTATCTGGCCTTTGAAACGCTGGATGACATGATCCAGCAAGGGTTGCTGCGTGGCATCTCGCATGAGAAAGCAGTGAAAAACTACATTAAAGCAGCTACCAAAGGCGTTACTAAAGTGTTGTCCAAAATGGGAATTTCTACGATTCAATCGTATCGTGGAGCTCAAATCTTCGAAGCGGTAGGTCTGAAATCAGACTTCGTTGACCGTTACTTTACCTGGACACCTTCCCGTATCGGTGGAATTGGGTTGGAAGAAGTGGCAGCCGAAGCGTTGACACATCATAACCGTGCCTTTACGGAAAAAGACGGTAACGATAAAGTATTGGATTCCGGTGGGGATTATCAATGGCGTAACGACGGAGAAGAGCATCTGTTCAATCCGCAAACCATTCATACCCTGCAACATGCAGTACGCACTGGGGATTACAAGCTGTATAAAAAATATTCCAAACTTGTGCAAGGTGAGAATGATCAACTGTTGACCATTCGCTCCATGCTGAAACTGAAACCGGTGGGAGCTTCCATTCCACTCGAAGAAGTTGAATCCGTAGAAGACATCATGCGTCGTTTCAAAACAGGTGCAATGTCCTTTGGTTCGATCAGTAAAGAGGCGCATGAAGATCTTGCCATTGCTATGAACCGTGTTGGAGGTAAATCCAATACCGGTGAAGGTGGAGAAGATCCGGCTCGCTTCATTAAAGATAGCAACGGGGATTCCCGCCGCAGTGCGATTAAACAGGTAGCATCCGGACGTTTTGGTGTTACATCCAACTACTTGGTTAATGCCGACGAGATTCAGATTAAAATGGCTCAGGGAGCTAAACCAGGTGAAGGCGGACAGCTGCCAGGACGTAAAGTGTATCCTTGGGTTGCTGAAGTCCGTGGTTCAACACCGGGTGTAGGTCTGATCTCGCCACCACCGCATCACGATATCTACTCGATCGAAGATCTGGCAGAGTTGATCTATGACTTGAAAAATGCCAATCCGCGTGCTGAGATTAACGTGAAGCTGGTATCGGAAGTGGGCGTGGGTACCATCGCAGCTGGTGTAGCCAAAGGCCGTGCCGATATTATCCTTGTCAGCGGTTATGACGGTGGTACAGGTGCATCACCGCAAGGTTCGATTCGCCACGCAGGTATGCCTTGGGAACTAGGTCTTGCAGAGACACATCAAACGTTGATGCTGAACAATCTGCGTGACCGTGTTGTCCTTGAAACAGACGGCAAAATGCTTAACGGTCGTGACTTGGCGATTGCAGCCTTGCTTGGAGCAGAAGAGTATGGTTTCTCTACAGCACCGCTCGTTGCACTTGGCTGTATCATGATGCGTGTCTGTCAAATGGATACCTGTCCGGTTGGTGTAGCGACACAGAATCCGGAATTGCGTAAAAATTATATGGGTGATCCGGCTCATGTGGTTAACTTCATGCGATTTGTTGCTGAAGATGTGCGTGAGATCATGGCTGATCTTGGTTTCCGTACGATTCAGGAGATGGTCGGACGTACAGATTGCCTCGAAACGGTAGAAGCCGTAGATCACTGGAAGAAAAAAGGTGTGGATCTGTCTGTATTGCTGCACGTGCCTGAAATGCCGGAAGGCTCTGCGCGTTACCGCACACAGCATCAGAATCACCAATTGGAAGAAACGCTGGATATGCAACAATTGCTGCCACTGGCACAGTCTGCTATTGAATCCGGTCAACCGGTTGAAGCGGTGCTTCCAATTACAAACGTTAACCGTGCAGTAGGTACCATTTTGGGTAGTGAGATCACACGCAAATATGGACTCGCAGGATTGCCGGAAGATACGGTTAAATTCAAATTTGTCGGCTCTGCCGGACAAAGCTTTGGGGCCTTTGTACCTAAAGGTATGACCTTGACCGTTGAAGGGGATTCCAATGACTACGTTGGTAAAGGACTGTCCGGAGGTAAACTGATCGTGATGCCTTCCCCGAAAGCAACGTTTGAGGCGGAAGATAACATCATTATCGGTAACACGGCTCTCTACGGAGCAACAAGCGGTGAAGCGTACATCCGTGGTATTGCCGGTGAGCGATTTGCTGTACGTAACTCGGGCGCCAAAGTAGTCGTTGAAGGTGTAGGCGACCATGGTTGTGAGTATATGACAGGTGGACGTGTCGTTGTACTGGGCGATACAGGTCGTAACTTTGCAGCAGGGATGTCCGGAGGTATTGCCTATGTGTATGATCCGGAAGGTACATTCCTGAAACGTTGTAATCTGGAAATGGTTCTTTTGGAGCGTATCGAAGATGTGGCCGAAAGTGCAGATCTGCGAGGCATGATTCAACGTCATGTTGCCAATACAGGAAGTGCTGTCGGTCAGCGCGTTCTGGATAACTGGCAAGATGCGCTGAATCAGTTCGTTCGGGTTATTCCGAAGGACTTCAAGCGGATGACAGAACAGATCGAACGGATTCAGGCAACAGGTCTGACAGGAGAAGCGGCGCTGCTTGCAGCGTTTGAAGCGAATATGCGTGAACTTGCACGTGCTGGAGGTTAATAACTTCCATGTTCAAAGGTGGAAGTGCATGAACAGGTTGTATTAAGAATAATAGGAGCAATATGGTTGCCATTCCGGCACCATATTGCTCCTATTTTGCTTTCGACAAAATTAGAACCCCATCAAAAAACGTTATCGCCATGAGACGACAACATCGAGGAACATTCTCAAGTATAATAAGGCTAGTTTTGGAGGGCAGGGAAAGTATAAAGATAAGAGAGGTTAGCGGAATGAATATGAAGCATCCAAACAGGGACGATCGTAGGCCGACAGGTAAACAAGTCGAAGCAACCCAGATGGACATCATGAAGGTTTTACTGCAATGCGGAATCGACCCGGAGCGTTGGAACCATTTCGTATCCTCTGTCAACAACAAGCGTCCTTGACACAATAGACAAGCAGGGAATGGAAGGGAATTAAAACACAAAAAAAGCCCAGAAGCCAGAGAGGTTATCTCTCGGGAACTGGGTCCTCTTTCGGGTTTAGTCCATGCTGCGTTCCATTCGGACAAACGCAATAAAACGACGTGCCTCTTCTTCTGTTAAGGACTTCCCATCAATCATCAGATCGAAGCGTTCCAACACTTCCTTATCCGATAACTCCAAGGTATCAACGAATTCGCGTACGTCCTCATCCATCACGACATCGCTTTGCTTTGTACGTCCTATAAGATAATCAATAGACACCTCAAAGATGTCAGCAAGTCTCGTTAACACTTCGAAATCCGGTTTGCGACGGTTCTTCTCGTAGTGGGAGAGAGCAGCTCTGGTAATATGAATGGAGCTCGCAAGTTCTTCTTGAGTAAGTCCCCGCTGTTCCCGTAATTCAGCAATGCGATTTCCGTAGCTCATAAGCTATTTCCCCCTGAACGACATCAAATATATATTGAAACAATCCTGAGCCAAGTGTTTGATCAGGGCAGCTTTCCTGCAAAAGAGTAACTCCGCATGTGTTTCCTTTAACCCATTCCCATTTGTAAATAGGTCTGTCTAAGGACATCTCAAATTGTCGTAAATCAAAAGAACCATGTCCAAATACCGCTTGACATGATACGTATTGTATCGTAAATTGGACGTATGGAGTTACAAAATGTATCATTTGGAATATTTTAAGTATCTCCTTGTTGCCTGGACCATATACCTGTGAGAAGGAAGTGGAGGCAGTCCAGTTGGCTAATCCATTCTAAAGGAATGAAACCATGTATTCAATAATTCAGGAATGGGCTGATATGAAATTAAATGTCCATATGTACATTCAGGAGTTTCATGGGAAAATGGTAGACCGCAAAAGACGCCCTGTTCTGTTACTTGGAATGGACACTCAAGCAATCACCTTCCTGAGCGACCTGAACTTGCCGGTATCATCAGAAATGCTCATTGGTTTGGATGTTGAAGATCAACATGTATGTGTACGACTTCACGCAAGGTTGCAATGGAAACAGCCCTTCGGTGAGCTCACAATGTATCATTCGAACTTGCATATTCAGCACGAACAGAAACTATATATAACTGGACAGTTAAACACAATGCTTACTGAAGTTCAGTTTCCCGCGGTTTCCCGTTTTCAGTATGAAAAGGCAACAGAACAAAAGGCTCTGCAGGAACCCTATCATTACATTGATTTCACCATATAATTCCAAGTCGATTCTTAACATTTTCTGAACAAAACATGTACTTAACGCCATTTTACTATATTTCATAGCGTTATGCATTAGTTCTTTAACACCAAAAGCATTTGCGCAATGAATAAAGGGGCGAGGGGGCTCATACTATTTCAGGAAGTTTGGATATGGTTGAAATGCACTGCCACATATTATCCGGCCTAGATGATGGTCCTGTTCGAATGGAGCAGTCCATTGCAATGGCTGAGAAGGCGGCAGCCTCAGGAATTACCTCCATTATTGCTACTCCGCATCACCTGAACGGGCAATACAACAATGAACCGATGGTGGTTAATCAGGCCGTGAACCTGCTTCACGCAGAACTTCGCAATCGCAACATTCGCCTGGAGATCCGTCCCGGACAGGAGATCAGGGTGCATGACAACCTGATTGGAGACTTATATGCAGGAAAGTGCTGCACACTCGCCGGAAGTCGTTACATGTTGTTGGAACTTCCCTTTGGTCATATTCCCTCACAGTTCCCCAGGATACTGCATGAATTACGAATAGCGGGAATTACCCCTATTATTGCTCATCCGGAACGCAATCGTGTCATTTTGAAGAAGCCAAAGTTGTTGGCTGATTACTTGAGTCAAGGCGGACTATGTCAGCTCACAGCTCAATCTTTCACTGGGCTTTTCGGACGGAAAGTTCGGCAGTGGTGTTTTCATTTTTGCAAAGAAAACGGGTTTCATTTCATTTCATCAGATGCACATGATACGTGCACAAGGACATTTGCCATAAGTGAAGGAGAGCGGGTCATCGAGCGTCGATTTGGAGCTGAAGCCGTTAAGAGGCTGGCAGAGAATGCGTCGCACATTCTATCGAATTCGTGTCTGGTTACAGAACGCTGGAAACCTCGCAAATGGCTACTGTCCATCTGGTAGTTACATAGGATAGATCACAACGTATAGGAGGAATGAAAGTGGAACTGAAAGGATATTTTCGACTCTTACAAAAGAAACTGTGGTTGATTGTTGCAATTGCTTTGATAGCCGGTGTGGGTGCAGGGGTCAAAAGCATTTTCTTCACCCAGCCCATCTATGAGGCAAGTTCCAAATTGATCGTGAACCAGACCTCTAACGTACAAGGCCAAGCGATGATGGACTTCAGCATGATTCAAACCAATATCAAACTCATTAACTCTTACAGAGAAATTATTAAATCTTCCGCCATTATGGATAAAGTCGCTACCACGTATCCAGACCTGGGCTTAACCTCTGCTCAGCTCATGAATAGCACCTCCGTCTCTACAGCCAGCGAATCCCAAGTGATGAGCATAACTGTACAAGGGACTACCTACGAAAAAGCCGCAAAAACGGTCAATGCCATCTCCAACGTGTTCCAATCTCAAATCCCCCTGATCATGAAAATCGATAATGTGGCTATCCTCAGCGAAGCAAAAGTGGATAGTAACGCATCTCCAATCAATATGAAAACCACATTAAGCATCATTGTCAGTCTGTTCGCAGGTCTTGTGCTCGCGATTGCACTCGTATTCCTGCTGGATTATCTGGATGACACATTCAAATCCGAAACTGAACTTGAAAAAGAGCTGGGCCTGCCTGTGCTTACAGTGATATCCAAAATGAAAAAAGATGATCTGAAAAACACGAAAAATTACGTATCTCAACAGAAAGTGGGGGATGGCAAATATGTCGCGGCTAACCAATGAAAATAACAGTCTGGTGACCTATTTTAACTCCAAATCTCAAATCTCGGAGGGATACCGTAAATTACGGACGAACATCCAGTTCTCCTCAATCGACAGTCATATCAAAAAAATCATGGTGGCTTCCGCTGAATCCGGCGAAGGCAAGACCACAACCATTAGCAACCTGGCGGTAACCTATGCCCAGGAAGGCAAAAAAGTTCTGCTGATCGATGCGGATCTGCGTAATCCTTCCTTACACCAGGTGTTTTCCGTACCGAATCATATCGGTCTTAGTAGTGTGCTGTCTAATCAGTACAGTGTGGAAGAAGTGCTTAGAGAGAGCTACATCGACAATCTCCAATTATTCACTTCTGGCCCAATTCCGCCGAACCCTTCCGAGATGATCGGTTCCAACCGGATGAAAAGGCTGATTGAGAAGTTAGAGGATCAATATGATGTCATCATGTTTGATACACCGCCGGTGCTCGCGGTAACGGATGCACTCATTGTGAGTTCGCTGTGTGATGGTGTGCTGCTGGTCGTGAACTCGGGCAAGGTCAAGAAGGAACTGGTGAAGAAGACCAAGGCTGCTCTGGAACATGTGAATGCACGGATCCTGGGCGCAATTCTGAACAATATCAAAAACGCTGCAGTACCGGTGGGCTACGGAGAGAAGTAAACCTTCCATCCAATGCTCCCAAGCAAACAGGTAATGTCTACTGCACCTTTATCACTGTAGGCACTCGGTCATGCTGTGGGTTCAATGAACCTTAGACGTTAATCGTCGAAGGTATGACGTGAGGACGGGTTAGATGCCCTGGTTCAACTTTTATCAAACTAAAAAAAAAGAGGATAGGGTGGTATTTATGAAAAAAGTGAGAAAAGCAATCATTCCTGCAGCTGGACTAGGTACACGATTTTTGCCAGCCACAAAAGCGATGCCCAAAGAAATGCTCCCTATTGTGGACAAACCAACTATACAGTATATCGTTGAGGAAGCCATTGCCTCTGGAATCGAAGACATCATCATCGTAACCGGTAAAGGGAAGCGGGCAATTGAAGATCATTTCGACAACGCTTTTGAATTGGAACATAACTTGCTGGAAAAAGGGAAGCTGGGCCTGCTTGAAGAGGTTCGCAAATCCTCTAACGTGGATATCCACTACATAAGACAAAAAGAGGCCAAAGGACTTGGTCATGCTGTCTGGTGTGCACGTAACTTTATCGGTGACGAACCTTTTGCCGTGTTGCTCGGAGATGACATCGTCGTATCGGAAGTTCCATGCACCAAACAATTGATTGATCAATATGATCAGGTTCAACATTCCATTGTTGGCGTACAAACCGTACTTGCTGAACAAACAGACAGATACGGCATTGTAGACCCGCTTCAATCGGATGGCCGTTTGACAGAGGTTCTCAGGTTCGTAGAGAAACCTGCCCAAGGCACAGCGCCTTCCAACCTGGCGATTATGGGGAGATACGTACTGAGTCCAGAGATTTTCGAACATCTGGAGCAACAAGAGATTGGTCAAGGGGGAGAGATTCAATTAACAGATGCGATTCAGCGCTTAAATGAGACACAAGGAGTGTATGCTTACGATTTCGAGGGAGTACGTTATGACGTGGGCGAGAAACTGGGATTCATTTTGACAACCATCGACTTCGCTCTGCAAAAGCAGGAACTTAGAATTCCAATGCTGCAAGCTCTGCAACAGATTCTGGAAAAAGAGTCGGTAGAACATGTAGCCGGGGGGGAGTTTGAATGAGTCCATCTCCCCAAACGAAGGAAGCGGAGATCGTTATGGACCCAAGTCTGGGGTACAATGCATCAACGATGTCAGGACAAAATGCGGATAAAGTGTATCTATTTATGAAAAGAATGCTCGATTTGCTGGGTTCTTTCATAGGTTTGATCATTTTGTGCCCATTGTTTGCGGTCATCGGATTACTGATCAAAATCGAGGCCCCGCAGGGGTCTGTTTTTTTTCGTCAGGTACGGGTCGGACAGAATGGAAAAGAGTTCCACATGTACAAATTCAGGTCCATGGTTGCGAATGCAGAAGATCTGCTGGAACAGCTGATTGATCAGAATGAAGTGAACGGGAATATGTTCAAAATGAAAAATGATCCCCGCATTACCCGGATTGGCAAGTTCATTCGGAAAACCAGTCTGGATGAGTTGCCACAGTTGTGGAACGTGTTCAGAGGAGAGATGAGTCTCGTTGGACCCAGACCGGCTCTGCCCAGAGAAGTGAAGAACTACACTTCCTATGACAGACAACGTCTTCAGATGATTCCGGGATGTACGGGATTATGGCAAGTCAGCGGTCGAAATAGTGTTGGTTTTGAGGAAATGGTGGAGCTGGATCTGACGTATGCCCGTGAGCGCAGCATGATGGTGGATATCAAAATTATCTTCAGAACGTTCAAGGTGCTGGTAGGTTCGAAGGATGCGTTTTGAAACACGATTCTGGCTTTAAGGTGGCATAGCAGATATGCAAAAGACCGGTATACTTGCTGCATTAAATATGAAGTCGTTTAATATCATTCTTTTTTCGCTGGTAATTGTCTTCGCAGCAATCTATCTTCCACTAGTCTCGGTTGTTGCACTCATAGCTGTAATTCTGCTGGGCGTTTATATTAAACAGCCCAGCTGGATTTTTATGATTCTCATCGTCAGTTTTTCATTGTCCATTGATAAGATATTTAGCATTCATCTGGCAGGACTGGATTCACTGTCCTTCTACAAGCTGGCAATTCTGGGTTTTGTCGTCTCTCTTTTTTTACGCTTTGGTATTCGCAAAGAGTTGATCTATCCTGCACTGGCGATTGGTTTTTTATTTGTGGAGAGTTATTTTCTATCGGATCTGCCCAATAAGGTTAGTCCGCTCGATCCATTCAAGGCCTTTCTGGGAGTCATTGTTCCTTTTTTGTTGCTGATGCCCCACTTTTCAAGAGAGATCAGTCAACGAATTATACGTGTACTCGCATGGTTGCCGCTGTTCAGTCTTGCTGGTGGTTATATTCTGCAACTCGCCGGCATATTGTCCATTACTAACCTGGAGATGTCGGGAGTAACCCGGTTACAGGGTGCCAACATTGCTGCGCATCTGGCCATGTTGTGTTTTATCTCCATCTGCGTCTGTCTGATTCAGATCAAACAAGGCCATCAGGTTGTTCTGTATTACATGCTTACCTTGACACATCTGGTCATTCTGGTCCAGACGGGAACAAGGGGGCCGCTTATTGCGCTTATTCCGATTATTCTGGTCTATCTTTTTGATCAACTGAAAGCCTTCATCAAAGGCAGAGTCAGTGCCATTATTCCTCTCATTCTGTTTGTTGTCGCTGTGGCCTATATGGTGATTGCGCAGTGGGACAATTATGAGATGAGGTCAGAGAGCAAAGGCCTGTCGGGAAGGGATGTAGCCTGGAATTATTTTATTGGCAAAGCAAATGAGTATCCGATATTTGGACGTGGACTCGGCTCAACACTTGTAGCGAATGATGGAAGTATTTTTTCTGGATTCGTTGTTCCGCATAATGAATACATTCGTTTTTATTACGATGGCGGTTTAGTTGGAGCCATCCTGTTGTTTCTTTCGCTGCTGCTGGTGTTTCGGGCTGTGTACTTCCGATTGGGCGGCATGATCCGGTTGTATTTTGCCGGTATGATTATCGGTTTTCTGACCTATTCCTTTTTTGACAATACCCTGTCCACGGTTCATCTGATTGCTCCATTCTGTATCTTCCTGAACGCGTTATATGCTACGGGAAATGGAATTCATTCCAAGTCAGGGGCTAAAGCAGAAGTGGATATACAGATACAGCGAGCCAAGGACGTATCCTTTTCAAAGGAGATTAGAACATGAAGGTCTGTTTGATCAGTTCTACAGGCGGTCATTTTGATGAATTAACCAAAATTATTCCTGCGGTTGAAGAACATGATTATTTCCTGATTACCGAGAAAAATAAAAGCAGAAAAGTAGAATCGTCTCAGGGCAAAGTATACTTCTTAATGCAACAAGAGCGGAAGAATGCGATGTTCTTGCTAATCTTTGTGGCTAATATTATCAAGTCGTTCTTTCTATATCTGCGTGAGCGTCCAAAGGTGATCATTACAACAGGGGCAGGAGCTACCTATCCTTTTTGCCTCATCGGTAAAATCTTCGGTGCCAAGCTGATTTATATCGAAAGTTATGCCAAAATCTATTCCTCCAGCGCAACCGGGAGATTGATGTACAAAATCTCGGATGAGTTCTTCATCCAATGGGAAACGTTGCAGGATAGCTATCCCAATGCAAAATACAGGGGGGCTTTATTTTGATATTTGCTATCGTTGGAACCCAGCGTTTTCCCTTCAATCGGATGTTTGAGCTTATTGATGAGGCGATTGAGGCAGGAATTATTGAAGAAGAGGTTATTGCCCAATCCGGATATACCGAGGTTCAGCCCCGAAATTTCACTGTGATTCCTTTCCTTACCCAGGAAGAGATGAATGAATATGTGGAGCGCAGCAGATGCATTATTTCTCATGCGGGTGTGGGTTCCATCACAAATTGTCTTGAACGTGGCAAGCCGGTTATTGTCATTCCACGCCGGAAAGAATGGGGCGAGCATGTGGATGACCATCAGCTTGAAATCTCCAAGGTTTTTCAGGATAACGGCTATGTGGCCGTCGCGGAGAGTCAGGATGAATTGCAAAAACTGGTTCCGTGCATAGAGGAGCTGACGTTCCAGCCTTATGTGAGAAAACAGTCTGATCTGATCTCATCCATTAAAAATTACGTGAACAGTCTGTAAGAGGTATGAAGATTAACCATGAAAAAAAGGAGTCTATCATGAAACCAAAAGTATTGGTTGTTGGATCATCCTTGAAGGATATGGGTGGAATTGTGAGTGTCATCAAAAATATTGAGGATTCCTCCATCTCGGAAATGTATGCCATGCAGCGGGTCGAAACGTATATCACGGGCAGCGTGTTCTCACGGCTGCTTATTTTTATACGGGGATTCATTCAATTCTGGATGAAGCTGTATACGTTTAAGCCGGATATCGTGCATATTCATATGGCAAACAACGGGAGCTTTTATCGGAAGTCTCTATTTCTGCTAACCGCACGAAAGTTGTTTCGAAAGTCAGTCATTCTGCATATTCATGCGGCCAGCTTTGATGATTTCTACAACCAATTTGCTCTGCAGCGTAAGTATTGTCACTACATTCTGAATCAGGCAGATAAGTTGATTGTCTTGTCCCAGACGTGGAAAGAATACTTTGCTACGATTGTGCCGGAGACAGCGATTGAAGTTCTTTATAACGGGGTCTTTGTCAAAGAACCGTTTGTGAGAGAACAACAAACAGCCGTTAATGCTCTTTTCATGGGCAGACTCGGTGAGCGAAAAGGAGTCTACGATCTGCTACAGTCCATTCAGCAATTGAAGGCGCTGGGCGTTACAGCTACCTTTAATCTGGCAGGGGATGGCGAAGTCGAAGAAGTCAAAGCAATCGTGCAGCAGTATGGAATAGAGGATCGTGTCAATGTACTCGGCTGGATTAACGGAGAGCAAAAGGAAAAGCTGATGCGGGAAGCGGATCTACTGGTCCTGCCTTCTTATCATGAGGGATTACCTATGGCCATACTTGAAGCAATGAATTGTGGCTTGCCCATTATATCGACCACCGTCGGAGGCATCCCCGAAGTGATTACATCCGGTCATAATGGGCTGTTAATCGAGCCGGGAGATGTGCACGGGCTGATATCAGCGCTGGAATATCTCATCACGGATGAAGAGGTTAGAGCAAGAATGGGTTCACATAACAGAGAGATTATATCGGATAAATTCGATATGAATCTTCTCGTAGGCAGATTGTCAGGAATATATGATGCCCTTCAAGTGAAGGTATCCTAGTGAACAGGAAAAGGTGATGAAATGAACCCCTTGGTATCTTGCATCATTACGACCCATAACCGGGCCGAGTTATTGAAAAATGCGTTGAGAAGTGTACGAGAGCAAACACATCCGTATCTGGAGATTTTCATTGTGGATGATGGTTCAGAAGATCAGACGCCAGAGATCTGTCAGGCTTGGGCCCGGGAAGATTCACGGATTCGGTACATCCGGGTTCCATATCCCAAAGGAGCCAACCATGCACGGAATGTAGGGATATCTCAAGCCAATGGCAAATACATTGCCTTCCTGGATGATGATGATGAATGGATGCCTGACAAAATAAAAACCCAGGCGGAAGTGCTGGAACGAACCCAGGAATCATTCACCTTTTGCAGCAAGTATCTCGCATACACGAATGAGCAGCATCAGGTGGTCAAACGGAAATTGTCGGTGGAACCTCGCGATGTTATTCGGTATGAGGATCTGCTTACATTCAACTGGATTGGGGAAACGTCCAAAATCATGGTACTTACCTCATTGGCCCGTGAAGTTCGATTCGATGAAAATCTGACATCCGCTCAGGATTATGACTTTTATCTGCGCATATTGAAACGAGGCTACATCGCCGTGAATGTGAAAGAACCGCTGGTGGATATTAACATCCATAGTGGTCCGCGAATTTCAACCTCTACAACGGCCAAGTACAAGGGCCAACGCAAGATCATTTTGAAATACTACAATGACATGTCCAAGGAACAGAAGCGCCGTCAGTTACACCATTATCGAATGCTCGAATGGTCGAGAAATACACTTCGCAATAACGTTTATTTGAAAAAAGCACTGTCGCTGTACCCTTGGTGGAAAGACTGGGTGCTGCTCAAGCGTAATACCAAAATTATGATGCAAGGATTTCTAATGAGATTTCATGCAAGGCGCGCAGTTGGAACGTATACAGAGGAACCTGTGCGAATGAAACTAAAGTAAGAGGTGTCTGGATGGAAAATCCGACGGTGTATATGCTGCCCAAGATGATTGAGAACAATAAATTCAATGAGCTGTTATCCGATTCCATTGAGAACAAGGGATGGGAAGTGAAACAGTTTACCAAAAGAGATCTACTCAAACTGAAAAAAAATGATGTGCTGCATTTTCATTGGCCCAGCTTTTATTACAGAGGTTCATCCGTACTGACAACAGTGATCAAGTCCATTCTGTATGTATTGATGATTTGTTTTGCACGGTTGCGCGGGGCCAAATTGTTCTGGACAGTGCATAACATCTGGCCTCACAACAGCGGTAAGACACGGTTTGATTATTGGATGAGAAAAATACTGGTCCAAAATTGCTCCAAGCTGATTGTCATGGGTAAACCCTTGATCTCGGAGATCTGTTCGACGTTTGGGATTGATTCCAGCCGGATCGAGGTTATTCCGCATGGACATTACAAGGGAGTGTATCAGGGGAAAGGCGTGAATATCCGCTCCCGGTTTGGCATCCCGGAGGATAGTTATGTGTATGCTTTCTTCGGTCAGGTGTCGCCTTACAAAGGCGTGGATGATTTGCTGGAGGCATTCAAGGATCTGGATTCCGAACAAGCCCATCTGTTGATTGCCGGCAAAAAGGTAAAGGATTATGACCTTGGAGATGAATTTCTCAAGAGCGGACATATTCATACCCATTTTCATTTCATCGAAGATGATGAATATTCGGACTATTTTGATGCAGTCGATTCGATCATTCTTCCATACAAGCAAATTGCAACTTCAGGCAGTGCAATTCTGGCATTGACCTTCTGTAAACCGGTGGTGGCACCACGGATTGGCTTGTTGGAGGAATACCTGCCCGAAGATTGTGCGGTACTCTATGAACCTTCCGATCCGGATGGATTACTCAAGGCAATGAATATGATCCGGTTAAAACAATCGGAGTTTCAGGAAGGCAGTGGTTTTGTCAAAGCGTTGGAGCGGCTGGATTGGCCAGTGATTGCCCAAAGGACACTTACCCTGTACTCCAGTTAGTACAGATGAGAGAGTGGACCTAATTGAAAAATATGGGGATGAAATGATGAAGGTAACCGTCGCGATCTGTACGTATAACCGTGCACAGGATGCGGTAGAGGCTATACGAAGTGCGATACAACAGAATTACGCAAGCAGCGACTATGAGATCATACTTATTGATAACAATTCGAAAGACAACACACGGGAAATCGTGCTCCAAACCATCTTGCAGCATGAGAACCATTCAATCCGGTATGTGTTGGAAGAAAAGCAAGGCTTGTCTGTAGCCCGTAACCGGGCCATTCACGAGGCGCGCGGCGAGTATATCCTGTTCCTTGACGATGATGCTTTTGCTTGCAGGGATTGGATTCGCCAGATCGTTAGCGTCTTTGAAATGAATGAAAATATCGGTTGTGTCGGTGGCAAGATTGATCCGATCTGGGAAGTACCTGAGCCAATGTGGATTCCACCGGAGAACAGGTCGCTGTTCACCATTCTGGATTTTGCAGATGAAGTCACTGAGATGAAAAGTCCTTATATTCCATTTGGTGCCAATGTGGCCTTTCGTTTATCCGTCTTTGATCAACTGGCCCCCTTCCGTGAAGACCTTGGAAGAGTGGGCAACAATCTTCTCTCCAGTGAAGAGAGTGAGTTGATTGCAAGAATACGGACAAAGTTCAAGGTATATTACACGCCGTATGGCGCGGTACAACATAAAGTAGCCAAAGAGCGAACGACGAAGAACTGGTTTCTGCGCAGAATCTATTGGCAGGGTGTGAGTGATGCCATTCGGGATCAGGATCGTGGTGTTGTACGTACGGCCAAACATGGGATCAAGCTCGCACAGGGGATCACAACCTCACTGATCTACATTTATAATGCAGATCGGTTCACACGTCAGCTTGCCAAAGTATGTTACCGAAACGGCATGATTGTTGGGTCGCTTCGTCAAAACAGTAAGGGATGAGGATCGCTATGGCGCAAGTTGCACTTCGCAAAGTATTCAGAGGAAACGGCTTAATGAGTGCCATATTTCAGACAAGTGGGACCAATCTGCTGGTCATGACACTGACGATGCTGTCTTCCATTTTGACGTCACGCATGTTCGGTGTAGAGGGAAAGGGCGCATTCTCGGCCATCTTGTTCTGGCCGGCGCTACTAACCGGATTGGTCGGTTTCGGACTACCGACATCCATCATTTATAACATCAAACAGAGCGCAACCGAGAAGAGTGCGCAGTATGTTCGGTTAAGTTTTCTTTTTCAAGTTCCGGTGTGCATCATTATTGGTATTGTGGCCTGGTTTGGATTACCTTTCTGGCTCTCCAGCTTTCCGCCGGAGGTCGTGCAGATATCCAGATGGTATACGATTGCTACCGTTCCTGTACTTATTGTCATCAATCTCATATCAGCGCTCTCGCAGAGTCGGGAGAAATTCGCTGTATATAATGGTATCCGGTTAATGATCCCCCTGTTTAATGTAGGCGGGCTTTTTGTGTTATGGGGCCTGGGGATGCTGAGCATTCAGCTCGCGGCTGCGATCTATTTTGTAACCAGCTTCTCCGTGGTGGCGTGGGCTATCTATGCGAACCGTGATGAATTGAGACTGAGATGGTTCAAGGATCGGGTGGACCAGAGTTCGGCCAAGAAACTTTTTGGTTATGGCAGCAGGGTGTATGGTGTTGAATTACTAGGAACATTGTATACCCAGTTTGATAAAATCATTATTTTGGCTTTGCTCACCCCGCGTGATTTTGGACTGTATTCCGTCGTATTTGCGTTATCCCGAATCTACAATGCCGTTCAAACGGCGATCAGCAATGTTGTTTTCCCAAAAGTGACCGGATTACCCCAAGAGCAGATTATTCGAACGGTCGGCAGAGCCTTCCGCATCTCGCTCATGGTCATGATGATCATTGTAATACCCACCATGTTTGTGGGGAACTACCTGATGGGTCTTCTGTTTGGCTCCGAATTTTTGGAAGCGAGCGTTGCGTTTTATATTTTGGCTGTGGAATGCATCATTGGTGGTGGCTCCTGGATTCTAGCATCTGCATTTAATGCACTGGGTCGGCCAGGACTTGTGATGATCAGACAACTTATTGCACTCTCGGTGACGGTGGCTTTGTTCTTTGTATTCACTCCGCTGTGGGGGCTCAACGGAATTGCAATTGCCTTATTGATCGGGTCCATTGTACGAATGGTGGTTACTGTGGCTGCGATGAAGATTGTATTTAAGGTGAAGTTTGCCGCCATGTTCTATGACAAGGAAGATATACCGTTTCTCTATGAACGGTTAAACAAAAAAAGAAGAAGAGTCACCCAAGGAGGAGATGGAGATGCTGGGCACTAACAATATTCATCCAATGGAAGAGTTGAAGGGACATTTACGTCAGATTTTGAAGGTCATTCCACCGCGTACCGAAATCTATTATTTGGATTACCCGGTGCATAGCAATGGTGGCGACTTGTTGATTATGAAAGGTACTGAGGCTTTCTTCCGGGACAATGATATTCATGTACGTGCCAGATACAGCATTCTGGATTGCCCTTTGTCCCTCAAGGTACCGGAAGGTATCACGATTGTGTTGCACGGGGGAGGTAACTTTGGTGATCTGTACCCTGCCCATCAGAAATTGAGAGAGCGCATGATCGCCCAGCATCCGAATCACCGGATTGTCATTCTGCCACAGACGATGTTTTACAAGAGTGATATTGAATTGAAAAAGACAGCCCAAGTATTCAATCGTCATAAGGATGTGCACTTTTTTGTCCGGGATACCTTATCTTATGAGATAGCCAGTAAAGAATTTCAACAAACGAATGTGTACCTTTCTCCGGATATGGCGCATCAGTTGTGGCCTCTTAAGTCCAAGAGCAAGCCTACCGCAGAGATGTTGTATTTCTTCCGGAAAGACATTGAGAAAACTCAGAATCAGGTGCATTACGAATCCGTCAGTGGACCCAAGGCCACGTTTAAAGACTGGGAGACATTGTACAACCGGGTAGACCGGAAGATCATTCGCATGATTACGTCCCGGTTAAAGTCAGGGAAAGGCAGCTCTTTCGCCCGCTGGTTGTGGTACAAATACTCTGATCGGATGGTACATACGGCCATTAAGGAATTCAATCAATACCAGACCATTACGACATCCCGTCTGCATGGACATATTCTGGCCTGTCTCCTGGATCAACCGAACATCCTGCTGGATAATTCATACGGCAAGAACTCGAATTATTATGCAGCTTGGACCAAGAGTAATCCGGCAGGCAGACTGGAGTCCAATCAGACCAGCACATATAACAAGCCAACCGAGACTGGCAAGGGAGCAAGTACGGTTGTGCTGTCGGATGGTGCAGCCCTATGAGAAGTATTCTGTTATCTGGTGGTTCTGGCAAGCGTCTGTGGCCGTTATCCAACGATTCCAGATCCAAGCAATTTCTTAAAGTTCTTCATGGGCCAGAGGGAAGTCCGGAATCCATGGTACAGCGGGTATGGCGACAGCTGAATCATGCGGGACTTGCATCAGAAGCGCTGATCGCGACCAGTTTGCCACAGGTGGAGATTCTGACTTCTCAGCTGGGAGATGATGTGAGACTGGTTGTGGAGCCTGAGCGCAGAGATACGTTTCCTGCGATTGCACTCGCTGCCTCCTATCTGTATTCCGTAGAGAGTGTGAGTCTGAATGAGACGATTGCAGTGTTGCCTGTAGATCCCTTTGTTGAAAAAGAATTCTTCGAGGTGCTGGCAACCTTACCGGAGATGCTTGATAAGTCTGGTGC
Organism: Paenibacillus sp. AGC31; assembly: GCF_057334655.1. Taxonomy (NCBI): domain Bacteria; kingdom Bacillati; phylum Bacillota; class Bacilli; order Caryophanales; family Paenibacillaceae; genus Paenibacillus; species Paenibacillus sp. AGC31. The sequence goes on from NZ_JBHFJH010000024.1 coordinate 497,904, forward strand.
TGATCTGGCCTTGATGGGAGTTGTGCCGACGTACCCGTCAGAGAAGTACGGATACATCATTCCGCAATCCCTATCTTCCAGTGACAATAACAATGAATACGTGAATGTAGCGAAGTTCCAGGAGAAACCCTGCGAATCCGATGCGGTCCTCATGATTGAGCAGGCCGCATTATGGAATTGCGGGGTTTTTGCTTTTAAGCTGGGTTATTTGATTAATCTGCTCATTGAGATGGAACTGCCAATCCAGTATGACGAAATGCTGAAGCAATACGGAAGATTGAACAAGATCAGTTTTGATTACCAGGTTGTCGAGAAGGCAAATCAGATTATCGCTATTCCGTATAACGGCTTCTGGAAAGATCTAGGCACGTGGAACACACTCACGGAAGAGATGGGAAGCTCGGTTGTAGGAAAAGGGTGGATTACGGGAGATTCTTTGAATACCCACCTGGTCAATGAATTGAACATTCCGGTTGCCATATTGGGATTGTCGGATGTGGTGGTCGCCGTGAGTCCGGATGGCATTCTGGTCAGTGACAAAGAAGCCAGCCCACGGATCAAGGAAATCTTAAAGAACGAGGATCAACGCCCCATGTATGAGGAGCGCAGGTGGGGTTGCTACCGGGTTCTGGATTACACAAGAAACGAAGCTGGCGGTGAGGTTCTCACCAAACGAATCTGCATCAGTGCCGGGAAAAACCTGAGTTATCAATACCATTTGCTTCGCAATGAGGTATGGACGGTTGTATCGGGAACTGGGGAATTGATTCTGAATGGGCAGAGCCGAATGATCGGGCAAGGAGATACGGTGATCATTGACCGGAGTATGCTTCATTCCGTCAGAGCCGTTACGGAACTGGAGATCATTGAGGTACAGATCGGCAGTCAGCTGATTGAGGAAGATATCGTTAGAGTGTCTACCGAATGGCAGGACATTGTTCAGACATATGTGAAGCACGCGTAACCAACACATTAGAACATGGGGGAGATTATGGAATGAATATTACGGTGATTGGCACAGGGTATGTGGGTTTGGTATCAGGCGTATGTTTTTCGGAACTGGGAAATAACGTGATCTGTGTCGACAACAATGTGGAAAAAGTGAATATGTTAATGGACGGTCATGTTCCGATCTATGAACCGGGTCTGAAGGATATCATGAATGCCAATATGAAAGCAGGAAGGCTGTCCTTCACCACCAACATTCAGGATGCTATCAGTCGTTCGGATATTATTATCATCGCGGTGGGTACGCCATCCCTGCCTAATGGCGAAGCAAATCTGAGCTTTATTGAGCTTGTCGCGCGAGAAATAGGTTCTTATATGGATAATTATAAAATAATAATGACTAAAAGCACTGTTCCTGTCGGAACCAATGATCGTATTCAGGAATGGATCAGCAGTTTGACGAATCACCCATTCGACATGGCATCGGTACCGGAGTTCCTGCGAGAAGGTACCGCTGTCCAGGATACACTCTATCCTGACCGGATAGTCATTGGGACACATAGCGAACGGGCGGTTGCCACACTGAAAGAGCTGCATCAGCCATTAACCGATCAGATTATTGTTACAGATATTCGTTCGGCCGAAATGATTAAATATGCATCCAACGCTTTCCTGGCAACCAAGATCTCATTTATCAACGAAATCTCTAACATCTGTGAAAAAGTAGGAGCAGATGTCAGCCGTGTTGCCGAAGGCATGGGCTATGACAGACGAATCGGTGCCTCCTTTCTCAAGGCAGGCATTGGTTACGGAGGTTCCTGTTTCCCTAAGGATACACAGGCTCTGATTCAAATTGCAGGTAATGTGGATTATGACTTCAAACTGCTGAAGTCCGTGGTGGAAGTGAACAAAGATCAACGCTTCAACGTCATTCGTAAACTGGAAGACGCACTGGGCTCACTCGAAGGGAAGGAGATTGCCATCTGGGGGCTTGCTTTCAAACCGGATACCGATGACGTTCGGGATGCTCCGGCGATTGAGATCATTCAACGTTTGCTTGAGCAGGGAGCAGTGATTCGGGCATATGACCCCATCGCTACCGAGAACTTCCGCAAAGAGGTGGATTCCCCATCCATTACGTGGGAAGAGCGTGCCATGAAAGCGGCGGAAGGTGCTGATGCACTCTGTGTTCTGACGGAATGGAAAGAGTTCATGGAGGTTAATCTGACTGATTTGGCAGCGCATATGAACCAACCCATCCTGATTGATGGAAGAAACATCTACGGAGAAGATCAGATTAAAGATACGTCCTTTCAATACTACTCCGTTGGTCGTCCAGGTCTAACCAATATCGATGGTAGAAAAACGGCAGTCATCTAACGGAGGCCATAACATGAGACGCGGGATCAAAATAACATTAGGTGCCATTTCCCTTGTTGCAGTTGTTATGATTGGATATTCTGTGTACCTGTATTCGCATGTCAAATCAGCGGCGGATCAAATGTATGAACCCCGGGAACCCATCAAGCAGGTATCTATTGTCGACCAGCGCGGTGGGGGAGATTTCCCTGTGGACATGGAGAATGAAGAACCTTTTAATGCTTTGATCCTGGGTGTGGATGAACGTTCCAATGATCGGGGGCGCTCCGACACCATGATTGTATTAAGTGTTAATCCTGCGAAGCAATCCGCTCTTATGTTTAACATCCCCCGAGATACCAGAACAAATATTGTTGGACACGGCACGGAGGATAAGATCAACCATGCATACGCTTTTGGGGGCGTTAACATGTCTGTGCAAACGGTGGAACAATTGCTTGACGTTCCCATACATTACTACATGAAAGTGAATATGGAGGGCTTTGCACAAGTCATCGACATGGTGGGTGGAGTGAATGTGAATAACCCGTTTGCATTTGACTATGAGGGTTACCGGTTCGAGCAAGGGAAGATTCATCTGGATGGTGAAGCGGCTTTGGGATTTTCGCGGATGCGTTATGATGATCCGAAGGGGGATCTCGGACGGAATGACCGTCAGCGGGAGATCATCAAACAAGTGCTGAAGAATACGGTCCAGGTATCGAACGTGTTGCAACTGGAGACGTTGCTGGACGAAGTCAGTGCTCACGTCAGAACCGACGTTACCTTTGATGAGATGAAGCAGATGTTCTCCAATTATCGTTCGGTACTGGATCATATTGAATCCGTTGAGATTAAAGGCACGGGCAAGAAAATAGACGGAGTGTACTACTATATCGTGGAACAGTCGGAACGAGACAGGATACATCAGATGATTGAAGAACATTCAAAATGATCGGATAGGGCGGTGAACCAGATGCGTATCTCCAGACTAATGAAATTGTCCCTGATTGTGCTACTCATGTATATGCTCATGATACCGGCAAGTACAAATTATGTTCAATCAGCTCAAAACTATCAGTGGAATAATATACCTATTGGTGGTGGGGGGTACGTTACGGGGGTGGTCATTCATCCGACTGAGCCTGATCTGGTTTACGCTCGAACTGATGTTGGAGGAGCTTACCGACTGGATGTAACTTCAGGAGATTGGATTCCACTACTGGATCATTTTGGAGATGAGGACAGTAATCTGTACGGCGTGGATGGAATTGCGCTGGATCAGCAAAATCCCAACGTTGTGTATATCGCTGCTGGGAAGTACGGGAACGTGGGGCCAAGTGATATTCTGAAATCCACAGACCGGGGAGAAACCTGGATTCGAACCGGACTTAATCTTCGGAATGAATCGAATGGAAATATCCATCGAGCCATGGGAGAGAGCATCGCGGTTAATCCCACGAACTCCAATTACCTGCACGTGGGTACACGATATGATGGATTGTATACTTCCAGTGATGGTGCATCCACGTGGAGCAAGGTATGGGATGTACCTAGCGGGCTGTCCGGTGAGGGGATTCGGAGTGTAGCATATGGATTGAATCCCGTGACGAAGCAAGGTCAAGTTGTGTATGCGGGGGTTCGCGGCATTGGTGTGTATAGCAAAGCACCAAGAAGCAATGGGCAGACCACCTGGCAACTTACCGGGAGAAGCCCCGAATATCCTGCACGTATGACTGTAGCGAAGAACGGAACGTTGTATGTGACCACGGATAATCAAGGCGTATACAAGTTCAATGGTGTGCAGTGGACGAATATAACACCCAGCTCTAGTTACTCATCTTATTATGGAATCACGATTGATCCGAATAATGATAATCACATCCTGGCAGCCGTTCGAACAGGCGGAGATAATCTTCCGCTGTATCGTTCCGTTAATGGCGGGCTGAGTTGGACAACAGTGAGCAAAACGTTGGTATCCAAACCGTCATGGTGGACACCCAACATGTTTTTCTCAGCAACATCCAGTATCAAATTTGATCCGCATAATCCGGGCACCGTATACGCTACAGACTGGTTTGGCGTGTACAAGACGGAAAATATCAATGGTACCAATGGATTGACTGGCAGTACAGCGAGTACTTGGGAAGCTATCACCGATGGACATGAAGAAGTCGTCGCACTCACGGCCTCCACACCACCTCAGGGTGTTTCATTCTTTAGTGGTTTAACGGATCAGGTCGGATTTAGACATGAAAATGTAACCGATGTTCCTATTAATAAAATCCCACTCTCAGGTATGCGAGAAATTGTGAGTATTGACTATCATGAGGCAAACCCGAATTACATGATATTTCTGGGAAGCAGTGACTGGTATGGTACCACCACACGCTTATTTGTCTCTTCCAATAACGGGGTTACCGTAACTCCAATGAATGTTCCGGCTGGCTCCAAGCTGGGGAGGGTCGCCTACTCGGCCATCAATCCGAATGTAATTGTTTATTACCCCCAGACCGGTAATCCGGTCAGAAGCACGAATCGTGGCGCAACATGGCAAAATATGAATGGTGCCCCATTTCAGGCCATCGGGGGGAATATGGTCTTTGCCTATAATCATCCACTGGCTGCGGATCGCATCAATGGATATAAATTTTATATGTATGCTGCCGGTTATCTGTATCGGTCTACGGATGCAGGAGCCAACTGGTCCAAGGCCAATGCGGTTCGCCTTCCTATTAATACGGATATCAATACAAGCTTCATTAAAGTCGAGGCTGCACCTGGCGTGGCGAATAATGTATGGGTGAGTCTGGGAACCGATGGATTATATGCATCAACGAACTCTGGAAATACCTTTTCCAAGATCCCGGGTGTGCAGAATTCCAAACTATTTGCCTTTGGAAAAGCGAAGCCGGGTAAATTAGTTCCAGCTGTCTATGTATATGGTACCGTAAATAACGTGAATGGATTCTTCCGTTCAGATGATATGGGGGCAACCTGGAACAATATAGGTCCTTTAGGTAATGGAATCGGGCTGGGCAATGAACCGCAAATTATGGTGGCAGACCGTCAAATCTATGGTCAGCTATATGTAGGTACAAATGGCAGAGGCATGTATGTTGGATCAATAGAATAACGAGAGAGATATGAAAGTGGTGAAGATCAAAATGATGGAGGAGGGCTCCGGGCGCACGAGACAAAAGCATGTACGAAGAACGTACGGATTTCTCATTGCTCTGCTGTTGATTGTGATCTGGATTCTGGTCATCTGGTCCATGTCCACGCAATCCTCTCAACAGCAAGACATTCAGCCTTGGCTTCATAAATGGTCCCAAAAATTGCACATCGGTTTTACACTTCCTGATGTGCAATTCACTTACGGGGAGTATGAGTATTCGCTGAAACAGAGGCCGTATGATTTTGCAGAGTTCATCTTTCGCAAGAGTGCGCATTTATTTGTATACGCTGTGCTCGCCGTGCTTGTCTATGGCGGGCTGCGGTACAGAAGAACATCCCTTGTAACCAGTATCGTTTCTGCTCTGGCTGTGGTGTTTGTTATAGCCTCCATTGATGAGTATATTCAACAGTTCAGCCCGGACAGGACAAGCTCGATACGTGATGTTGGAGTGGACTTGCTCGGCGGTTGCTGTGGGATTGCCATATATGCAGGGCTTCAGTCCATGATCCGAAGGATCAGAAAGGAGGGAAAGCGTACTTCCATTCACAGCGAGTGATTTCCCAGGAAATTAGATGTATCGTTCAACTTCTACTTGTCTGCCATCCATCATAAGTATGGAGTAGGACAAGGAGGACTGGACATGCTGCGAAGAAGGAACCGGAATGCTTTGCTCAAAAAGATCGGGTTCATCACGATCATTGTATTATTGCTGTGGTTGATTGCCAGAACCATTCCGTATTTGTTTCAGGCAGATACAACGGATGAAGCTGCTGCTGTTGCCGAAGAGTTCTACAAATATGAGCAGACGGGTGACTTCGGCAGTTCATGGGAACTTTTTCATCCCCTGATGAAAGAGCGGTTTCCCAAGAGTGCTTACGTACAGAACAGAGCACATATATTTATGCAGCACTTTGGCGTGGAAACGTTTGAGTTGGAGATGGAGAAGCCGGAGCGCGAGTTCGATGTAACCGTGATCGATGGCGTTAAGCCATTTTCTGAAGCCTACCGAATTCGGGTCACCCAGAAGTACTCAGGTACCTTTGGCCAATTCGATATTGTGCAGACCTGTTATCTGGTAGAGGATGGCGATGAGTGGACCTTACTCTGGTATTATCCAAATCAGAAAAATGAGGATACCTCGCAGGTCGACAATAGTGACTGATCAAGAAATAATATTAACCCATACATTGAACCGAATTGTATCATTTACCTAACATCTGGCTCCATAAATGCGAGACTTTTGTCGCATTTATGGAGCTTTTTTTGTATTTTGCTTGTTTTTATGGCTTTGAAGCCTTGACATTAGTCCCGGTGTCAAGTAAATTACGAGATAGATACAAAATGTATCAATTTTCAGCGTCTAACGACAAATAACAAGGACTTCTAAGCTCCTTGTGAGGGGAAGGAATATCATTGATCGAAACGGGCCGCTTTTACTGTGTCAGTTGTGGGATGATTGTGTCGGTCACTAGAAGCTCTGTCGAAATGAAGGAAGAGGGCAATGGAGGCAATCACGTATTTCGCACCGGATTCTACCGGAGTGAAATGCCGCTTGGATGCTGTGAAGCGTGTGTAGTTGAAGCGAAACGTCAGGGGAAATCCCAGTTTGCGGGACAATATACTAAAGATTATGATACACTATGTTCATATGAGAAACGGGCATGAATGATGTGCTCGTCCATGAAGGAGGGGATTGAATGCAGCAGGAGCCGGTCGTCCGGATTCAGGGCGTCAGCAAAATCATATCCTCCCGATCATTGGTCAGCGACCTGACTCTGGATATTTCTCCGGGGCAGGTTTTTGGTTTTTTAGGACCTAATGGCGCGGGGAAAACAACAACGATTCGGATGATGGTTGGACTGATGTCCATCAGTAAAGGTGACATTTTCATCTCGGGACACAGTGTGAAGAATGAATTTGAACAGGCGGTAGCCCAGGTAGGAGCTATTGTAGAAAATCCGGAAATGTACAAGTTTCTGACCGGGTACCAGAATCTCGTTCACTTTGCCCGCATGTCGCCGGGAGTTACGAAAGAACGTATTGCGGAAACGATTGAACGTGTGGGGCTTACCGCCCGTATTCACGATAAGGTCAAAACCTATTCACTGGGCATGCGCCAGCGTCTGGGGGTCGCGCAAGCGATATTACATAAACCGAAGCTGCTTGTACTGGATGAGCCGACCAATGGTTTGGACCCGCAGGGTATACGGGAACTGAGAGATTATTTGCGTCAGCTCACCCAAGAGGAAGGTATTACGGTCTTTGTATCCAGTCATTTATTGTCGGAGATGGAGCTGATGTGTGATACAGTGGCCATCATCCAGAACGGCAAGTTGATCGATGTAAGAAACCTTCGGGCTGAAGCCGGTTCGGATGCATTAATCGAAGTTGCTTTTGAGCTGAATGATGCTGACCGCGCTGCGGATCTGATTCAGGGTGCTATCGTGCAGGGCAATGTCCTGGTGATGCGGGTGTCTCGTGAGCAGATTCCGGATATCAATGCCAAGCTGGTTAGTGAAGGGTTTCAGGTATACGGTATTCGTAACGTGACTCACACCCTGGAAGAACAATTCTTGCAAGTCACTGGGGGTGGAGGAATTGGGTAGTTTCGGTAATCTGATATTGAATGAGAATATGAAAATTTTCCGTCGTCCCCGTACCTGGATCATGTTATCGATTCTGGCGCTGATCTCGCTATTAATGCCAGTGTTACTGCGAGAAGGCATGGGGTCCAATGAAGTTTTGTACTGGGAAGCGGCTGTAACGACCATCCAGATTACGTTTTTCCTGAACACGATCTTCTGTGTCGTGATTGCAGCGGAATCGGTTGCGGGCGAATTTACCTGGGGAACCATCAAGCTATTGCTGATCCGTCCATGGTCACGAAGCAAAGTTCTTGCTTCCAAATATCTGACCGTCGTTGGCTTCAGTATTGTCAGTACATTGCTGATCATCGCGATGGCCATGCTAACGTCTTATATCCTTTTCTCGCATGATGCTCCGGGAGGAAGCAGTAGTCCGGCTACGAATGCTCTGACGTTATGGGGATATTTGTACGTTGATCTGTTCATTACGCTTGCGATTGCTTTTATGGTGTCCTCCGTATTTCGTTCAGGTGCACTTGCGATTGGATTATCCCTGTTCATTATGTTCTCACAGAGTATCTTCTCGCTCATATTCAATCCGGTCCGTTATGAGTGGGCCAAGTATGTTCTATTCAACAACATGGATCTGAGCAAATACATGACCTCCGGGGCGGATTTTGCGCTAATGGGTGGCCCGAGTGCAGGAATGACACTAGGTTTCTCCATTGCAGTCCTGGCGGTGTATTACGTTATTTTCATGGTGATTTCCTGGGTTGTATTCAGCAAAAGAGATGTGGCAGGCTAACGCCTGCTTCTTTTTTTTGCTCCAATGTTTGTTTTGGAAAGAAAATAAGTGTATATTCAGCATCGCCTGTGGCATGACTGTCATTTAAGGGTACTTATAAATGACTAGATATACATATGAACGCTCCAGTCAATTTGGCAGAGCAGCGCATGGAGGGATCACGTTTCTTGATAAATAACAAGTTCTACCGCATATGCACAGCGATTATTCTGCTGCTGCTCATCGTGTATCTGGGGGAAAAAGTGAACTTTATTTTCAGCCCCTTGACCTCACTGATTCATATCATCATCATTCCGCTGCTGATTGCTGGTTTCTTCTATTATCTGCTGCGCCCCCTCGTCGATTATATGGAAAGGCATAAGATCAAACGTGCATTGTCAGTTCTGATTATTTATGTCGTAATTGCACTAATCCTTGCAGGTTTTAGTGTGCTTGTATGGCCTTCCCTGCGTGAACAATTGATGAATTTCGTGGAGAATGCTCCAGCGTTGGTTACTTCACTCAGCGATCAGTTGAATGCACTTGAAAAGAGCAATTTTGTGTCCAGATACCTGCCTGATGATTCCAATCTATTCTCACGATTATCCGATGTTCTGAGCCAAGGGATCACACAGGTAACCAATTATGTCTCAGGGTTATTCTCCGTGGTATCCAATCTGGTTATTATCCTGGCAACGTTTCCGATCATGTTGTATTACATGCTCAAGGAAGGCAGCAAGTTTGGAACGAATCTGACTTTATTGCTGCCAAGACATTATCGGAAGGATGGGGAAGAAACCGTCCATGAGATCGATGAAGCACTAAGCAACTATATTGTTGGCCGGGTTATTGTTAATGTAGCCCTGGGGATTTTGATGTACATCGGTTTTCTCATTTTAGGTTTGCCTTACGCATTGCTGCTGACGGTTGTATCCATTATTCTGAACTTCATCCCTTATGTGGGTGCTTTGCTGGCAGCTATTCCGGTTGTCATTGTTGCGTTTATCGAATCACCTTCGATGGCGATCTGGTCACTGGTCATCATTGTAATCGCACAGCAAATCCAGGATAACCTGATCTCACCTTACGTCTATGGCAAGCAGCTCGATATTCATCCACTGACTACCGTTATCCTTTTGCTCGTGGGTGCTGACCTGGGAAATATCTTGGGTATGATCATCGTAATTCCTCTATATATGATTCTGAAAATTATAGTTCGCAAAATCCATTATCGGATTGTTGAAGATAAGACTGAAACTTAAATGGAAGTTGAAATACAACGCTATCATGTGTGCCACTACTAATGTTTGTTATTGAATCACATCGATAAGCTCATCAGGATAAGCCGCATATCAATGGTGAAGGGTCAGGTAAGTTTACCCTCGCCATTGATATGCGGCTTTTTTTCATACATATTGCTCATTCGTGTTATATCTGTTATACTTGATATATAACAGATAACAAAAAGAAGGTGAACCCTTGATTATTCAACTGGATATGCAATCCGAACTTCCCATCTATTCGCAACTTGTTTATCAAATTATTGAAGGCATTGCTAGTGGTGAGTTACAGCTAGGTGAGGCGTTACCTTCGGTTCGGAATTTGGCAGCAGATATCGGTGTTAACCTTCACACCGTCAACAAGGCTTATACCCTACTCAAGCAAGATGGATACATTCTGGTTCATAGACAAAAGGGAGTTGTAGTGAACCCTGATGGAATGCCTGGTTTAACGGATGATTTTTTGAAAAAGCAGCAAAGAGAATTAAGACCGATTATTGCCGAAGCGATCTGTCGCGGAATGACCAAAGAGGAACTATCTGCGGTGTTAGACCAAATGTATGACGATGTAAAGATGGGTCACAACAAAGAATAAAGAATCAAGGGAGTGTGTTATGTATGCAGCTATTTAATATATTACCTATCATTTTAATCTTTGCCCCATTAGCCTTACTTCTATCCTTTGCACCATATCTGACAAGGGAAACCATTAGCTTTGGGGTTACGGTAAGTCAATATAATTACTACACACCCACCTTACGTAAGCTAAGGAGTACGTTTGCTAAAGTAAGTCTGATCGGAAACGGGATGATTATACTTATCTGTCTGTATTTTCTCCGATCAGCTAATGAAGATTCTACTGCAATGATTACCGGTGTTAGTACAATGATATTTATTGTGTACTGGGCAGCACTACACATCTTATTCCATTTCAAGATGAAAAAGATCAAAGGAACACTTACAACTGTAGAAGCACCTCAAAGAGTTAAAATCGATACCACCTTCCGCCAAAATAAACTCACCTATTCCAACTATTGGTTTCTCGTTCACATGGCTATTATTGTAGCTATTGCAATCATTACGATCCTGAATTATAAGGCACTCCCTAACGCCATTCCCATAAAATATGATCTTCAGGGCCATGTCACTTCCAGTGTACCTAAAACCTACCTCTCGGTACTGGCTATTAATCTTGTACAGCTAGGAATCATTGCACTTCTGATGTTGGTGAACTGGAGTATTAAATCAAGCAAACAACAGCTTACTACGTCTAATCCTGGCCAATTTGCTGCTGAGAATATTCAATTCCGCCGTAAATGGTCCCTATTTACGCTTGTAACAGGCTTACTTCTTACCATTTTATTTGCCTTCATTCAGATCAATATGTTCGTCCCTAATCTGGTCTTGTTAACAGCTATTAGCCTCATCACTCCTGTGGTGATCGTATTAGGTGTTGTATGGCTGTCTCTCACAGGCAGACAAGGCGGTGGGAAAATTCGTAATCAACAAAAGGATCACGAACGATCTAAGGAGCAGCCTGTGAATGACGATGATTATTGGAAGCTTGGGTTTATTTACTTCAATGCCAATGATCCTTCTTTAACCATAGAAAAGCGTTATGGAATAGGTTGGACGATTAACTTCGCTCGTCCACTATCTTGGGTCCTGTTGTTATTCATCATTGCTATTGTTGTTATAAGTATAGTTCTGAGCCAATAAATGCTCATAGATCTATGCATATGATAGATAAAATGATTAGGAGGAATTATTACAATGAACAATTGGAAAAAGCTATTACTTTCTCTTACTTTCGTAGGTCTCATCCTTCCGGTGACACCCATCTCAGAAGCTGCTGAAAAATCTGCTGGTAGTGAAAATCTTGTTCCTATTCGTGAGATTGCAGAAAAGAATGGGGCAGAGGTATCTTGGCAACAAAAGACAGGCGAAATCACAATACGAAAAAGTGAGCTTACGATTATAGTTAAGGTAGGAGAGAAACAGGCGATGGTGGATGGGCAAGCCATATCCTTAAACAATCCTGTTCAGTTAACGAAAGGAACTACCTATATGGATGGGGCATTTCTTTCCGAGACGCTGAAGGCAGCACCTGAGGACAGATTCATTTCACTTATTAGTGAGGGCGATGGCAAGGAGGCTGCCAAGTATGTTCATACCTCTGTGAGTGGAGTGTTGTCACCCACGTTGTTGAGCCAGCTGTGGGGAGCTTTAGAAGGACAAAATGGCAAAATTACAAGTGAAGCCATAGCTATGCATGTAGAAAATAATACAGTGCATCGCAATGTTACCTATACGTTCAAAACAGAGCTGACTCGTTTGAATATTACGGTCAGAATGAATCATAACGGACTTGTGGATGATTTGCATATTGCCGCCGCTACGCCAGATGTGTATCAAAAACCAAGCTACGACGACCCATCTGCCTATACAGAACAAGCCATTACGGTTGGTCAGGGTGATTTGGCTTTGCCAGGGACATTAACTTTGCCCAAGGGAGAGGGACCTTTCCCGGTTGTCATTCTGGTACACGGATCTGGGCCTAACAATCAAGATGCTGCCATTGGTGGTGCAAAGCCATTTCGCGATCTTGCGGTAGGTTTAGCTTCACAAGGAGTTGCTGTATTAAGATACGATAAGGTCACGTATGAGCATACCTATAAGGTGGCTTCACAGCCTAAATTCACATTAAAACAAGAGAGCGTAGATCAGGTAAATGATGCAGTGGAATTCCTTAAAAAGAATGCACATATTGATTCTACAGCGATTTTTGTAGCTGGACATAGTCAAGGCGGGTTTGCAATGCCATTAATCATTGCTGAGGATAAACAACATGATATTGCAGGAAGTATTCTACTTGCTGCACCAAGTAGTAGCTTCGTGGATGTGCTTACCGAGCAGCAGGACGAATTGGTAGAGCGGATGAAGCAGCTTGGTTTAGACACGGAGATGATTCAAGGACAAGCCGATTTTTATAAAAATGTGACTGCGATGGTTAAAGATCCAAAATACTCTGTAGATCATCTTCCTGAGGCGTTTCCACTTCAACCTGCTTATTGGTGGTTTGAGCAGAGAGATTATGTGCCTGCGGAACTGGCTAAAACACAAAATAAACCTATGCTTGTTATACAAGGCGAAAATGATGTGCAAGTGTCTATGGATCAATTCCAAACCTGGAAATCGTCGCTTCAAGGTCATTCCAATGTAACGTTCAATAGCTATCCAAAGGTAAATCATCTTTTATCCAGCTATGATGGACTTTCAATCGGTCAAGAGTACGCTGAGCCATCTAATGTCTCCAAAGCCATTATCGATGATATTGCAAAGTGGGTATTAAAATCTAACTAAAAACGGGAGTTCCATTCTTGGTTGAATGATAAATTGGAGAAGTGTCGGATGGGGCGAGATATATAAGAAGAGCACTTACCGATATAGGCAAGTGCTCCTTTTCTTTTTTTACAAATTTGCTTTATTTAGACCAATTGGACTCTTTCTCGTCTTCATCGGTATAATCAGACATGGTCAGTGGTTCCTTGGGAACAACGGCCACTTTGTAGAACCGATTTTTATCTTTTTCCAGCAAAACAAAAATTAGATTCTCGAACTCATATTCTTCCTGTTCGTTCATCTCGGGACGATGGCTGTAGAGCCATCCACCAATGGTGTCCCACTCATCTGCATCCAGGCTGGACATAAACATGTCGTTCACCTTCGATAAGGAAACCTTACCATCCATAATGACATAGTTCTCATTGATGACTTGAATATCTTCCACTTCGTCTGCGTCGAACTCGTCGCGAATCTCACCAACAATCTGCTCAAGTACATCCTCGATGGTTACAATTCCGGAAGTTCCGCCATATTCATCGACCAGCACGGCGATATGTACGCCATCCTTCTGCATTTTCTTGAGCAAGTCCTTCACAGGAGTTGTTTCGTGAACAGCCGATACAGGCTGGATCAGGGAGGATAGATCGACAGGTTCATCGTTTCCGTAAAGTTCCAGGAAGAATTGTTTCGTATTAATGATACCGATGATATCGTCTTTACTCTCATTAACTACCGGAAAACGGGTATATTGTTCCTCACGAATGATCTCCAGGTTTTCCTCATTTGTTCTATTCACATAAAGGCAGACCATATCGGTCCGGGGTACCATGATTTCTTTGGCTAACATCTCATCAAAGGCAAAGATCCGGCTTACATAACCGAACTCGGCTTGGTTGATTTTACCACTTTCAAAGCTCTCATTAATAATGATCTGCAACTCTTCTTCGGAGTGTGCATCTTCATGCTCGGAAGCAGGTTTGATTCCGAACAGTTTCACCAGTTGGTTCGCTGAGCCGTTTAACAGCCAGATAAAAGGATACATAATTCGGTTAAACCAGATGATAGGTGTAGACGTCAGCAGTGCAACAGTCTCGGCTTTCCGGATTGCAATCGTTTTTGGAGCGAGTTCACCAACCACAACATGCAGATACGTGATGGAAGCAAACGCGATAACAAACGATAAGAATGAAGAAACCGCCTCAGGAATTTGCAAGCTTTCAAACACAGGGTGGAGAATCTTCTCTACCGTCGGTTCACCCAGCCAGCCCAGTCCCAGAGATGTGATCGTGATTCCAAGCTGGCAGGCAGACAAATATCCGTCCAGATTGGCAACAGCTTGTTTAACAGCCAGCGCACGCTTGTTTCCTTCTGCAATCATTTGGTCGATCCGGCTCGGTCGAACCCGCACTAGAGCGAATTCCACTGCAACAAAAAACGCCGAAAGTCCTATCAAAAAAGCAACCATTACTAAATTTAACGCATACCTCTCACTTTCCATTCACTGCTCTTCTCCTTTAGGTAATAAGTTTTTAACGATTATTATATCTAATTTTACGTAAGAAGACCACCTCCAGACAAAGAAATGAGGAAGAGTCTGGAAGGTGGAATGAGCAGATTGGCGTCACAAAGCGAATCTGCTCCATCATTAAACTGATATGTAGAAGGTAACACAGTCAAAATATACAATGAACAAAGTAGAAATCTGAATTTCCAGAATCAAGTATTCCGTCTGCTTATGTAAAGTTTTATCTAAGTAAACGTTACGAATAGGGGGTACAATGGGTATCTATGATTAGCTGATTACATAATCGTCAAAGCTGTGTAGGTGAGAGAAGGGCAAGGTCATGAAGCTTGCTACTTGAGGAGGAAGCCAAATGTTCTGGCTGGTCATTATATTACTCGTATTTATTTTCCAGGCAGCCACAATTCTACTGCTGGAATTTCGTAATCCGGCTAAAGCTGTGGCTTGGCTGTTTATTTTGTTCTGCGTGCCTTTGATCGGTTTTGTAGTGTACTATTTCGTAGCGCAGGATTATAACAAACGAAAAAAACTTCGCAAAGGTGGATCGCGGATCTTCCGTGAAATGAAGGAAACGATCTGGGAACAAGCCCACATCATTGGAGATGTCGAACATATGCCTGGTGATCGTTTCAGCCACCAGCATCGATTGTTTAACCTGTTATCCCATCTGTCGGAGAGCCCGATTACAGGTTGTAATAACAGTACGGTGCTCACAAATGGTGAAGAGGCATTTGCGGCAATGCTGAGCGAAATGGAAAAAGCAAAGCACCATCTGCATGTGGAATTTTACATTTTCCGTGATGATGTGATCAGTACGAAGTTTCAGGATGTCATGATTCGCAAGGCACAGGAGGGCGTGAAGGTTCGGTTTATTTGTGACGGTCTCGGCAGTCACAAGATGAGCTGGAGTTTTATCCGCAAACTGCAGGATGCAGGTGTGGAGTTTCATTATTTTCTACCGCCACTGATTGCAACGATTGACCGAAGAGTCAACTACCGGAATCACCGTAAAATTGTTGTTGTGGATGGACAGGTTGGCTTCGTGGGTGGCATTAATGTAGGCGATGATTACCTTGGACGATATCCGGAGGTGGGTTTCTGGCGGGATACACATGTGCAGATTGAGGGAGATGCCGTATATTTCCTGCAAAGTACGTTCCTTAACGACTGGAAATTGGCTTCCGGTGAGCGAATTACCGAACCCCAGCTTGTGGAATTGTTTCCACCTCATATCTGTAGCGGGGAAGAACGAATTCAGATTCTGGCCAGTGGGCCGGATCAGGACTGGGATGCCATTCAGGAAATGTGTTTTGGAGCCATTTCGGTAGCCTGTGACCGGATTTACATTACCACACCTTATTTTATTCCTGATCCTGCCCTGTATGAGGCACTCAAAACAGCCGCTGTCAGTGGCGTTGATGTGAAAATTATCATTCCGTATCAATCCGATTCAAAGCTTGTTCATTTGGCATCCCTTTCATATGTAGAGGAACTTCTGCGAGCAGGTGTTGAGTTCTTCCAATATCGCAAAGGTTTTGTACATGCCAAAGTGATGATTGTGGATGAGTTGCTTGCAACGGTAGGCACGGCCAATATGGATATGCGCAGTTTTTTTTGCAATTTTGAGTTAACGGCTGTCCTGTTCGAGTGCTCTCCGATTCGTCGTTTGATCACTGACTTTGAACGTGATCTCGGGGAATGCAGTCAGATCAATGGGGAGGTATTTCAGAGGCGTTCACGACGGCAAAAAGGCGCAGAAATGCTTTCTCGGATGCTTTCTCCGCTTCTTTAGGCGATTTAGGGCAGATTTCTGAGGATAAGTTCACTTTTTGTGAATTTATCTTCTTTTTGCTAAGTATTTTGTGCAAATTTGATCTTTTATGATATAATAGATATATAATTTATGTCTTGGTGAAGGAGGGGAGTCTGCGGGAAAACAGGCTCCCTTTTGCTCTCTTTTGAAAGTGCAAACCGGGATGAAGACCATTTTGAATCCATTTTATATCGCCTTTAGATGCTTGTGCTTGTATAGCCAGGGTACATGTAGAACAGCAGTTTGCTGTTTTCTAGATGTAGATTCACCCTGAGTATTTAAATGATTTATAAAATGGATTCACACACTGATTTAACGGGGGGGATACCATGTCCAATGTAACGGTGAAAGAACTAACAGTCAAGCCAGCTGACCGCGGGGTCAAAAGCTCGGTGTTTACATTAAAGCTGCTGCAACGTATTGTGATGATTCTGATTGGTGCTGCACTAATGGCTGTATCACTTGAAATATTCCTTGTGCCCAATGGCGTAATTGATGGGGGAATTACAGGTATTTCGATTATGGTGTCAGAGCTAACACATCTGCCACTCGGAGTATTCCTGACCTTGCTCAACTTGCCATTCCTGATTCTGGGATACAAGCAGATTGGTAAAACATTTGCGTTATCCACGCTGCTTGGGATCGTGGTGATGTCCATCGGGACTGCGTTGTTGCACCGCGTGCCTGCATTAACACCAGGAGAGCCATTGCTCGGAGCCGTATTCGGCGGATTGATCCTGGGTGTGGGGGTTGGACTCGTGATTCGTTCAGGTGGTTCACTGGATGGTACGGAGATTGTCGCCATCTTGCTGAGTGAGAAATCACCGTTGTCTGTAGGACAGATCGTATTGTTCATTAACGTGTTTATTTTCGCAGGTGCAGGATTTGTATTCGGCTGGCCGAACGCCCTGTATTCCATGATTGCATATTATATTGCGATGAAGATGATTGATATTGTGAATGAGGGACTTGACCAGTCCAAATCAGTATGGATCATTAGTGATAAATATCGTGATATCGGTTCAGCCCTGACAGACCGTCTTGGTCGTGGTGTAACTTTCCTGGATGGAGAGGGCGGATTCAGCGGGGACGAGAAAAAGATCATCTTTGTCGTGATCACCCGTTTGGAAGAAGCGAAGCTTAAGACCATCGTTGAAGATTGGGACCCGCAAGCCTTTGTGGCTATCGGTAACATTCATGATGTGAAGGGCGGACGTTTCAAGAAAAAAGGTATCCATTAGCGATTGATATACGCATGAATGATAATAGCCGACACCCTTGTGATGAGGGAGTCGGCTATTTTTTCTTCAAATGTTTGAGAATGAGCTCCACCGGTTGGGGTTCAACAGCTGCGATTAAATCACCGGTTTGGTTCAAGCGTTCAATAATGTTCATCAGATGGTAATCCTGGATGGAGACGTTGCTTCTAACCTCGTCCCAGGTAAGGGGTGTAGAGACAGTGGCCCCGGATTTGGCACGTGGTGTATAGGGAGCGGCAAGGGTCTTGCCTCCATAATGCTGGAGATAGTCAAAATAAATGCGGTCTCCACGGTCCTTTTTGAGTCGTTCCAGTGTGAACAGATCCGGGTGCTTCTGAGTGACATATTTACCCACAAAATAACCGATCTCTCTCAATTCATCAAAGGTTACTCCTTGCACAATGGGAACGATGATTTGAACTCCTGTTGCGCCCGAAGTTTTGGGAATAGACCTCAGACCAAGGGAAGTCAGGGTTTCTCCAACGATGAGTGCAGCATGCATGATCCGCGGTTCATGTTCCTGAGAGGGGTCCAGATCAATCATCCATTCACTGGGCAGATGGCTTCCCACAGTATGCAGAGAAGGATGAAATTCAAGTGCGGCCAGATTGCCAAGCCATAACAATTCCGGAAGTCCATTCATGACCACATAGCGGATGCCGTCGTGAACTTCAGTCCGCACATAATCTGGTATAGGCTCAGGGGCATTCTTTTGATAGAAAAATGTCCCTCCAGCGCCGTGGGGATATCTTATCGTGGTGAGAAGTCGATTGCTCGTATACGTGAGCAGATAAGGAGCCAGAGCGGCCAGCTTTTGCAGATAGATGGCTTTGGTGACACCCGCATCCGGCCATAACAGCTTGTCCGGATTCGTTACCGTCAGTTCTGTGCCTTCTATTATGATGGTTCCCTGGATCTTGGGGGCCATATGGAACACCTCCTATACGTGTAATCAATCTTGGACTGAGTCATTGAAGAAGCTGGTTCGCCAGACAATCCTCACGGGTTACATCCGCGAAGGTCTGAATACTGGGATGGCGTAGAGTGTGATGATGAGTCAACTCCATATATTGCACTTTGACTCCTATTCGTGGTTCCACCCAGGTGGTCTCTGCACTGCGCTCGGGTACATTATGGAACGGTCTGTCCTGTCTGATCAAAGGCTCGACTTGATGGGTGAGTTCCCGCCACGTATTGGAGTTCAATTTGCCAGTCCCGACATGACCAATATAGACAAAATTAGGCCCATCATATACACCGACCGCGACGGCATTCACAATACCGCTCCGGTACGTGACTCCCCCGATCATGGCATATACATCATGCATGATTTTGACTTTCTGCCAGCGCTGGTCCTTGCCCTGTATGCCATAACTGCTGGTGAGATCCTTGCAGACAATGCCTTCCATCTGATGTTGTCTCATGACCGTAAGCAGGGAAGAGGCATCAAGCGTATTGGTGACCTCCTGAACATGGGGAGCGGTGTTAAGGACCTCGTGCAACAGGCGCTGTCGATCTGCCAAAGGCTGATCCGTCACCCATTTCCCCTCATAGAACAGGATATCAAATACCATATATGTGACCGGAATCTGATGTATGGCTTGGGCGATACCTTCGGGTCTGCTCATCCGATCCCGCCGAAGAACATGATAAAACGAAGGTTTTCCGGTGTCTGGGTCCAGCGCAATAACTTCTCCATCCAAAATATAAGAGGAGCCTGCACATAAATTGCGTGGTGTTACCAGCTCGGGATACTGTGCGGTTCGATCATGTAATCTGCGATTCACCAGGCGCAGCTCATGCCCGTCCTCATAGGCAAGCATGCGGACTCCATCCCACTTGACCTGGGCAATCCATTGCGGTCCTGTGGGTAAGGTATCTCTGGAGATGGGTTCGAATGGAATCAACGGTTTGAACATGGGGTACTCCTTTCTTGTCCGGAGCATTAGAGAAACGAACGCCCTAAACATCATGCGTCTTTTCGATCTCCATATTTTTTGAATTTAACTTGTCGGAGTAGTCGTTAGGATGCACTAATATGGACGGTCTTATAAAAAGCGAATGAAAAAGCCCGGGTATCCGATCTCTCTGTGATGTGGAGAAATCAGGTACTCGGGCTTATGTTATGAAATTATCCATAATGATCGTGTGTGTCCTAACCAAATCAATTGGCAGCGGTTAGACGTACACGGATGTTCTGTGGGTCTACCGTAACCCAGGTACCCTCCACTTGTGTAACGACTGCACCGGAATGACGCAATTGTTCAAGTGCCTGATCCAATTGTTCCTTTGAGGCGTACACAATGGTGAAGTAGTCAATTCCTGTAGCGTTATCTGGATTAGCAGGTGCATTCACTCCTGCCCAGATATTAAGTCCCAGATGGTGATGATAACCCCCAGCGGAAACAAACAGCGCAGACATGTTGGCGAAGTTGCCCACGATATCAAAACCGAGTATGCCGGTGTAATAGTTGCGGGCTTCTTCCAGGCTGCGGACGTGGAAATGTACATGACCAATAACGGTGCCAGCAGGCAGGCCATGCCAAGGTTCATTCTCCGATATGGCAAACAGGCTTTCCACATCTACAGGATCACTTGCCATTACGTAGTTATTGTCGCTATCCCGTTTCCAGGTATCACGTGCACGGTCCGCATAGATTTCAATTCCGTTCTGATCGGGATCGGAGATATAGAAAGCTTCGCTGACCAAGTGATCGCCTTGGCCGATATCGATGCCGGATGCAGCCAGATTACGAAGAGCAAGACCCAGGGACTTGCGGTCAGGAAGCAGGATGGCGAAATGATACAAGCCAGCGTGTGAGCGTTCCGGCAGGGTAATTCCATCCGTGAGCTCTTCCAATCGCAGCAGGGACTGTTTTCCGTCGGCTGTCAACGTAGCCACTTTGCCACTCCGCTCAAGTAATTTTAATCCAACCACATCGGTATAGAACTTAATTGAACGCTCCAGGTTCATAATTCGCAGACTCACTTCACCCAGATGGGTTGTGGCAGGGATTTGATACGTTGTATTCATGATGGTTTCCTCCTGAGAATAGATAATATAGGTTCTGTTTGATTGTGTATATGCGTTGAAAACGGATTATTTAATTGCATACTGTTGAAGCTGAATTACAGGGTGACTGTATATTCATAAATAAGTTACTTTTCATAAGTTAATATAAAATATAAATCAGCTTTCGTCAATCGCATTTTGGAATTATAACTGGAGTTTTATTGACTAGTACTGCTTAAATCGTTCTGTAAAACAAAAAAATCCGACTGTGAAGCCGGATCGGAGTAAACCTCGTTACATGAGTCATATAACGGAATCGGTCTTGCATTAGCGACATTCAAACTTTTGGTTTGGGTGTCGCGTTTTTTCTTTTGGCTGGTGCAGCAGGTGTATCGGATTCTCCTCCGGCAACCGCTTGAGCAGGCGTTTTTCGCGGTGCACGTTTCTTAGGCTTGGCCGTTGTTGTCCCAGGGTCAGCCGGAATAGGCTTCACGGCCTCGATACTTGCCTGCAAGGCAGCCATCAAATCCATCACATTAGCTTCAGGTTTGGCTGGAGCAATCTTGATTTCTTCGCCTGCCACTTTGTGCTGAATAAGATCCAGCAGTTTGCTGCGATAGTCATCGGTGTATTTACCGGGTTCAAAAGGCGTGGACAATTGATCAATCAGCAACTTTGCCATCGTGAGTTCCTTTTCATTCACGTTCTGCACTTCAGGCAAGTTGGGCACCTGGGAGACAGGACGAATCTCGTCCGGATAGAAAATCGTCTCCATGGAGAGGCAATCTTCCAGCACACGTATGGCAGCCAGACTGCTTTTGGAGCGAATGGAGATTTTGGCGATCCCAATTTTGCTGGTATCTCGCATCGCGTTCATCAACAACTGGTAGGCATTTCCCCCAGCCTGATCGGGCGATAGGTAATATGTTTTCTGAAAATAGATCGGATCAATCTCAGTCAAGTCGACAAAATCCAGTATGGTAATGGTTTTGCTGGTGGAATCATTCAACGCTTCCAATTCATCTTTCTCGAAGAGAACAAACTTTCCTTTTTCATATTCATAGCCTTTGGTGATCTCTTCCCACTTCACGTCCACTTCACAGGAGGGACATTGACGAACATAAGCGAGCGGGCTGCCGCAGACTTTATGGATATAACGCATCGAGATGTCTTTGTCTTCGGTAGCCGAGAACATTTTGACAGGGACATGCACAAGGCCAAAACTGATTGCACCTTTCCAGACGGTATGCATAGATCGGCTCCTTTCAAAAGGTTGTTCAAAAATTTCCGCTTTTGATTACGAATCATGCCTAGCGGCATGATCAGCATCGAATATGAAATTCAGCCCAAATGTCCGTTGCTCACGTAGTTTGCCTACGCTCCGCTACTCCATTTCTAGCTTTATTCCATCTTCTTGGTACTGAAAACCGGACTTTTTGAACACGGATTTATATTCAATAGTATGGGCATCTGGTGCGAGGGATAATCGTCTTGTAGATGAACGAATTCGTATGGTTCGGCGAGACTCGGGGATGATAACAGAAACATGTTTGGATTCCGACAGGAAGACGAGCATGGGATAGGTAGTTATTCTCGCAGCACATATGCCGGGAGGTGCAATATTGAAGAACAGACGTGATGAGGAAGAAGCACACAAGCATGCATTTTCTCCGTATCCTCTTGCCGAAGCCGAAAGTGCTGAAGAATTCTATACACCTGCTACAGCTGTAAACTGGGAAGCGGTCACTTCGGAAGAATTGCCCCTTGATCGGGAGTCCTTTATGCTCGACATTGACCGGATGGTGAATGAAGGGTTAGGCGGGGGACAGGTTACGGAAGATAACGGTTATATTGGTGATAGCACAACAGACACCATGATTAGGGAAGACCACGAAGATCCGGAAGGGGAGTATGAATAAAATGATGGATGCGAAGCGCGCCAAGGCGATCTATGATTCGAAGGATACCATTGCTGTTACGCTGGAAGGAGATCCGGTCTGGATCGAGAGTGTGGATGAAGCCAATGGCATGGCAACCGTTCAGGTGGGCAGTAACCCGGGAAATACCCATACGGTACGTGTGGATCGTTTGGAGGAGTAGATACAAGTAACATATAGTTATTGAGGGATTCGAGAATGAATAAAAGCTGAAATTTATGCATAACACGGCCGGTACCGAGAGGTGCCGGTTTTTGGTTTTTCCTAGTGGGTGTCTGAAACTTCGAAGGAAGCGAGTTTTGTGACACGTCTAATAATGCATGTTATATTTCCGCTTGCCTCCTTGGATGTTGCGGGGGAAGAAAGGGACCGATATAATAAGGTTCAAAGTGAACTCAGGCGGCTGGACCGCCAAAGGTGGGGCGAATATTGAATCAGACGCACGAGCAGTGGGTGTATCAATCCCATGGCATTGCAGATACAGAAGCACTCGCTTCCGCACTCGCCAGACAGGCAAACGCCGGCATGGTGGTTGCTTTGGATGGTGATCTGGGCGCGGGTAAAACGGCATTTTCACAGAAATTTGCCTGGCATTTGGGTGTACGTGATGTGGTAAGCAGTCCCACATTCACACTAATCAAGGAGTACGAAGGGCGTCTGCCTTTATATCACATGGATGTATATCGCATATCGCTGGAAGAAGCGGATGAGCTTGGACTTGATGAATATTTCTATGGAGCCGGAGTCAGTCTGGTGGAGTGGTCGAGTATCATTCCCGAATTGCTGCCGCAAGAGCATTTGCATGTGCAGATTGAAACAACGGGCCTGGAGGATCGAACGATTACACTGGATGGGTACGGCGAGACTTATGCAGCCATGTGCCGACAGTTCAGACAGAATGGGGTCAAATGATGATGGAAGATTTACAAAAAGAGCCGCGTCAGCGGTTTTTGGCGTTGGATACATCCACCGCAGTGATGGCAGCTGCGATGATGGAAGATCATGCGCTTCTGGAAGAACGCAATGAACGGGCTGAGCGTAACCATTCGGTACACGTCGTACCGGTGATGGAGCAGCTGCTGGCCGCCAGCAACACACAGCCTGGCCAACTGGACGGCATTGCCGTTGGCGTTGGCCCAGGCTCGTATACGGGCATCCGCATTGCGGTGACCGCTGCGAAGACACTGGCCTGGGCGTGGGACATCCCCGTAGCCGGGGTGTCCAGCCTTCAGGCCATCGCCTGGGGCGGCTGGCACAGCGGGCTTGCCGCCAAGGCAGAAGCTGCAGCAGAGGATGCCGCAGTAGGGGCTGGCGGAAAGCCATCCGCGGACCAGGGCAGCACAGGTGCTGCCCCTGTCCACTGGATCGTTCCGCTTGTGGATGCACGGCGCGGTCAAGCGTGCACCGCGCTGTTTGCCTCCGCCGGGAGCGATGCCCCCCGGCGTCT
Organism: Paenibacillus sp. AGC31; assembly: GCF_057334655.1. NCBI lineage: Bacteria > Bacillati > Bacillota > Bacilli > Caryophanales > Paenibacillaceae > Paenibacillus > Paenibacillus sp. AGC31. The sequence goes on from NZ_JBHFJH010000024.1 coordinate 522,374, forward strand.
GGCGCCTGATGCCATCCGCAAGATGGACGGATGGCTGGAAGCCCTCGCCGCCCGCATGGCGGAGGCGGCGCCGGAAGAGCGGCCCGCAGCCGTCTGGATCGTCGGCGAGACGGGCCCTCATGCTGCGGCAGCGGCGGAGCTTCACTGCCCCGCAGGAACGGCGCTCCAGCTCGTACCTTATGAGCTGGAAGGCCGCTGGGTTGGGCGCCTTGGCGCCGCCGCGCTGCTTGCAGGTCAGCGTGATGACGTGCATGCGCTGGTGCCGAACTACACCCAGCTGTCTGAAGCGGAAGCCAATCTGCTGCGCAAAGGCTAAAGGGGGAGGGGAAGCAGATGGACAATGTGGCGAATAATAAGCAGGAAGCAACGCTTCAGTTCAGGTTCATGACACTCGCGGATATTCCCGATGTGATGGAGATTGAACATGAGGCCTTTACCCTGCCCTGGACGGAAGAAGCATTTCAAAATGAATTGACACACAATCATTTTGCTAAATATATGGTGATGGAATTGGAAGGCAAGGCCATTGGCTATGCAGGTATGTGGACAATCATGGATGAAGCCCATATTACCAATATTGCAGTCAGAGGCGCGTATCGTGGACGCAAGCTTGGCGAAAAGTTATTGGATGAATTAATGAGCACAGCGGCTTATCTCGGGATGGAACGAATGACGTTGGAGGTCAGAGTCTCGAACAGCATTGCCCAGCGTTTATATCAGAAAAAAGGGTTTGAATCGGCGGGTCTTCGTAAGGGGTATTACTCCGATAATGGGGAAGATGCGATGATTATGTGGGCGAACTTGCCGTCTGCAGGCCGGAGCGGCGAAGAGGAAGGAAGCGTACTGGATTCATGAACGAACTTAATGAAAAAATAAATTCTGCACCATCCTACATTTTGGCGGTGGAGACAAGCTGTGATGAAACGTCGGTAGCAGTAGTGAAGGATGGACGGGAAGTGCTGTCCAATCTGATCTCAAGTCAGATTGAGACGCATAAGGCATTTGGTGGAGTAGTACCTGAAGTGGCTTCACGGAAACACGTTGAAGTCATTACGTTGATGCTGGAACAAGCGATCGAACAGTCCGGCATTCGTCCACGTGATCTAAGTGCAATTGCTGTAACACAGGGACCTGGGCTGGTCGGAGCACTGCTGGTGGGTATCGTTGCGGCCAAAACGATGGCGATGGCACTGGGCAAACCGCTCATTGGCACACATCATATTGCCGGGCATATCTATGCCAACCGACTTACTCATGAACTGCAATATCCAGCGATGGCACTGGTCGTATCCGGTGGACATACAGAACTTGTGCATATGGAATCCGAGGGCAAGTTCAAGCTGATTGGTCGTACACGTGATGATGCTGTAGGCGAAGCGTATGACAAAGTAGCACGTGCACTGGGTTGTCCTTATCCTGGTGGCCCGCATGTGGACCGGATGGCGTCTGAAGCGGAGGACGTAGTGCCATTACCACGGGTATGGCTGGAAGCAGGTTCGTACGATTTCAGTCTCAGTGGTCTGAAGTCTGCTGTACTGAATGTGCTCAACCAGGCCAAAATGCGCGGAGAAACCTTGGAGCCGTCTGCGGTTGCACGTGGTTTCCAGGAAGCTGTTGTTGAAGTGTTGGTGGAGAAAGCCGTTAGAGCAGTTCGTGAGTATGGTTCACGTCAACTGTTATTATGCGGTGGTGTTGCAGCTAACCGGGGGTTACGCTCGGCATTACAGGAGCGATGCACGAAGGAAGGGCTTGAACTGTTAATCCCGCCAATGGAATATTGTACAGATAATGCGGCCATGATTGGAGCGGCTGCGTATCTGAAATGGCAGCGGGGAGAAATTGCTGAATTTGATGCGAAGGCAGATCCGGGACTTTCCCTGGAGGAATGGTCCGTTCAGTCCGTATAGGCAAGCAGTTTGAGATTAAGAGTTGACAACAGGGATGTAAAGAATGTATATTTAGTTACAAATTTAAACAGGAATTCAGATTCCTGAACTGATAAACGCGATGAACAGGAATAGTAAGGTCATTCCCGGTTATAGAGAGCTGCGGTATGGTGCAACGCAGTCGAAGGAAACCTGAAACTCACCTGGAAGCGGAACGATGGAACACGGTGACTCCCCGGGAGAATCCGAAGGCCGATCATGGCCCAAAGTACATGGTTACGGGTTGCCTCCGTGAATGGGCCGTTGTTGGTAGGACCGTTATTACAAGGATCAACTGACGATAACTGAGGGGGCTTTCAGGCTGCTTCAAGTGATCCGGATATGCGAAAGCATTCAGGGGTTGTCTTGAATGAACAGGAAGGAAGTCAACAAGAGTGGTACCGCGAAGGTGAACAGCCTGTCGTCTCTTGCATTATTGCATGAGGTGGCAGGCTTTTTTTGATTTTCAAAATTAGGATGAATGAAGTTAGGTCATATTATAAATGTGATGAACGGGAGCAGTAGAACGATAAAGCGCTCAGAGAGCTGCGGGGTGGTGCGACGCAGTGGCTGGAATCATTCGAATCTCGCCCGGGAACGGAGCTGTGGAAGCGTGGGGACGATATCTATCGCCCAGTTGTCCTGATGGACAACAACATGTGTTACACAGCAACGGTTAACCCCCGTTATAGGGTGTTTCTCCGAATTCCAGTGATGTCGTGCTTGCACGCACATCCAGCGGATCTCGGAGACGACGAGGTGGATGGAGTCCGGCGCAAGCCCGGCCCATCAAGCGAGAGTGGTACCGCGGAGGGGATAATAACCCGCCGTCTCTTATATGAGATGGCGGGTTATTTGTGTTTGCTGCCGGCAGCAGGGTGGGCATGGGAAGAACCATATGGAGATTGAAGAATCAGAAGGTCAGGGTGTAAGTCGACGTACACTCTGTCATGAAGGTAAGCATGATATACAACGAACGAGTAATGAACATTGAACAACAAGTATAGGCACGAAACATTCAATAGGTATTACTGATCACCAAGGACTAAGCTACAAACAACATATGTGTTTACAAACAAAATATATAACAACAGTGACGGCGATTAGCAGGTGTTCTGTGGCTCGTGGATCGTAACGAAAATATTTATAAAAATTTGATGGAGGTTGATGGATATGACAACAACTAATAACAAACGCATGATTGAGATTTTTGATACAACGCTGCGTGATGGAGAACAGGCACCAGGAGCAAGTCTGCAGCCCGAGCAAAAGATTGAACTGGCACACCAACTGGCTTCTCTGGGTATCGACGTCATTGAGCCTGGATTCCCGATCTCCAGTCCAGGTGAGTTCGCGGCGGTTCAGGCGATTTCGAGACAGTTGCAGAACGTGGAAATCTGCGGATTCGCGCGTGCGGTCAAAGGTGATATCGATGCAGCTGTTCAAGCAACAGCGGATGCAGCACGGCGCCGAATTCACCTGTTTATCTCTTCTTCGGATATTCATATCGAGCATCAACTGCGCCGTCCGCGCAGTGAAGTGGTGGCTACCGCTCGTGAGATGGTATCTTATGCACGCCAGTTCACGGACATCGTAGAGTTCACAGCTATGGATGCTGCCCGTACCAAGATGGACGATTTGATTGAAATGGTTGAAGTCGCCATTGAAGCTGGAGCGAGCATTATTAATCTGCCGGATACGGTCGGTTATGCCCTGCCACATGAGTATGGCGAGATGTTCCGCCGGGTGCGTGAGGGTGCAAGAGGCGGCGATCAGGTTCGCTATAGTGCTCACTGTCACAATGATCTGGGCCTGGCCGTAGCCAATAGTTTGGCTGCGATTGCCAATGGAGCTACCCAGATTGAAGTAACCATCAATGGTATCGGAGAACGGACAGGGAACTGTGCACTGGAAGAGCTGATTATGGCGCTGGAGACTCGGGGAGACGCAATTGGTGCAACGACGAACATTAAGCTGAATCAGCTGTATGAGACTTCACGTCAGATTAGCCGTGCGATGCACTTCCCGATTGCTTACAACAAACCAGTGGTGGGACGTAATGCATTCCAGCATGAATCTGGCATCCATCAGGATGGTCTGCTGAAGAATCGCAGCACCTATGAGATTATGGACCCGGAAGCGCTGGGTATTCCGCGCAGCATGATTATTTTGGGGAAACACTCCGGTCGTCACGCCCTGAAGGATCGGGTTCGTAAATACGGTTTTGAGCCGGATGAGCAACAGATGGAGCAATTGTATGAGGTGTTCAAAGAAACCGCAGACCAGCAAAAAGTGGTCAGTGACGACCAGTTATTACAGATGGTTAGCCAGACCATGAATATTCCTGCACAGGACTATGAACTGGTTGAATTGCAGGTGACAGCGGGCAGCATGACGGATCGAATGGCCGCCGTTCGCATTCGCACAAGCGCTGGAGAACAATCATACTCCGCTGTTGGCGGGGGACCCGTGGATGCAACCATCCGTGCGATTGGTCAAAGCATTTCCGATGATATTGCGTTTGTTGATATGGAGATGCATGCCTTGAGTGGGGGAGAGGGTGCAAGTGCAGAAGCTGTAGTTACCGTGGAGCGTGCAGGACGTGAGTTCCGGGGAACGGCAACACATAATGATATCGTCATGGCTGCCGGTCTTGCTTATGTAGCGGCTTGTAATGCTGCTGGGCTGAAGGCGGAGTCTTCCGAACATCATGAACAAGAAGCACATGCCTAAAACATCTTTGCCAGATCGTATCTACAGCGGCAATAGTAGCAATTGCAATTCGTTGTAAATATGCATGGCATATAGTAAATCAATGACGGGCAGGCCTTGAACGACAAAGGTCTGCTTTTGTCTTATTATGGAGGAGCATTGAGGAGTGGAAGGATGCATTTGTCAAGGTGTGACTATAGTTATCCACATATCCAGTGAAAATTGTGGGTAACTAGGATAAAGTCAAACCAGTATAGTTTTCGAAACGAAAAGGGTTTAGGGGATAGAATGACTCCTTACTATCCACAAAGTTGTGGATAAAGTGGATAACTTGGTGGATAAATATGGTTTTTGTGTGTAAAAGGCTATTCTACCGCTGTATAATTAAGCTTATTAATGTGCTTGCTATCTTGCTTTCATGTGGATAAGTGTGAGGGAAAAGGGGATAAAAATATTTCTCTTCATTCGAGTAAATTTGACAAAAGTCAAAACAGCTTCCCTAACCTCCGTATGTTAGAGATCAATCTCAAGGAACATACAGAACATAAGGTGCATACCTTCAATACTCATCCGTAACAAACAAAAAGCTGATCCCAATAAGGAATCAGCCAGTGGTACAACTATACTTGTATGGACGCGATCAAGCCATGGTCTGAGTCTGTACAATTCGTCCTACTATTCCATAGCTAGTTCTTCCCAGTCCTCGTATGCTTTGGTGAGTTCTACTTTGTGTTTCTCCGATTGTTGCTGGAGTTCTTGCAGCTTCATATAATCCTGATAGATTTCAGGCAGAGCCATCTGTGCCTCAAGTTCGGTAATCTTTGTTTCCAACTCCGCAATCTGTTGTTCCAGAGCTTCCTGCTTGCGTTGACGGTTACGTTCTTCACGTTTCGCCTGTTTTTCCGCTTCGAATGAAGCCGCTCCGGATTTTTCGGTTGTGGCTGTGTTCAGATCGGATTTGGACGAGTTCTTGGACGAAACCTGACGTGCCTCAGCAGCTTCACGTGCGATGTCCTCAAGCTCCTGTTTTTTCTCCACATAATCATCGTAATTACCGAGATATTGTTCTGTGCCGCCTGGATGAAGCTCAACAATGCGTTCAGCCATTTTATTGAGGAAGTACCGGTCATGGGAGATGAACAGCAGAGTGCCTTCATAATCCATTAATGCCGCTTCCAGCACTTCTTTGGCAAACAGGTCGAGATGGTTGGTAGGCTCGTCCAGAATGAGCATGTTGGCTTCCTTCAGCATCAACTTGGAGAGAGACACACGTGCTTTCTCACCTCCGCTGAGGGAGGAAATCTTCTTGAGCACATCGTCACCGCTGAACAAAAAGTTCCCCAGTACAGTCCGAATACGGGCTTCTTCCATCCCAGGGTAGGCACTCCACAGCTCTTCGAGAACCGTATTGGACGGATTGAGCCCAGTCTGTTCCTGATCATAATAGCCAATCTGCACTTTTGTTCCCCATTGGATCTCCCCGGTTACCGGACGTAAACTTCCCGTAAGGCACTTCAGCATGGTAGATTTACCGATACCGTTTGGACCAATTAGAGCAACGGTCTCCCCGCGCCGCAGATCGAAGGATACATTGCGGAACAATGGAGAGGCCTCGTCATAAGCGACAGACAACTGATCCACTCGAAGTACTTCCTTGCCGGACATAACAGCTGTTTCGAAGGAAAAGTGGGCTTTTTTCAAATCTCCCATCGGTTTATCAAGGCGCTCCATTTTGTCGAGGGCTTTGCGCCGGCTTTGCGCCCGTTTGGTCGTCGAAGCACGTACAATGTTTTTCTGGACAAAATCTTCCATTTTGGAGATTTCACCCTGTTGTTTCTCATATTGCTTCATCTGAGTTTCATATTCGGCAGCTTTGAGCTCCATATAACGGCTGTAATTTCCCGTATATTTTTTGGAGCGGTGACGTTCGATCTCAACGATGGTCGTTACGAGTCGATCAAGGAAGTACCGGTCATGGGATACCACGAGCAGTGCGCCTGAATAACCTCTCAGATAATCTTCCAACCAAGTAAGGGTGGCGATATCGAGATAGTTGGTAGGCTCGTCCAGCATGAGCAGATCGGGTGCCTGAAGCAGAATTCGAGCAAGCGCAAGGCGTGTCTTCTGCCCGCCGCTCAGCGTAGCAATGGGGGTGTCTGGCGAAAATTCGCCGAATCCCATCCCGTGCAGTACGCTGCGAATGCGGGTTTCCATCTCATAACCGCCATGGTCCTTGAACCAGTCGGAGCGTTTTGCATAACGTTCCAGCAGGTCCGCATACTTTTTCTCGTCTTCCATCTGGGCAGGGTCGGCAATATCGCGTTCCATCTGACGCAAATCGGCTTCAGCCTGTGTCAGGTGAGCAAAGACGTTCATCATTTCTTCCCAGATGTTACGGTCGGATTGAAGCCCGCTGTTCTGAGCGAGGTAACCGAGCGTCGTTTCTTTGGATTTGAAAATCTGTCCTCCATCATAGGACATTTCACCGGCTACAATTTTGAGCAAAGTGGATTTTCCTGCACCGTTTACACCAACGAGGCCGATGCGCTCGCGTTCTAATATTTGTAAGTTCACGCCGTCCAGGATAGGATCGACACCAAAACGTTTGATAATTCCGGATACTTGCAGCAGCATAAAATTAAGTTCCTCCATAGGTCCAGTTCTTGATATGACAACTATATCCCAGTTTACATGAAATACAGAGCAATTGCACCGATTGGGAACGCATGGGGTATGTAGTCTTTTTGATCAATCAATGATAAACTGAAAGAAGGCATGTTATTACATGAGGATTTTGCAGAAAATGAATCATTTTAACCATTCAACAAGATGACAACTGGTCATAACATATAAATTGTTTTAAATGAGAGCTTTTTTCTACCTTCCCTATCAACAGGAGGTTATTCAAGGATATGCAGGATCATGCGGAACTGAAAAGTCAGCTTCGATCCAGACTGAGACAGAGCCGTGATCTGATGGATGCAAGCATGCGTCAGCAGGCAATGACTAAGATTAACGCTGGAGTGAAGCGGGAGCTGGAGCGCCTTAGACAGGCCAAGAGTAAGGTCGTGAACAGACCACTCGTCATATTCAGTTATTTGTCCTATGGAAGCGAAGCGTCCACAGCTTTTCTGTTTCAAGAGGGCTGGAAACATGGAGATGTGATGTTTGCACCAAAAGTGTTGGCGAATCCACCTCGAATGGAGCTACGGCGAGTGACCGGAGAACAAGATCTGGAGCCAGGCATATGGGGGATACCGGAACCCAAGGATTCCTGTGAAGTCCTGACGCCTGATGATTGGCCGGGTATCGATCTCATATTGGTACCGGGGCTTGGTTATGATCTCCATGGCGGGCGTATTGGTTATGGTGGCGGTTATTATGATCGTTTTGCCGAGACGCTTGCAGCAACATGTGCGATGCCGGGCAAGAAACCGTTGATGGCTGCGATGGTGTTGCCGGGTCAGTTACAGGAGGAAATCCCGATGGACCTGCTCGATCTGCGGATTGATCTGTTGATAACAACCGAAGGTATATTACATATCGAATAAAGGGTTGTGATGTGATTGAGTTCAGAAGTGAACAACGGCCAGGATTCCGGTGGTAAACTTACCCATTTTAATGAACAGGGCCGGGCCCGGATGGTTGATATTTCGGGTAAGGAAATTACCGTACGTACGGCTGTGGCCGTGACGAAAGTGACGATGAATCCAGATACACTGGAAGCGATTCGGGAGGGCCGAATCGGTAAAGGTGATGTTCTGGCTGTGGCTCAGATTGCCGGGATTCAAGGCGCGAAGAAAACGTCGGACTGGATTCCGATGTGCCATCCACTGGCACTGACGGGTGTAGATATTCGTTTTCATGATAACGGAGTGGATGAATTACACATTGAAGTTACTGTCAAAACCGAAGGCAAAACGGGGGTTGAGATGGAGGCGCTCACGGCTGCCTCAGCTGCAGCACTGACGGTCTATGACATGTGCAAGGCCATGCAAAAAGATATGATTATCGGTCCAACCATGCTGAATTCCAAGAGTGGTGGCAAAAACGGTGATTACAGCCGATAGGCAATATTTATTTTCATAGAGGAGAAGGGTGATCTTTATGGTGTGGAGAACAGCAATCCTGACAGCCAGTGACAAAGGAGCCCGCGGGGAACGTGAGGATACGAGTGCACAAGTCATTCGGGAGCTGGTGGAAGAAGAGCTGGGTGGTCAAATCGTGGAGTACCGTATCGTTCCGGATGAACCCGATGAGATCATTGCGGCTTTGATTGAGATGACGGATTATTTTCACGCCGATCTGGTGCTGACTACCGGTGGCACGGAGCTGGCCATTCGTGATATTACTCCGGAAGCGACCCGGCGCGTAATTGAGCGAGAAGTTCCCGGGATGGCAGAGGCCATGCGGTACAGTGTAATGAGCAAAAACCGTTCTGCAATGCTGTTCCGTGGGGTATGTGGCATTCGTGGACGCACGCTGATTGTGAATCTGCCAGGTACACCAAAGGGTGTGCACGAACATCTGGCTGCCATTATGGATCAGCTTCCGGAAGCGCTGCTGATGGTTACGGGTCAGTTCAAGCAATAATTGGGCATGGACTCTTGGGCAAGATATCCGATTAGCCATGACCGTTGTTAGATTGTTCTAGTGACATCTCTTATTTGTGAATTTTGCGGGTTATGTAAGTGGTTACATCTATGGTATGATGGGCTTAAATTAAGAACGCAGTAGAGACATCTATGAACATCTGGCCGAGTATGCGCATCTTCGAAGCTTGAGACGAGGAGGATTATCAATGTTAAGTTCCATTGGACCAACGGGTTTTATTTTGCTGGCCGTGATTGCATTGTTGTTGTTTGGACCCAACAAACTTCCGGAACTGGGACGTGCAGTTGGGCGTACCTTCCGTGAATTCAAAGAGGGCGCTCGCGAGATTATCTCTGAGGATGACTCGTCCAATCGAAAAGAGCAGGAGAAGGCGAAACCGCTGGCGGCTGAGAGCACACCTGCAGACAAGCCTGCTGATAAACGCCTGCCGGAATAATCTTGACGGCAATGAAAGAGAAATCCCTTCCTGCCGGAAGGGTTTTGTATTTTAAGCTGGCAATAATGGGGGGCAGGCATGACGCAGCAAATGGAAGAAATGTCGATTACGGAACATCTGAGTGAGCTGCGGAAGCGGCTGATCTACGTATTAAGTATATTTGTGCTGGGCCTGATTGCAGGATTTTTTGTGGCGGACCCGGTATACCAATATCTGACCAAGGCAGAGTCGGCAAAAGGTTTTGTTTTACATGCCTTCTCGTTCTGGGACGGGATAGGCATCTACATGAAGATTGCCGGTTTGTTTTCACTTATTATTACGCTGCCGTTTACGGTGTATCAGATCTGGAAGTTTGTTAGTCCAGGACTAAAGCCGCGCGAACGAAAAGCAACGCTGAAGTATGTGCCCTATGTGTTTCTTTTATTTCTGACAGGTATGGCTTTCTCGTATTATGTTATATTTCCGATGGCACTTGCCTTCACAACAGCAATTACGGAGAAGATGGGGCTTGTGGAGACCTACGGGATGAAACAGTATTTCAGCTTCCTGTTTGGTATTGTGCTGCCTGTGTCCCTGTTATTTGAACTTCCTTTATTTATTATGTTTCTGACAGGACTGCGGATTCTGAATCCAATTCGCCTTCGCAAGATGCGCAGAGTTGCTTATTTTGTCTTGATCTTCATTGCAGTGGTCATTACACCTCCAGACTTTATTTCCGATCTGCTGGTGATGATTCCCTTGCTCCTGTTATATGAGATCAGTGTGTTATTATCCGCAATCGTATACCGCAAGCAGCTTGCAGCCGATGAAGAGATCGAATCCCGCTACGTTCGTGCCGAGGATAAGAAACATGCAGGCTGAATGAGGATAAGCTGTAATGTGCCCGGAAAAGACGGTATGTTCTTATCCGGGCTATTTCTGTAGACTGCCGACCAAACTACAGGACAAGCAGGCATATTATGTTCAACAATGGATACAATGGGAAAGGGACTGTCTGCTAACGTTGCAGAAGGGCTAAACAATTTCGTAGAATAAGATTAGTGAATTGCAACATAGAACCAGGCACAGCGGGTGTAATTTGGCTATGTTTGTGTAAATTCAACGTAAATTCTCGCAGGAATTCGTCAAAAGGACTTGAAATCATGCTTCAAGTTGAGTATCATAAAGTTGGTTGTTAGCACTGAACACTGTCGAGTGCTAATACATATGGCTACAACCTACAATGTAACGTTATATAATTTCAAAAGGAGGCTATTTTTCATGATCAGACCTTTAGGTGAACGCGTATTGGTAGAACCACTGGAGCAAGAACAAACAACTTCTTTCGGGATCGTACTCCCGGACTCCGCCAAAGAAAAACCGCAAGAGGGTAGAATCATTGCAGTTGGTGCTGGAGTATTGAAAGACGGCGTACGTGTAGCTCTGGAAGTGAAAGAAGGAGATCGCGTTATTTTCTCCAAATATGCCGGTACAGAAATCAAATTCGAAGGTAAAGAATATTTGATTATGAAAGAGAGCGATATTCACGCGATTCTCGACTAATTCAAATTTAATCGGATAACCGAACCATATAGCACCACCATTTTTCAACAAAAACTAGGGAGGTTTTCTTAAGATGGCTAAAGACATTAAATTCAGTGAAGACGCTCGTCGCTCCATGCTTCGTGGTGTGGACGCATTGGCTAATGCAGTAAAAGTAACACTCGGTCCTAAAGGCCGTAACGTGGTTCTGGAGAAAAAATTCGGAAGCCCGCTCATCACTAACGATGGTGTAACCATTGCTAAAGAAATCGAACTGGAAGATGCATTCGAGAACATGGGTGCACAACTGGTTAAAGAAGTAGCAACGAAAACCAACGATGTTGCCGGTGACGGTACTACAACAGCAACTGTATTGGCGCAAGCGCTGATCACAGAAGGTCTGAAAAACGTAACTGCAGGCGCTAGCCCAATCGGTATCCGTAAAGGGATCGACAAAGCGGTTAAAGCTGCGGTTGCTGAATTGCAATCCATCTCCAAACCAATCGATTCCAAACAATCCATCGCACAAGTTGCAGCAATCTCTGCAGCTGACGAAGAAGTAGGCGAACTGATCGCTGAAGCTATGGAAAAAGTGGGTAAAGATGGCGTTATCACAGTAGAAGAATCCAAAGGATTCGCTACAGAGCTTGAAGTGGTTGAAGGTATGCAATTCGACCGTGGATACATCTCTCCTTACATGATCACTGATACGGACAAAATGGAAGCTGTTTTGGACAATCCGTACATCTTGATCACAGATAAAAAAATCTCCAGCACGCAAGACATCTTGCCATTGCTTGAGAAAATCGTTCAACAAGGCAAACCGCTGGTATTGATCGCTGAAGATATCGAAGGCGAAGCACTGGCTATGCTGGTTGTGAACAAATTGCGTGGTACATTCAATGCTGTAGCTGTTAAAGCTCCAGGATTTGGTGACCGTCGTAAAGCAATGCTGCAAGACATCGCTGCCCTCACTGGTGGCCAATTGATCACGGAAGAACTGGGTCTGGACCTGAAATCCGCTGTTGTGGAACAACTGGGTACAGCTCGCCAAATCCGTGTAACAAAAGAAAACACAATCATCGTTGACGGTGCTGGTAACAAATCCGATATCGATGCACGTGTTAGCCAAATCCGTACACAACTGGAAGAAACAACTTCCGAGTTCGACAAAGAGAAACTGCAAGAGCGTCTGGCTAAATTGTCCGGCGGTGTAGCAGTAATCAAAGTTGGTGCGGCTACTGAAACAGAATTGAAAGAACGCAAACTTCGCATCGAAGATGCCCTGAACGCAACTCGCGCTGCGGTTGAAGAAGGTATCGTATCCGGTGGTGGTACAGCGCTCATGAACGTATATAGCGCGGTTGCGGCTGTAGCTCTGTCCGGTGACGAGCAAACAGGCGTAAACATCGTCCTGCGTGCTCTGGAAGCACCAATCCGCACAATCGCAGCTAACGCTGGCGAAGAAGGTTCCGTAATCGTGGAACGTCTGAAAAAAGAACAAACAGGAATTGGCTTCAACGCTGCAACTGGCGAGTGGGTTAACATGATCGAAGCTGGTATCGTTGACCCTGCAAAAGTAACTCGTTATGCATTGCAAAACGCTGCTTCTGTAGCAGCAATGTTCCTGACTACTGAAGCAGTTATCGCTGACAAACCAGAACCAGCAGGTGCTGGCGGCGGAATGCCTGACATGGGCGGTATGGGTGGAATGGGCGGCATGATGTAATAAAGGTGTAAAATCCTTTAAAGCATCATGTGCCTAGCAGAGTGAATTCTCGTTACGATGTGACAAGAATTTGTGAAGCAGTCACTGTTACAAATGATAAACAACACAAAAACCACTTCTTAATTAAGGAGTGGTTTTTGTGTTGTTTATCATTTTCATATCAGGATTTTTTGGATGATCGTAAGTATAAAAAACACAACGAAAGTTTGACTATACTAGGGTGTGTGTTCAAACTAATTAAATGGTAATATACGATACGAAATTCACGTGAGACAATGGTGGCTAATTCAAATTTTTTCCATCTGAACGAAACCACAAGGAGGGCATCCCGTAGTGGACAATCGAATTATGTTAGCGCTGACCTACAAGACCACTTCCCCAATAGGAAATCCGTCTACACCGGTTTTAGACGCTGACAGAAAGCGGGCATTTTGGATGGAGTGTTGTTGAAGCATATTTCCCTAAATTCTTATTAGGAAAGTGTGATGATTGATGCTTCGATTGTATGAGTACCAGCATGGATCAGTCGCAAAAGGGGCAAAGCAAGCGATTGGACGTTCCCGAGGTGGATTAACACCCACCTGAGTTCTTTTTTTATTTTGCGTGTAGTAATAGAAATATCCTTGAAGTAGTAGTTAAACAGACAGCTAATGAGTGGATGATATGGGAATAATGGGAGAAATAAACTTGAATATGTTGTATAATTATGGGTAATAAAGTGAGAATTAAGAGTGATAAGAAAATATATATTGAAGAGTACATGAAGAAAAGGAGCAAATTGATAAAACAATTATATGAAGCAAAAAACGTAATGAAAAGCTCGAGGGCAACATTCCTTATCATATATAACAAAGGCAAGCTGTATACAGATGTTATAAAAATTTTGGAAAGAGAAGTTATATATATATGAAGAAAATTAAGAGATTTAATTGCGTTACTGCCTAAAAGAAATCGGTAGAACGCTTGACTATAGCAAGAGTACAATTATCATATTAACAATTTATATTAACAAAAAAATACAAAATTATTTAAAAAGAGTAGACTATTAAATACTTATATGGTAACATTACCTTTATAACCTTTTTAGGTTAAAAAATAACAATAAAACAAATATTTAGGAGGTATTTATATGATGAAAAAAGGTGCAGTTGTATTGTTATCCAGTGCAATGTTACTTAATTCTTTAGTTGTTGCTAGTGCTAGTGCTAATGAAGTTTCAACCACTATTAATGATGTGAAAGTTTCTGCTGAGGTAGAGACAGTTTCTGTTCGTGATATTGTGCCAGCAGAGTACTTTGAAGAAGTAAAAGGGAAATATAAATCGAAAGAAGAAATTTTGAAAGCTACAGGATTTACAGTAGAGAAAACTGAAAATGCTAGTACTGTGCAACTTAACAAAGGAGCAACAACTGTAGATGATTTGGATGAATATGCTGCTCTACTGACGTATTATTCAGATATTGCTAACCAAAGCTTTAAAGCGTCATCAGCTCCTCAGATGAGGGCTGCTGCAGCTGGTTCCAATACAGCTACAGTTTGGGGAGATGGATTGGCTGCAGGGGCAAACCTTTCTTGGATTACAGCTACCGTGTATTATGATAGAAATAGTTCTGGGAATATAACCAAAGTTACTGGTAGTTCAAGCTCTCTTCAGGGTTTCCACCCTGGAAACTCTTGGGTTCATGATGCTGTTGCGACTAACAATTCTGCCTCTTTTTCAGGAAAGTCAGGTTCCATATATATCAAAGGAACTAGAACCCTTAGCATAATTTCTGGTGGTATTGGTGATATCGTATCAAAACCTCAATCATTTTTTATGGGATTGGGTTAAAATTATAAAAAAACTAAACTACCACCTTGCATATGGTCATACCCCTGTCAAGTAGACAGATGAAAAAAGCTATGCTGCCAGCGCGCATCGATATTCAATCGGTGCGCGCTGTTTGAGTTTGGCTTGAAATCGTCGGTAGTTGTAATGGTACATGTAATCTTCCACGGCTTGTCGAATCTCTGCTTCTGAATTACCCTGGTTAAGGTACAGCTTCTCTGTTTTGAGATGCGAAAAGAAAGATTCGATGCATGCGTTATCCAGGCAGGTTGCTTTGCGAGAGTGGCTGCCTTTGACGCCGAATGCTTCTAATCGTGTGTTGTACGCCTGAGACGTGTATTGGAAGCCTTGATCCGAATGGAGCACGGCTTCCGAAACGTCTCTTTTTTGTGTCCATTGTTCCACCGTATCCAATACGAGCTGAACATCGTTCCGTTTAGATAATTGCCAAGCTACAATTTCGTTGTTGAACAAGTCTTGAATGACAGACAGATAAACGAATGTGTTTCCATCCGAAATATAAGTAATATCCGTCACCATTTTTTGCTGGGGGGCTGTGGCATGAAATTTGCGCTTCAGGCGATTCGGATAAATCACAGATGGCGTATAGCTGGACTTCTTCCGCTTCTTACGAA